>CAZRXW010000007.1:0-43371 GCA_964604195.1 uncultured Bdellovibrionales bacterium
CTAGATTTCCAATCTATTAAGCAATCTGTGCACTTCTAGTGCACAGTGGTTGAAACACCACTCCTTCAATATCAAATAACAAAGTTGTATGGCAAACAACAAGTGAAAATTGGAATTGGGACTACGAGATATATGTTCATGACACGGTTTCTCAGGTGACAAGTAAGGTTATTGATGACATGAGTCATACCCAACAAAACCCTTCTATTTCTGGGAGTAAAATTGTTTGGCAGGATAATAGAAACGGGAATGAAGATATTTATATGTATGATTTAGTGACACAAACCGAGACTCAGATTACGAGTAACTCAGCAAATCAAAGAATTCCAAAAATATCGGGGGACAAAATTATCTGGTTAGATGGGCGCAATCACAATAATACCGCTAACGATATCTATCTTTACGACCTAACTACTCAAACAGAGACACGTATTACTTCCAGTTCTGCTCTAGCAGACAATCCTTCTATTTCTGGAAATAAAGTCGTCTGGCAAGATTGGCGTAGTGGCAGACCGGATGTATATATGTTCGAAATTGATTTGCCGCCAGCGAATATCCAGCCCATAGCTGAAATTAACCCTGTTCCAGTGACTACTTTTGGACAGGTAACAGCTTTTGATGGATCAGGTTCAATTGATTCTGATGGAACAATAGCAAGTTATACCTGGGACTTTGGCGATGGGAATACTGGTGCAGGAGTCATGGCCAATCATACCTATGTGGCAGCTGGAACATACCAGGTGACTCTTATCGTTACCGATGATGACGGAGCAACAGATTCAGCCGCAACAACCGCGACAGTCAATGCTCCTCCAGTTGCATCAATTGCTTCGGTTACTGAAGTAGCCCTGGGGCAAACCTTGTCTTTTGACGGATTGGGTTCGGCTGATGTCGATGGTATGATTGTAAATTATGCGTGGAATTTCGGTGATGGAAATACTGGCACTGGAGCGATAGCTGCACACACTTATACCAATGCTGGTACATACATGGCAATACTCACTGTGACAGATAACAATGGTGCCATTGATGATGCGACGATATCAGTAGTGGTCGATGCATTGCCCGAAGCGATTATCATGCCGATTGAGACGGTGCTCCTCGGAGAAACTACAAATTTCGATGGATCTGACTCAAATGATTCGGATGGAAATATTGTAAGTTACGCCTGGAATTTCGGAGATAGCTCGACCGGAAGTGGTGAAACCACAATGCATACATATTCATCAGCTGGAAGCTATACTGTCACACTCACCATAACCGACGATTTTGGAAATACTGACACGGCGACTGCTACTGCCGTAGCTCAAACCCCAACCCAAGCAATCAATGAACTGATGGACCTCGTCGAGAGTATGAATCTCGCTCAGGGGATTTCGAACTCTCTCGATTCCAAGCTCCAAAATGCTGCCGATGCTCTGGAAGCGATGAGCTCAGGGAGCACGAACAGCGCAATCGCCAAACTCGAAGCATTTGTCAATGCTTGCGAGGCCCAAAGTGGCAATCAGTTGACGGTGGAGCAGGCGAGCGAGCTCATCGCAGCGGCTAATAGGATAATTGCAGCAATCAATTAAGTTAAGGATGAAACTATGAAATTTATCTTGACCGAGATATACTATTCGTGTATAATTGAGAGTACAAACGCTGAAAGGTTGTCTTTTTGCAGTATTGCAAAACAAAAATAGACTGTTATTAAATATGATTCGTCTTTCTGTAATTCAAAAAACAGCCATTCTCCAGACTTTTTCTTTAGTTTTGGTTATTGTGTTGCCTATGCTTCTAGTCCAGCATGCTGAGGCAGCTGGTCTTCAGCAGGTGTGGGTAAGGCTAGATCGTTTAGCCTCGGGTACAGCAACCGGGGGTACTGTTTGTGTAGAAACAGCAGTTGCTGATGTAACTGAGGCTGATGTGGTCGTGACATTCCCAACTGGTTTTACAACAGTTGATACACCTGGTAACTGGACTGTTACAACAACCAATCTTCCTTCGGGCGCAACAGCTTGGCCTGGTATAGGTACGGCAACAGCGGCGTCCGGCCAGGATGTTACATTTCCGAGTAGTAATTTGACCGCCAATACTCTCTATTGTTTTAATTTTACTGGAACAAGTACGCTGACGACACACTCTACCCCAGCAAATGATTACACGGGAACTGTAGCGAGTGGTGGAAACTCTTCAAGTTATGCGCTCTCTATTGTTTCCAATGATCAGATTGTGGTAACTGCAACTGTTCCAGCTACCTTCTCCTTTGCTCTCTCTGGAAATTCCGATACGTTTACGAGTAATCTTTCCACCATCACTGCCTCAACAAGTGGACGAACGGTGACAATTTCAACCAACGCTGCTTCGGGTTGGGTGGCTTGGGTCAAAAGTGCGAATGCTGCCTTGAACTCAGCTTCCACGGGGGCTTCTATCGCGACAGCTGGATCGGTGGATAATGCTCCTACGGATCTAGCCTCAGCTACGGGATACGTTTTGGATGTCAATATTACTACAGACTCAGGAACGGGTACTGGTACGGTATCTCAAGCTTCCAATTATGGTGCAGAATATGATGGAACTAACTCTACCTCTGGTGGTACTCTCTCGACTTCTTTCCAGCCTATTGCTGCTTCTAATGGTACAACTGATGGTGATGTCTTAACTCTTATTGAACGAGCGAAGATCTCTGCCGTCCAAGCTGCTGCTACAGATTATACTGATACGCTAACAGTGGTTGCAGCTGGCCGATTCTAACTAGATTTTCGCAGTGCAAGGCGTTTCAAATCTCTCTGTAAAAGAGGGATTTTTTGTTGAGATCAAAAAAATTAGCCAACACAGAAGAGAGTGGTATACTAGGGGAGATATTGCTGATATTCCTGCTATGCCCCTCTTTCGATTTCTCCTCCCACTCCTCCTCATAGCACTCCCTGTTTCTGCCCAAGAAGGATCACTCCGTCTGGTTTCTTCACCTCTTCCTATATCACTCGTCACCGAGCCAGGCAAGACAGTGACTACGCAGCTCAAGGTGAAGAACGCAGGAACAGAAACTGAGCGTCTCAAGATTGATATCCTCAAATTCAATGCTTACGAAGAAAGTGGTAAGCCAGCTCTCATGGACCTTGATCCAACGGATACTTTCGATGATTGGGTAAGTTTTTCAGAGCGAGAATTCGCTCTTACTCCAGAAGAATGGAAGACGGTGACGGTGACTTTCACCGTTCCAGAAACGGCTGCCTTTGGTTACTACTACGCTTTTGTATTCAGCCGATCTGATGAGGGTACCGAGTTACGATCACAACAAACAGCAGTGGTTGGTGGTACGGCCACCCTGGTTCTCCTCGAAGCAAGAGTGCCTGATGCCAAGAGAGAAGTAACACTCTCTGAATTCTCAACGGACAAAAAAGTGTACGAATTCCTCCCAACCCGTTTCACGGTCTCTCTCAAAAATACTGGTAACGTTCACGTTGCTCCACGAGGGAATATTTTTCTCTCAGACTGGAAGGGGAAAGAGGTGGCTTTGATTGAGGTAAATGAAGCTAAGGGAAATATTCTCCCAAATTCTACTCGTATTTTTGAGTCAGATTGGAAGGATGGCTTCCCTGTCTATGAACCCAAGCTTGAAAACGGCGCGGTGGTCCTTGATGAAGCTGGGAATCAAACCTTTGATCTTGTATGGGATTTCGAGCAGGCCTCAAAGCTGCGATTTGGTAAGTACACTGCCAAGCTTCTTCTTATCTATGATGATGGTACCAGGGACATTCCTATCGAAGGCTATGTATCATTCTGGGTTATTCCCTGGAGGCTTCTGGGGATGGGGATATTTGTAGCGCTCTTCTTCTTTATTGGTATTCGCTCTACACTGGTAAAGGTATGGCGAAAATTTTCCCCCCCTTCATCTATAGAGTAGTATTTTTCTCAGTGGGACTATTTTTTACGACGAGCTTGCTCTTGGCGGCTGAATTAACCATCAGTCCCATGTTCCAAGAGATCGAGATACACGATGAGACTGAGGTCGTGGCTGAGGTTCTGGTGAGCAATACCACCCCTGTTGAAACTCCTTTTCGGATTGAAGTGTATGATTTTGGTAGTTTGGATCAGTCAGGTGGAGTGGCTTTTCTCGGCGCCTCACAAGACCTAGGGGCAGCATACGCTCTTGCTCCATGGGTAAAAGTTGATCAAGATCGTATTGCTCTAGCTCCTCATGAGCAGAAAGTGATAAAAGTAACTATTCTCAATAGCCAAGATCTGGCTCCAGGAGGTCACTATGGAGCTCTGGTATTTCGCTCAACCAATGATGCTGCTCTTCCAGAGAATGGCATTGCGATACAGCAGATGCTCGCCTCACTCCTCTTTGTTAATAAATTGGGTGGTTCCAAGCCGGCTATTACTCTTGAACAAGTAAAAGGAGAGCAACAGTGGTTTTCACCGCCAAAACTTACCCTCGATTTTCGAAATTCAGGCAATGTTCATATTACTCCTCGTGGCTATGTAGAATTGCTTGATCCGTTCGAGAGGGTCAAAGCCAAGGGAATTATTAATGAGGCCTCGGCTATTATCCTGCCTGATGCAGGGAGACTAATGCCTGTTGTATTCAAACCGCAGGGATTACTGTGGTTTCCGAGCTGGTACACAATGAAAGTGGCATATCGATTTGATGGTGATGAGAACTTTCAATTTTTGGAGCAGAAGATATTCATTTTCCCGATCCATAGTCTCTGGTTTATAGGAGGGGCCTGCTTACTTTTCGGGTCTTGGCAGTTCTTCCGACGAAAGAGAAGCTTTTCGACATAGAAGAAATTACTATGGGATCAGCTTCAGAGACAAGGTATCGATCAAAGAATCGGTTTGTTTGGTGGATAGTGGTTATTCTCTGTGTTGCAGGGGCAGTACTGTCTCTCTTTCGCTGGATGAACCAAAAGTCTGTAGGGACTATTGTTCAAGAGGGTATTTCTCAAGGAGATATGCCCCAGGAAAACACTGCGGAAATGGTTCGATATAAAGGGAAGTACTTTACTTTTGATTACCTGGCTCATTATCAAGTTCGTTCCGTAAATACTGTCAATTATCCAGTACTTGAACAGGTACTACTGGTGGAGCCTAGTATTGAGGGAAGAAAGATTTCTGTTGTTGCTCAGGAGATTGCTGCTGAAACTCTTAAGGAATATCCGGGTTTTCGAATGCGATCGCAGGATAATATGACCTATCAGCAAGAAAATCTCATCAAGGGAGGGTGGGAATACGTTCTTTTTACCAAAACCAGTAGCGTTTTTGAAGTAGGGGTATTTTTTCGAAAGGGGAATATTGCTAAAAGCATAGTTCTATCATCCCCAGTCAAACTTGACGGGCTCCGGGAGGAGCTCCTCCAGCTGTTAGAAAGTCAGAATAGGTAGTCAGCAATATCATTAGCCTTGACGAGGAAACAAGAACCCCTTTGAGGGAGCTCTTTTATTGTTTATACTATGAGATGATGGCACGGCTCTGCGTTGATGGGTGAATCAATGCAGTTGTTTGTTGTTGTCCCGAATTTTTTCGGGAGTGATATTTTATGTCTTCACCCCAAATACACAGAAGCAAAAACAGAGAAAATTCTTTTTCGAGCAAAAAAATATTTGCCCGGCTGTTTTTGTTATCTTTCTTGATTATTTGTTTTGTTGAAAACGCCACCACCATTTCTGCTGCTACTGGTATCAATGATCAGATTAGTTTTCAGGGGAAAGTCGTTAATACTGATGGTACAAACGTTGCGAACGGCAGTTACGATTTTGTTTTTAGTATCTATACCGTATCATCTGGTGGGACTGCAGTATGGACAGAGACCTGGAATTCTGGTACTTCGCAAGTCACTGTTACCGATGGTATCTTTCAGGTAAGCCTCGGGACCCACACTGATCTTCCCGGGTCGATTGATTTTAATACGGATAATATTTATCTGGGGATTGAATTCAATGGTGATGGGGAAATGTCTCCTAGGGTACACTTTACTGCTGCTCCCTATGCCTTTAATGCGATGAAGGTGGCGGGACTCACAGTAACGGACACTACCGGTACACTCACGATTCCAAACGGAGAAACGATTTCATTTGGTGGTTCTTTTACCACTAGCGCTTCCAATGATGTTATTTTGTCAACTTCAGGTGCAACTAATGTTACTCTTCCTACGACAGGTACTTTGGCGACATTAGCCGGCTCTGAAATACTAACCAATAAGACAATCGGTTCAACTGGCCTCACTTTTTCTGGCGCTACGACAGATATTACGACTGCCTCAGGTGAAAATCTGACACTGGAAGGAAATGGGGCGGGGGTTATTCAGTTCAATGATGCTTCAACTGCCGCTGGTACAATGACCTTTTCAGGTCCTTCGACAGATATTACCACTGCTACTGATCAAGACCTGACTCTCTTGGCCAATGGGGCAGGCATTATCAATCTCAACGATTCTGTTACGAGTGGAGCACTCACTATTTCTGGGGCCACCACGGATATTACTACTGGTTCTGGAGAGTCTCTTGTTCTTGTTGCCAACGGCGCTGGCGTTATCGACCTTCAGGATGCTACGACGGCCGATAGTCTCACGCTTGATAGTGGCGGTCTAACGCTTCAGAATAGCGAGACTATCGGTAATGGTACTGATGATATCATCGCGTTTACCGGGACTAGTGGCGCCGACAATACTGACCTTTTTCTCGATCTTGATGGGACCTCACCGGTCCTCTATTCCAATACTGATAATCGGGTGTCAGTGGAAGACTACCTCAATGTCCAGGTTTCAGGAGTAACAGGAGCTGCTACTGGTGATATCTGGTACGATAGTGCGGCTAATAAATTCAAGGTTAATGAAAGTGGTACAACCAAGATCCTTTGTAATACTACCGACCTCGGATGTGGATCAGGAGGGGCGAGTGATCTCCAGACGACGTATGGGACTGATGCCGATGGAGGTAATGCTACTATTTCTCTTACTACGGCTGATGATTCGCTCGTCTTTACTAACCCGAGCTCGAGCGGTACCGATTCAGCTTTTGTTCTTCAGGTTTCACAGCAGCATACAACTGATGCTATTGCGATCCTTGATCTTATTCAAAGTTCAAATGCAGCAAATGGAGTCAACTTGACGGCTAATGCAATCGATGGGGAAACTGGTCTTGCTATCACGACCAACGGGCTTACTTCTGGATCGGCCCTTTCTATTACTTCTAGCTCAACCGCTTTTACGGGATCACTCGCAGGCATCACCTTTTCAGGGTCCAATGCTGCCAATACGGGTAATGTTTTTGCTGTTTCAAACACGGGAGCATTGAATACGAATACGTCATTTTTGGTGCAACATGATGCAACCGGCACAAACAACTTGGCGGTTCGAGTCAATGACGAGGCAAGTGACACCACTCCTTTTGTGATTGATGGAGCAGGAAATGTTGGCATCGGGACGGCAACACCAAGTCGAGTATTGGATATATTTCAGGCATCAAGTGTCCCACAGTTGAGGCTTTCAAAAGACCTTACCAACTACAGTGAATTTACCGTTGATTCTGTTGGTGATTTACAGCTGGCAGCGACGGGCACAGATATTCGTGCCTTGTCAGAAAATCTCTGGGTGTGTGACAATGATGCTTGTCCGGCTCTAACTTTGACAGGGGATGGTAATATTTTTGTCGAGAATGTACTCAAGTTTGGCAATGGTGTATACCTCAAGAATGATTCAGCAACAGAGCTTGGAGTATATGACAATGATGATCAAGTGATGCTTATTTTTGATGAACAGTAGTGATGATAATTGTAAAAGAAATACAAATATTTCGGCGATGTTTGCTCAAGTTTTTTGGAGTGTTTTCAAGTGTGGTTTTAGTATTATTGGTGATTTCAATTGATCGCTGTACCCGTTGGAATATGGTACCAGAGTGTTTTTCTTTCGATGCTCCATCGATAGCAACTCAGCTATTTTTTGAGGCGCAGCGATGGCTTGTCCCTGAAGGAGTCAGTGTTATTGCTCTAGATCCGCTCACTCTTTTTTGGGCACCATTAAGCTTTGCAGTCCTGCTAGGGATATTTATTACCTTTCCCTATTTTTTATGGCTTCTAGCTGGATTTATCTGGCCCGCTCTTCATCAGGTTGAGAGGCAGTTGGTCGCTCGCTTTCTCGTGCCAGCAGGAATTCTTTTCTACACAGGGGGAGCCTTTACTCTCTTCCTTCTTTTACCACAGACGTTTGCTCTTCTCTACAGTTTTGCACCGTCGCTTGGTGTCACCCCATTTTTTTCACTCGATAAATTTTTGGCTACCACTGTTACGATGACAATTGTGGTAGGGATTATTTTTTTACTTCCCATTGTGATGGTATTGCTTTCACGACTAAGATTTGTTTCAGGTGTATTTTGGCAACATCATTGGCGAGGGGCTTTACTTGGAGTGCTTTTATTTTCAGCTATTATTACTCCAGATGGGAGTGGCCTCACGATGATCTTTTTGAGCCTTCCCTTGTGGATGTTGTATGGCTTGGGTATTATGCTGATTCAAATGAAGCGATTGGTATAATAGTATATGCCTATGCGATCACTGCTCAATTTTCTTCGTTATCATAATACAGTCCCCATCATTCTTGGTGTTTTGTTATTTGGGACGGGGGTATTGTTTGCTGCCCATCCGCAGGTACGTGAAACTTTTTTTCCGACCGACGCCGGTCCAATAGGCCCTCCTCCACAGCCAAATAAAAATGTACTGCTTTCCACGGATGTAGAGGACTTTTCTATGGAGTTTCAAATTACTTCAGTCGAGCATCTCGATGATCTCTATCGAGTGCAATACACCTATCGAACGCTTGAAGTGGGAGCGAATGGGTGGCAGATCACTCCAAAAAGTAAAGTCCTTGAGATATATGAACAGACTCTTGGTCACCGTGATGTAGGGTTGTATGCTGCGGAGCAAATTGGACAAGTAATGGATCGCGAAGTTGCCTATTTAGGCGAGGTGCGGAACCAAAATCAGGCGATAGTCCAAGCCAAAACAGAGACAACTCAACAGTATGAAGCCTTGATTGGCAAGACTCTCAATCAGGAAGACAAAACATTTAGTGGCTATGTCCCGGTGATAGGGGAACACGTGAAAGAATCTGAGCCATCATTGTCAGGTCAAGCGGTACTTGAGCTTCCGGATGGTCAATCAGTTACTGTGCCGCCGATTCTTTCCAAAGAGGAAATCCGTAATATTATTATTCAGGCTATTGCTGATTTTCTGGTAGTCGAATCCCCCCCCTTACCAGAGCCTAGCGCTAATACGCAGGCAGTGTTCGAACATGCAGTTGAAGAAAATCAGGATGTTGTGAAGGAAGATGCTGCGACTTCGGGAGGTACTTTTGATGAGGGTATACCTGAAGCTGATTCAGATGTAGACACGGAATCTGGCCCTTAGTTCTGGCTAGGATTTCCCATGGGATTTTGTTACAATGGCTTCAGCTTAGTAAATGTTAATTTTTATGCGTATGTTCGGACTTGGCATGCCAGAGATTGTCGTGATCGCGCTTGTAATAGCGGTACTTTTTTTTGGGAGTGGCCGTATCGTCGATTTTGCTCGATCGCTCGGTCGAGTAACGGGAGAATTTAAAAAGGGAAAACAAGAGGTGGCAGAAGAGCTCAGGGATATGACTGAAAAAGAGGGCTCGTAGTTATTTTGTGAGAGGAAGCAAATACATGTGGCAGCAACTTACTCAGCATTTTGACAGTCTACAAAAATGGACACGGCGATACTGGTGGCAAGGACAACAAGTCTTGACGGTTGTTGCAAGAAGAATTTTTCTAAGAGTTTTTTCTGTGCGGGTGTTTGAGCGGACTTTTTCTTGGGTGGGTATTCAACTAAGAAAACATCGAGGGAAAAGTGATCAGGTTGCAACAGTTATTTTGGATGAAAAGCGGAGGACTTTTCTGAAGTACGCTCTTTTCGGTGGGGCGGTATTTTTAGCTGGCAAGTACACTACTCCAGTGGCTAATATGTTGCGAGGAGATAGGGTTCTTTCCGAAAAAACCTTTCAAAATTTTAAAGTGACCGAAACGGGGAAAGAACTCAAGGTAATGGATGATGATGGGGCTGAACTCCTCATTATCGACAAGGAAAGTTTTTAGTTATGGCTATTCGTATTTCTAAAAATAGTGTCCGCTTGGTTTCCATCCCGCTTAATTTCGCGGCATCGACTGATGTGGCGTCGTCGGGGACGACCAATATCGGTGCGGCGGCATCCAATAACGTTCGCATTACGGGAACAACCACGATTACAGCTTTTGATTCGGTCACGGCCGGCATCCGTCGCAATGTCCGCTTCGCGGCGGCACTGACGCTTACGCACAATGGCACGTCGCTCATTCTCCCCGGTGGGCAGAATATTTTGACGGTGGCTGACGACACGGCCGAGTTTCTCTCGCTTGGTTCCGGCAACTGGATCTGTCTTTCGTATAAATTCGCGCGCAAAGCCCCGAAGCGCGTGACGTCCGAAGCTTCCAACGCCACACCGACGCCGAATGCCGACACAACCGACATCCACATCATCACGGCGCTCGCCGCCGGAGCGACGTTTGGCGCGCCGACCGGGACGCTTACCCAGGGACAGCAACTCATCATTCGCATCAAAGACAATGGCACGGCACGGTCCCTCGGGTGGAATAGCGGTACGGGCGGGTATCGCGCGTCATCCGATCTCGCGCTTCCCACGACGACGACTCTTTCCAAAACGCTTTACTGCGGCTTCATTTACAACGCGACTGATTCTAAGTGGGATCTTGTGGCGAAACTGGATAATTTTACCTAGAATATGGCGACTCGGCTCAAAACGATTGAATTCGCGGCACCGGTCCTTGCTTCGGCGACGGACGCGACCGTGACCAATTTCACGCAGATCACCGTCTATATCCCCGAGGCATCCGGCACGGTAACATTCCGGAGAGTGGTTTGTGTGACGACCGCGGACGATATCGTTACGGCGACGGGCGGTACGATCAATGAATACCGTACCGGGCTTCGTCTTGGCGCGGCTGGATATACGACCGTGACCAACCTCAATGACATCACAAACTCCGGTGAAAATATCTCATTTCAAGTGTCGGCGGATTTTACTAGTCACTTCACGACCAATTGGTCGGGGACTTCTATGACCTGCGACATCCAGACCTATTGGGACCAATCGACTGGCACCACGCTCGGGATGAGAAATCTCACCGCCAGGCTTTACATCACCTATGAGTACGACGATACGCAGTCGACACATATTAAGACGGTCTATCTCCCGCTTGACGCGCCCTCGGGAGCGCTCGCGACTACGAAGCCCGGGACAGCGACCGCTACTATTCCCGCCCTTGATACTTGGATGCCGGAGGCGTCAAAAACCATCCGTGATTGGTTTATCGTGATCCAAGGAAACAACGATACCGCCGGTACCGATCCGACTGTATCAATGGAAATTGATACCAACGGCGTCAATACGACCGGTGCCTACGAGAGCGGACTCACGACCGATCGCTGGTTCACTTATATCTGGCGACAGCCGACGTTTACAACCGGTTCCACGCACAGCTTCTATATCTGGGGGTCGGCGGCGCATACTGAGCATCTTCAGATCTACATGGTCATCACCTACGAGTTTGATCCGTCTTCTTCGTCCACCATTCTCAACTCGCTTCTTCTCCCGATGGAGATCGACTCGCCGATGGGCGGCACCACGTCGTCTGACTATCAGCGCGGGAGCCGGAGTCTCTGGATCGCCGAGCCGACGACAATCACGGGGACAAACTCCGGTGCCCTGGTATTTTTCGAAAAAGCGGGGGCGATTAGCGGTCTTAACTTCCGCGTCGGAACGGGGGCTTTTCAGGCCTATACCGATGGCGCGGCGGTGATGGGTGGCGGTGCGGGACTGATGGAAGCGTTTACCCCGACACTTGCCCGCGGATCGAATACACTTCAGTGCGATATCTACCGGACGGATACCGCCGACTTCGGATGGAACGTATCGGTGCTTTGGATTGTGAATTATACGAGTGGCAAGGCAACTGACGGCGTCGGGGCGCACAACCATACTGTGCGCTGGAACCTGAATAATTTCAGCACGGTGGCGGCTGCGAGTAATAACACGATCGCCGCAACGGCACCGGTCATTCCGGAGACGAATTATTTCCTGACTTCTGTCGGCGGACACTATTTTTATCTCTCCAACACGACTTCCACTCCGGCCGGTATCGTGGTGCAGACAGAACGCCTCTCGGGAGAGGGCGGAATCCAATGGGAATCATGCTACGCGGATTCGAGTCATACCGATCCGGAAGTAGGTGTACGCCAATGTTTTTTTACGGCGCGCTCGGTATTCCGCCGTTGGCCAGGGGATACTCTCTATGACCGCGTTGATGTGGAAACGAGCCGAAGATGGTGTGTCGTGCTTGCGAACGGCGCAACGGCGTTTCATCATCTTGATCTTCTTATGACGTATCATACGATCACGTTTACCGTTTCGGGGACGATTAGTGGTTCGGGCGGTGGGACGGTCGATATCGATATTTTCCGGGTGGCAGACGATGAGCGCGTCGGGTCGACCTCGCGCGTGGGCAACGGATCGTATTCTTTCACCTGGTACGACGACACAGCAGATCTCTACGCCGTCGCCTACGAGGACGCGACCCATATGGGCCGCTCCGACGATGGCACGGCGACGTAAAAATAAAAACGTATGGCGTTCGCAGACATAGAACTGAGGGACAACGGATCAAGCACGTTCGACATCGCGCTTTCGGGCGGGAGTGGTCCGACGGGGAATAGCAATTTCTTCCTCTTTTTCGATGAAGCGTTTTCTTCACCGCTTGTATTTTTTGTTCTCGTGATGACGGGAATGTTTTGGCCGTTTTCATAATCGGGAAGCGCGGTTGGAAGATTCTCTGTCGTGCGGTATAATCGAAAAAAAGATCTCCCATCCTACGCAATATCCTCTTTGTATGCCTCCGCGGAAACTCAAAGAAAAATCAGAAACGGTAACTCCGCCGAGTACTGTTTTGGAAACATCGTCAGTTTCTACTCCGATATCGCGTCGCGAACGTCATTTCGCACCGGCGACATTCGTTTTCGGCGCGTTGTTTGTCGTCGCGCTCGGATTGGCGGGGTATTTCTATTACCAGTACAGCCATACGAAGGAAGTGATGGAAGCCAGGGAGATTACTGAGCTGACGGAGAAGATCGGCAACGTGATGGATTTGCCGGCAGATGAGGTGCCGACACTTGCCACCGTGACGAACAAGGAAAAACTTGACGACCAAGCTTTTTTCAAGAAAGCGGAGAATGGTGACCAAATTCTAATTTACAGTATTGCGAGCCGTGCCATCCTCTATCGACCTAGTCTTGAAAAAATCATTGATGTGACGACACTCAGCATCGTACGTGAGTCAGGTGAGGTAGTGGCTCCCGCTCCCGAAATTACGTCAACGGAGGTTGCTGCTGATTCCAAGGTTGAGCCAACTGTTTTGGGTGAATCAACTGAAGCGACGAGTTCGACAGAGTCGGTAGTGTTGACTGAACCAACGGAGTTGGTGGAGGCCACTCCAGTGGTTGTGCGGGGGAGTGTGACACTCTTCAATGGTTCAAAGAAGGTTGGCGTGACTGCCGCGGTAGAAACGTCACTTGTTACTCGATACCCAGATATACAGATAGCTGCCAAAGAAAAAGCAACACAGAATGATTATAGTGGTCTTCTGATTATTCCCCTCAAGGGGGATACGACCGTGGCCACGGAACTAGCTACATTTTTGGGCGGCACTCTGGCTACTCAGGTGCCTGCTGGCGAAACAGCTCCTCCCACTGATTTCTTGGTCATTGTGGGAAATAAGTAAGTAGACGTGGAGACGAGAAGAGGTGATAAAAGCTTCCGCTTTGTTACTTTTTCTTCTGATTCCTGTACCACTTTCTTAGCATTACTACCTTTTCTTCGTAGAAACTCATGCATTGTTGATACCGTTATATATGGTCACCGCGAGTCTTTTCACGACCGTGATATAATTCGTAGTGGAGTTTTTGATCATTCTTGTGATCAAAATATATATGGATGATGTCCAAGTAAAAAAGACGAGTTATGGAGTCATGGGGAGGGTGTACTTGGGGTGATAGCCACAGCTGGTGTGTTTAGCTTAGCCCTGGTAGCTCCCAATGCCTTCAAGCTTTTTACTTACGGTTTTAAGACATCAGGGTCGAAGTCACGTAGAAGTGTTTTTCCAACCGATATTCGACAGGCAGTGAAAAGTCTACACAAACGAGGGTTTGTACGCCCCCACTAGTCTCGCGGAGAAATGATGGTTACATTAACCGAGAGTGGTCAAAGAGAGCTTTTGAAATATACGCTACAGCAGAAGTTATTGGAAAAAAGAGGTGGGACGGACAATGGCGAATGATTATCTTTGATATTGAGGAGCGACGGCGGGGAGTTCGAGACCGAATCCGTCAAGAGCTATGGTCTTTTGACCTCATAAAACTTCAGGAAAGTATCTGGGTGTATCCATACGACTGCGAAGAAGCAGTGACGCTCTTGAAAGCTGAAAATAAAGTTGGTCGTAATGTATTGTACGTGGTTGTTGGAGAGATCGAAGGCGATGTCCAGCTCAAACGGCAATTTGGTCTCTAATTTCTCTCTTCCACGTATTACGAAAATTTTAACGGTCGTGAGCAAACTCGTAGTGAGGAAATTGTAAGGGTGAGTAATCAGACAGAGACAGAGACTGGAAATTTCACGTTGTCGGAGCGACTTGGTACAATGGGGAGTACTATGCCCGGCAGTGAAATTTCGACTAGGTATTTTGTTTGAACATGGTTTTGATGTTGGGCTTGCGTGACGGAAAAGAACTTAGATGTTTTTTCCATTGAGGAGGTAATTCACCAGTCGAAATTCTACTGACCGGGTATGCAATTTTGGGAAGCAGGACTCAATACTGAACAGCGCCGGGCCGTCACCACCGTCGATGGGCCGGTCTTGATTTTGGCTGGAGCAGGGAGCGGCAAGACCAAGACACTTACTCACCGTATTGCCTATCTCATCGCCGAGAAAAAAGTATCTTCGCACGCTATTTTGGCAGTTACCTTTACCAATAAGGCAGCAGCGGAAATGAAAGAGCGTGTCGAACATCTTCTTGCTAAGGCAGGAGAGGGGGATTTCCGCACCCCAGAATTTATGGGGACGTTTCATAGTCTCTGTGTGCGGATTTTACGTCGTGATATCGAACCACTTGGGTACAGCAAGAATTTCAATATTATCGACGCTGACGATCAGCTCGGTCTCGTCAAAAAAGCCATGAAGGAACTCGAGATGAATCCAGATCAAATCCGACCGAGGTCACTCCTCGAGGCTATCTCTACTGCCAAGAATAGACAGATGAGTACCGAGCGGTTTACTGCCGAGGCCCAGAGTTATTTCGAGGAACTCGTAGCCAAAGTCTATGAGCGGTACCAGGCAATGCTCAAGGAACAGAATAGTCTCGATTTTGATGATCTCATTGCCCTTACGGTAAAACTTTTCAAAGAGCACGAGGCTATCCTGGCTCGGTATCAGATGCTCTTTCGGTATATCCTCGTTGACGAGTATCAGGACACCAACCCGCTTCAGTACGAACTGGTGACGCTGCTCGCAGAAAAACATCGCAACCTCTTCGTTATTGGTGACGACTATCAATCTATCTATTCCTGGCGTCAGGCAGATATCCGCAATATTCTCTCTTTTGAGGAGGATTATCCCGAAGCTGTTGTCATTACGCTGGATCAAAACTATCGTTCGACACAGAAAATTCTTGATGCCGCTTCGAGTATTATTGAAAACAATCTCCATCAGCGTCACAAAAAACTGTGGACTGAGAAAAAAGAGGGCGATCAGATTACGCTCTATCCAGCGGTAGATGAAAATGACGAGGCAAGATTTATAGTTACGGAGATTCGTTCCGAAAGGGAAAGTGGTCGAGCTTATCGTGATTGTGCTATCCTCTACCGGACCAATGCTCAGTCGCGAAGCGTAGAAGAAGCTCTGCTTAAAGCAAGTATCCCGTACCTCATTATTGGCGGGGTTAAGTTTTACAGTCGCAAGGAAATCAAAGATGTCCTGGCGTATCTCCGCTTTCTCGCTAATCCTCGTGACTATCTTGCTCTTGAGCGTCTTATCAATGAACCCAAACGAGGAATTGGCGCTGCCAGTCTCGAGGTCTGGGTGAGCGCAGCACGGGAGAAATCACTCGACTACCTGGCTACCATTCCGCACCTTAGGGAAGGTGGACTGCTCCAAGAGAAAAAACTGAAGGCACTCGAGAGTGTGGCTGAGCTCTTTCTTCATTGGCGCGATAGTCTCGAGCATGAAACGAGCCTGACGCTTGCTCAGCTTATCGATGTCGTGGCGCGGGAGAGCGGCTACCTCGAGACACTCCGTGATGGCACCACTGAGGGTGAAGTGCGGGAGGAGAACGTCAAGGAACTTCTTTCGGTTGCCAAGAAGTTTGATACGCTTCCAGCAAGAGACGCGCTGAGTCGTTTTCTCGAAGAAGTGGCTTTGATTGCTGATACGGATTCACTGGATGAGGGGGCAGATGCGGTGCGGCTCATGACGGTGCACTCATCCAAGGGGTTGGAATTCCCAGTCGTTTTTCTCATTGGTCTTGAGGAGGGAATTTTCCCTCATTCCCGGAGCGCTCTCTCGCCAGCTGAACTCGAAGAAGAACGCCGGCTCATGTATGTAGGGCTCACCAGGGCCAAGGAGAAGGCATACCTCCTCCATGCGGAGATGCGTACCCTCTTTGGTGGGATGCAGGTCAATCCGCCGTCTCGGTTTCTTTCTGAAATCCCAACTGAATTGGTAGACAAGAGGGAGCAGAAACCAGAAAGTGCTTTTTTCCCGAGCCGTAAACCAGCGTTTCGATCATCGTTTGGATATCGTCGGAAAACTTCTTCGGTGAGGGTGCCGAAATCCAATCCCGAAAAAACAGCTCCCGGAGTGACTGGCCTCCGGCCAGGTGATATGGTGGAGCATGATCAGTTTGGGAGCGGCCTCGTACTTTCTCTCGATGGGAAATTGGTATCGGTAGCCTTCAAAAGGGCAGGAGTGAAAAAAATGATGCTCGGGGTTGCGCCACTCAGGAAAATCTGAAACAATGGGGGACATGCTTATTTTGTCTCATCATAATCGCCTGTTTTTGGGAACCCTCATTCTTGGGGGAGGGCTTTTTTTTGCCTCAGAAACCTGGGGTGCCGAAGGACCGGTCAAAGATCTTGAAAAAGCTATCAAATCTGGTAAAAAACAGATTCTTTTTGCAGGCAAAGAGAATGAAGACTTGACTATCAAAGCCAACATAGCCGTAACTGGTACGAGTCCAGACAAAGCGCTTATCTATGGTGATATCAAAATGGAGAATGGTTCATCGCTCTCCAATGTAACCGTAGCAGGAAAAAAGACGGTTATTACGATTGCCAAGGGAGCGAGCGTCACTCTTTCCAATGTCACGGTGCGCGGTGGTTCTGACGTAGGTATCTTTGCATTAGAGGGTGGCGGTACCCTGACTATCAAAAATTCTCGTATTCTCAAAAATCGCAAAGGTTTTTATATTCTTCCAGGAAAAAAATTGAATATTTCTGGTAACGTAGTGAGCGGCAACGATGAGGAGGGGCTAGATGTCAGAGCGGGAACCTCGGGGAGTATTATCGGGAATCAGTTTGTGAATAACGGTGAGGGAGGTGCAGAAATCATTGTTGGTTCTGCTCGCCTGACTATTAGTCGGAATACATTTGCAGGGAACAAATCAAGTGGCCTCACCCTTCAATCATACAGTGGTGCAGGAAGTGCGCCGGGACTTGTTCAGCTATCGAATAATAATTTTTCTCGGAATAACAATCATGGACTTACCTGCGGTTCACCAAGTAAAGGAGGGGCTGGTGGTGCCTTTTTCCAGCGAGTGATCAGACTTGTTGACAACACCTTTCAGGGGAATAAGGCTGGTAATATTGACCCCGTCTGCGCTACGGCCAATCGCCAGAGTCAAAATGATGACGCATCTTCTTCACAGGGAGAGACATCTGCTGACACTGCTCGTATGAAAAGAGAAGAGCTGCGTCATGAGGCGATAGCGTATTTTGCTATGACTACCACGCTTCTTCATGATGAAGAGTATCTCCTGGAGATGAATCTCAATGAATACGAGGCGTCATTGACTCAGATTGAGAGACTGTTCCATCCAGCCTTGTCTCATGCAGCTATTGAAAAAACAGTACGTCAGATCGAACGTATCAATACTCTCAGGCAGGCACTCGAAGAATTTCCGCGGGAGTGGTTGAATGATTCACTTCGAGACGAGCAAGAGGCTCTGGTCAATGAGTCGCTAAGGCGCATGGAAGAGCTCCGGCAATATTTTGAACGACTTCAAAAGCCACTGTTCTTAGGATTGGTAGGAGCATGGTAAAGTGGGTATGTATGGCCCATACTTTTGATGCTCCAAAAACTGAACTTGAGAGACTGGCCGGAGGGTTTTTGGGTCATCTTGAAATAGAGATGGGTCGCTCGCCAAGGACTATACGATCGTATACGGAAGTCTTGGGGAGTTTTTTTGTTTGGGGTGGACTCAAACGTGCCAAGGATATCACTGCCGAAAGGGTGAGGAGTTACCGTGTCTTTCTCAATCGAAAGCTAACGATGCGAGGAGGCTCTCTCAAGCCAACAACTCAGGCTTACCATGCTATCGTCATCCGTACCTTTCTCAAGTATCTGGCTCGAGAAGATGTGGAAACACTTCCGGCAGAAAAAGTGGAAATTGGCCGAGTACCTGAAAGACAAGTAGATTTTCTTGAGGAGGATGAACTGGAACGACTACTCGCGAGTCCTGAGGGGGATACACTCAAGTCTCGGCGCGATCGAGCGATACTCGAACTCCTTTTTTCTGCTGGCCTCCGTGTTTCCGAGCTTACTTCGCTTGATCGAGATCAGGTGAATCTCAAAAAGGATGAATTTAGTGTTCGAGGAAAGGGAAACAAGCTTCGTATCGTTTTTCTTTCAGAGAGTGCCAAACGGTCCCTCGAATCCTACCTTGATCAGCGAAGTGATGTTGACCCAGCTTTGTTTGTAGCTCATGGAAAGAAGGGGCTCGTAAATAAGCGGTCGGCTTCGCGAGAAAGCAGTCGATTGACACCCCGTAGTGTTGAAAGATTGGTAAAACACTATGCCAAAAAGGCGGGTATCGTAAAGGATGTGCACCCACATACTCTTCGTCACAGCTTTGCCACCGATCTTCTCCGGAATGGGGCTGATATTCGGGCAGTTCAGACCATGCTTGGTCACGCTTCTATTACTACCACTCAAATTTATACCCACGTAACCAACGAGAGACTCAAGGAGATTCATAAGAATTTTCATGGAAAAAGACGAAGGAAGAAATCGTCGTAAAGAGTTTGGGATAACAGGTCTTGGCTAGAAGCTGTTTTTCTGTTACTATAAAAACCTAAGTTTTAGGGGAGAGATCACTGTTTTTGGCTTAGATAAGCAATTCTTCCAAAGATATAGAATCTCTTCCAAGGGAAAGGACTCGTGTATTTTAGCCCGTATCCGATCTTGGATAGACCGCCTTCATTTCTGGCTGGATTGGAGAGGGTGGAATACCTGGATTCATCATACCCAGACGCGTTTTCTTATTTGGTTTAAGGAGCGTTCTGGATATGTACCGGTCCGACTTTTTCGGCAATACTCAGCTCTCAGCTTTATAGTACTTTCCTCTTTGACGGTATCTTTGGCCAATGCTACCGAGGAAAGTGGTGGCCTTTCCGAAGTAGTCGACGTACTTGGTTTGGTCGATGGCTCTTCTGTGCAGTACAAGTCACTTCAGAGTGCACAGGGGGTGCATACCGACCATCTTGCCCTGGTACCATTGGCCGAGACACCCAAGGGGGTGGAAGTAGGGAATGAATCACTCCTGACGGTAGCTGATGAGACATTTCTTTCCCCAGAAAATCAGATGTTTTTGGCGGCAGCACTGGGGAGTCGGAGCGCTCGTGAACCAGAAGAAGATGGGGGTGTGCGGATCTATACGGTCGCGCAAGGAGACACGGTATCGGGGATTGCGGCCCGCTTTGGGATAACGGTTAATACTATTCTCTGGGCCAATGATCTAGAGAATGTCGACGCTATTCGTCCAGGAGACCAGATTTTTATTTTGCCGGTAGCTGGCTTTTCTTATGTTGTCCAGGCGGGTGACACGATTGATTCTATTGCTGCCAAATACAAATCGGCCAAGGAAAAAATTATTGCTTTCAATGAGCTTCCGGCCAATGGTGAACTGACTGTAGGAGAAAAGATTACTATTCCTGATGGACAAAAGGAGATACCTCGCCCAGCTCCGGGTACCAATGCTCTGGAAAGGCGGCAGTATGCTTCGGCAACTGGTGGGAGCGCGACAGACATCACTCCTTCGTTTGCTCGTCCCAAAGAGGGGAAACCAGGGCAGGGGCACCGTTTCCCGTATGGGTACTGTACGTGGTATGTGGCTCAGAAACGCTATGTTCCTTGGCGTGGTAATGCGGGTGCCTGGCTTTTCAATGCGAGGGCTTTTGGATACAAAACCGGTAAGACGCCAACAGTTGGTTCTATTGTTGTAACCACCGAGGATCGTTACTATGGCCACGTAGCACTAGTCGAAAAAGTGAATAAAGACACGATCACAGTATCAGAAATGAATTACACTGGTTGGGGAAAGAAAAGTGTCCGCCAGCTGGCCAAGGGAAGTCGAGTGATCAAGGGCTATATTTATTAACGTTTTGGTAGGAGGATCTCTCTGAAGAGGGTGGTAAGAAGTTTTTGTGGGAGCATCTTTTGGCAACATAGATACGTGGACTCTATAGAAGAGAGGAGAAATAGTCGAGGATGTTGTGTGGGCTCCTCATGTGGTGGTACAATAAATACAAAATTCTTTGTCTCGAGAGATTTCTTATGCTCGAGTGTACGGTAAAACGAACACACAAATTTTGGCTCGCTTTTTTCTTGGTTGCTTTGGTAGCACAAGGGATCATTTTTGTTGCGTCTCCTGTTTTAGCTGATCGCTGGAGTGCTGATCCTTCGGAGGGGGCTGGGGGTGCGGGCAATCTTCAGTCAGGATTGCTTCCAGGAGCTTCTACGCCAGTGACACAAGGGGCCACAGGGACTGATACTGCCAATAAAAGTGCTTCTCAATCAGATACCAAGCCAACGAGCGCTTCAGATAGCTGTTGGCTTACCCCCCTAACTTGTTTGGGGGCTGCTTTCCTTAATGGCATTACTGATGCTATGGCGTGGCTGGCCAATGGGGCAGCAGGACTCTTTGTGTGGATAGTTCAACCAGCCAATATTTCCGGTCCGACAGGGCTCCTCAACAAAGCTTCCATCTACGAACTTTGGAAGTTTATTCGAGATTTTTTCAATATCTTTTTTATTCTTATCCTTCTCCTTTCTGCTTTTGCGACGGTATTTCAGGTAGAGAATTTCAGTATTCGTAAGATTTTTCTCAATATTCTTTTAGCAGCTTTGGTGATTAACTTTAGTTTTCCGATTACTCGATTTTTAATCGATCTCACCAATGTACCCATGTACTATTTTCTCAACGCTATTCTTCCCGGGACGGATGGAGGGTTGGGATTTACCAAAGTGTATCTGAGTTCTACTGGTATGGCTGGCATCAAACTAGCAACAGCCGTAGGTTTTACGAAGGCTTTTTTGAATTGTATCTTCATGTTCTTGTTTGCTATTTCGCTTTTGGTTTTGGCTGTCATGCTTCTTATTCGGTTTATCGCCCTCACCCTTCTTTTAGTGCTTTCGCCTATCGGGTTTGCGGCGAGTCTCATGCCTGGTTTCCAAAGCGTCGGGAGCAAGTGGTGGGAAGAATTCTGGCGTTATTCACTCTTTGGTCCATCGGCTGCTCTCATGCTCTTGGTAGCCATGCGGTTCCAAAATGAACTGGCTACCGATGGTACTATCGATAGCTTCAACAAAACTCTAGCATCGATGAGCGCTGGATCAGCTGCTGGTAGTGCCATGTCACTTGTTGCTTTCTATACTATCCCCCTCGTGCTTATTTGGGCAGCGATTGGCATGGCCAACAAGTCGAGTGTTGCCGGGGCGGGGCTAGTAGTGGGTCTTGGGTATGGGGCGGCCAGAAAAGTAGGTGGCTGGGGAAAGAAAATGGTAGTAGGCGGTACCAAAGCAATTTTGCCAACCAATGTAGCCAAGGGAGTAGCTACCGGTGTGAAGGATGGTCTCAAAGGAGGAAAACTCTTTGGACTCAAAGTTATGCCAAAGGGTCTCACGCCAAAGGAACTGAAGAAGAAAGGTGAAGAGCGCGAGGCTTATTGGAAGGGTGTTGGATCAGGTGGCTTTGCTGGTGGTGACAAGGAGAAAATGAAGCTATTTGATAAGCGGGTTACTGAAAAAGTGAAGGATGATAAAGAAAATAAAGTTAGCCGATCAACGCATCTCAAAAATCTTGATTCTAAAGATGAATTTGAGAGAGTGGTAGCTGCAACATCGTTGTCACAAATGGATGATGGTATCCAAACAATGGATGAATTAACTAAGATCCTTCATTCTTTGAGCGACCCAATTACTGGAAAATTACTTGATCAGCATAAGGAGCGCGCTGCTAGCATTGTAGCTAAGACAGATAAGAAAATTATTGCTAGTACTACGACTACTAGTCCAACAGGGGTAGTTACTACATCAGGGTTACAAAATCTAAATAAGGTTATTGAAACACTTGGGAAAGATAATAAGAAAGTCATCTCTGATTTAATTGGAAAATTAGAAGATACAGCATTTACTGGTACAGGCGCGGATTGGGGCCCACTGTTGACTACTATGAATGGTATTGATGCTAAACTGGCTGGTGATTTAAAGACTAAGATGGTGAAAGAAGGGGGTGCTAAGGTTTTGGTAGAGCATCTTGCTTCTCAGCCTGGTATGAATGATCAAACGGCTGTACAAACGGTATTGGGTGATATTAAATCAGCTAAAGATATTGTAGCTTCTATAAATGTATTCCAGGATGCTCGCTATGGAGCACATGCTAAAGCTTTCATGCAAGCGCAAGTAGCCGGGTCACCTCAGCGAGAGCAGGAGATTAGAAAAGTAGCAGCTCAAGAGTCCTCTACTAATCCAGATATATTTTTCCGCTAGTTTCCCTTGTTAACTTTGTATGCCTTCTATTACCGTGAATCGCATCCATTATCCAATGCTTGTTTCTAATGATGGAACGGCTGATTTATTGTCTCCAGAACAAGATAGTCAAATCTGGAAAAAATTTCGTTTCCTGCCAAAAATAAAGCAAGATATCATTACTGACCCACAGATGTCAATAAAACTTGTTGAATTACAGGATAATTTACAGTTACCAGACGCTATAGTGGGGGTAGTAAGTTTATGTATAAGAGAGTTATTTTTTCAGGAAATAAATTTTTCTGATGCAGAAAAAAAGATTGGCATGGTCTTGTCTCAGTCAGGGTTCTCGCTAGATATTGCGAAAGGAATTGTGCAGTTTATTGAACAAGAAATCATGACTATTGCTCCTAAACTTTCCTCGGAAGAGTTTCGAGATTCATCAAACGGGGTGGTGTCAGCCAAAATTGTCCGGTTATCACTCCTGAAAGCGTTAGCGGAGTATCCAAGACTTAATGAGCAAATGATTACTGGAGAAAAGATTCGGATTAAGGGGCAGTCGGATTTCGTTCGGCCGACACTTGCTAATTGGATTCGTTATTATCGCGACGAGCTCGGTATTGGGTTTCACGATCAGGTCACGCGAGGGAAATTTCTTTTTCAGTCAGAGAATGGAAAGAAGCTTTCTGCTGATGAGCGAGAGAGGATTCATTTGGTGCTCAAGTCTTTGGAAGAAGAGTTTCCTTTGGAGATAAACGGAGAGCAAGGGACTATTGTTTTCCCAGTGAGGACTCAACCGAGTCCAGTTTCGAGTGCCTTTCCAAAGCAGTCTGGACTGAACGCTCCTGCTCGATTGGTGAAGCCATTTACACCAAACATTCCCGCTCCAGTCGCACCTTCTCCCCCTGTCTCGACTCCTCGAGCAACTGAGAAAGTAGCTGCTCCTACTGAGAAAACCTCTTTTTTTTCGGGGGCTTTTGGTGCCGGAAAAAATGTCGCTGATGATACTTTGCATTTCTCGACTGGTCACGTACTGCCGAGCGAGAAACAAACTGTCCAACCAGGGAGCGTTCCAAAACAAGGAGTATCTCCCGCTTCCTCCTCAACCTTTGGGATGACTGGTATTAGTCAAAACCGTGGAGGGGCTCTTCCGCGCAGCCCCTACTCTATCAGGCCCCTTCGTATGCGAGAAGATACCAATTATGAGACTGAGGTGAGATAGTTTTTTTCGAAAATAGACATTCACAGAAATATATGATGTCCAATGTCCCACAATTTATTGATATTGAAGATAAGGTGGCTGGACCACTAACGTGGAGGCAGCTGCTTTGGGTAATTGCTATGGGTATCATCCTCTTGGTGCTCTACAATATGCTTCCCGGGATAGTTTTTATTGTGGTGGCTATTCCTATCGTCCTATTCTTTTCCGCTCTCGCTTTTTATCGCCCTCAAGGACAGCCACTTATTAGTTTTCTTGGTCACGGTTTCTTTTTCTTCTTTCGTCCCAAGGTAGCAGTTTGGGAAAGGCCAGTGACTCGTCCTCGAGCAGTATCAACTGCCAAGCCTCAGCACCAGGTAGAGCCAGATCATACCAAGGGTGTTTCTCGTGAAGAGTTGCGCAACCTTGCCAAGATGTTGGATACTGTTCAATAGGTAATAATATTTTCTGTCATGGAATTTCTCTCAAAAAACCAAGGAAAGCCCAGTGGATCGAGCACTCAGAAATATGTTGATGTGAATGCTATTCGTAATGGGGTAATTATTTTGAAGAATGGTGGACTGAGAGCTGTAGTCTTGGTTTCATCAATTAATTTTGATTTGAAGTCGAGCGTTGAACAAGAGGCTATTATTGCTCAGTATCAGAACCTCTTAAATTCGCTCGATTTTCCCATCCAGATTGTTATTCAGTCACGTCGATTTAATATTGATCCATATATAGAGCGTCTCAAACAAGAGGAGAGCCAGCAGCTCAATGATTTGCTTCGGTTGCAGATGACGGAGTACCAGGAATTTATTAAAAATCTTAATGAGGTTTCGAATATTGTTGCCAAGCAGTTTTATATCGTAGTTCCTTTCTCTACGGTGGAAAGTAATGAGGGTGGGTTTCTCCAGACTTTATCTAATATCTTCAATCAAAAAAAGGCAACTACCTTTCAGGGGGAGATGTTTGAATCATTCCGTTCTCAGCTTTTGCAGCGAGTGGAACACGTCATGAATGGACTTTCTCCAATTGGACTTCGTGGAACAGTCTTGGGTACTGAGGAAATCATTGAACTTCTTTATAATAGCTACAATCCTTCTCTTTTTACGACGAGTATTATTAAGAATGTGGATGCTCTTGAACTTAATCCGACCAATTGATCTTTCGTATCATGTCACGAGAACTCATTATTTTTGATCGCCCAACGAAAAAGAAGCCTGCAGCATCGGCTATTGGCACTAGTTCTTCAGGTAGCGAAGAGACAACAAAAAAGACACGTGTCGCTATAGCTCCAGCAACTCCTCGAGTGGCTCCGGTGAAAAAAGGGGCAGGGAATACCAAGACGGGGGCGGTAAAAGTTACTTCGGCGGAGCCTGTATCAAAACCATCAACAAAAGGAACAAAGAAAAAGCTTGAATCAGAAGGAGAACAGGAGTTCGTGAAGCCTAAGCCGAAGATTGCACTTGCCCCCAGTGTTTTTCAGCGTGAGCTTAGTGGTGAGAGTGAGGGAATGACTGAGTTACCCCAGCCAATAGCTTTACCCGAAAAAGGAGAACAACCGGTAGCGAGACATAAGGATAGAGTGGCTATTCCCGATCTCTCAAATCCTTTTCCAGATTTAGGCCAAGAAGAAGAGCTCAGAGAGACTCAGGTTGTTCAAAACGAGAAGTCATCAGCTGGGAAAAAATCAGGATGGCTCCCTTTCCAAAAATCAAAATCTGCCGCTCGCCCAGTTTCTTCTAGTCGAATTGAGGAGGACATGGATGTTCAGGCAGGGTCTGTAGATGTTGAGGCACTCTATGCTCGAGGGCTTGCTACTATCAAAGATCTGATTGCTCCACCAGCTATTAAGGTCGCAACTAACGTGATGCAGATTGGAGACGTTATGTCTCGGACACTGTTTGTCATAGCTTATCCGCGTTTTCTTTCGACTAATTGGTTTAGCCCGATTGTCAATATCGATTTTGCCATGGATACGGCGCTGTTTGTCCACCCGATTGATACAGCTGATATTCTCAAAACGTTGCGCAGGCAAGCGACTCAAGTTCAATCTCAGATGAATATTGAGATGGAGGATGGTAAGATTCGAGACCCAGTTCTTGAGGCGGCTCTTCAAAACATCGAAGAACTCCGTGATCGATTGCAGCAGGGTACGGAAAAGTTTTTTCGCTTCGGACTCTATATTACTCTTTATGGATCGGACGAAAAGGATCTCAACTCCAAAGCTCAGTCAATTGAGGCGCTGCTCGAAGCGCAGCTTGTTTACACGAAGCCAGCAGTACTCCGCATGGACAAAGGGTTTGCTACTACGAGGCCATTGGGAAGTGATGTGCTTGATGTAGCCAATAATCTTAATACGGAGCCGCTTTCTACCACTTTCCCATTCGTTTCTTCCGACCTCTCTTCTAATGAAGGGATCTTGTATGGTATTAATAGACACAACAACAGCCTGATTCTCTTTGATCGTTTTAAGATGGAGAATGCTAACATGGTTGTCTTTGCCAAGTCTGGTGCTGGAAAAAGTTATACGGTAAAACTTGAAGTGCTCAGATCGCTTATGTTTGGTACTGATGTGATTATCATCGACCCAGAAAATGAATATAAACATCTGTGTGAAATAGTTGGCGGGTCTTTCATCCCGATCTCTTTGAGTTCTAGTATTCATCTCAATCCTTTTGATTTGCCTAAAACCAAAGAGGGTGACGATCGAAAAGGGGTGTTTCGTAATGCTATCGCCAACCTCGTAGGGTTGCTTCATCTTATGTTGGGAACCCTTACCCCAGAAGAAGATTCTATTCTTGACCAGGCCATTCGTGAGACGTATGCCATTCGTGATATTCATCCTGGTACGGACTTCTCTCGGCTAACGCCAGCATCTTACCCTACTATGTCCGATTTTTATGCGGCTTTGCGAAATATGGAGGGAGCAGAATCTCTTGCCGCTCGATTAGAACGGTATACCGAGGGTATCTTTTCGGGATTTCTCAATCATCAAACCAATATTGAAACAGAAAACCAGCTAACGGTCTTTAATATTCGTGACTTGGAAGAGGAACTTAGACCCATCGCTATGTACATGGTGCTTCAGCATATCTGGAATGAAATTCGATCAACACTGAAAAGACGAATTATCGTGGTCGATGAAGCTTGGCTTATGATGCAAAATGAAGATGCTGCCGCCTTTTTGTTTGGAATTGCCAAACGTTGCCGTAAGTATTTCACGGGACTCACGACAATTACTCAGGATATTAGTGACTTTATGTCATCTCGTTATGGGAAACCGATTGTTACTAACTCATCAATGCAACTTCTTTTGAGGCAATCACCAGCTTCAGTAGACTATGTAGCTGAAACTTTCTATCTCACCGATCATGAAAAGTTTCTCTTGCTTGAGTCGAATGTTGGTGAGGGAATATTTTTTGCCGGAACCAAGCATGCCGCCATCAAGGTAATTGCCTCTTACAGTGAAGATCAAATTATCACTTCGGATCCGCGGCAGTTGCTTGAAATTGAAGAGGCAAAAAGAGAATTTGATGCCAATAACCCGTAGGGATAATAGTATAGTATGGCAGGGTCGCATAGCGCATATTATAGAGAGAGTCAGGCTGATTTGTTTCGGATGCGGAATAAACTCAGTTTCGCAGGAGAAAAACCGTCATGGTTACTGTACATGATAGTAGGGCTGTTTGCCTTACTCAAGGATCTTTTAGATATTGCTTTTGGTTTTATTCCCGGACTGGGTACGGCAATAAGTCTCGTTTTTGGTATCGGATTTTCAATTATTTTTTTCCTTCTGCTTTCTATTTTTGATCGCTCTGGTGCCGGGAGTCGGAAAAATCGAGCGGCAGCCAATCTTCTCGTACGACGTTTTATTATTTTAATTGGTACTCTTTTGGTGGATATTTTGCCCCTCCTCAATTTTCTTCCTGTAACAACGCTCTCCATTGCGTTTCTCTACTGGCTGGCTAAGCGAGATTGGAAAAAAAGACAACGTAATGAACAGCCATCCATGCGAGAAACTCAGAATATGTTGTATGCTTAAGGAGGAATGTTTATGCGCTCACTTATTTTATTTATAGTACGGAATAAGGAATTTCTCGTTACTTCATTGGTAGTGATGATTTCTCTTTTATTTCTTGGATACTTTAAAGAAAATAGTCAGATTAGTCCAGCACTCCAAGGATTTATCGTGGTAGCAGCAGTCTTTTTGGTGATCCCTGTTCTTTATTGTAGAATAGTATTGGAGCAGCCGCTCTCAAGGCTTGGTTTTCAACGAGGGAATCCCTGGGCGGGGATTGGCGGATCTGTTTTAGCGCTTGGACTTGCTCTTGGAGCACTATTTGTTCTTTGGAATTTCACGCCTTTATTTGAGAGATATCGCCTCCCGGTTATTGTTGAGGAACAGTTCCTTTTCTTTGTGCTATACGAAATTCTCCTCAATGGCCTCTTCCTGTTCTTTTTCGAAGTGTTTTTTCGGGGGATGATCCTCCTCTTGTGGTTGAGAGACCTTCGTATTTGGGGAGTGTTCTTTCAGGCGCTAATATTCGCAGGTATTTTGTATTTGAGTGGTGATATTGGTAGTAATATTAATCCAGCAGTGCTTCCCGTGTTGCTTTTTGCTCCTTTTGCTGGTCTGATCGCTTATCAATCACGATCAATTTGGTATAGTTTTGGAGCCTCGTGGTTTTTTGCTCTTCTTGTGGATTCTCTGGTACTTATTTTACGTTAATGATATGTTGTTGTTTCGTAGAAGGTTGATTCAAAGAATTATTCATACCTTTGGTTTATTGGCGATACTTTTCCCGTCCTTTGTTCCGCTTCAGGCTGGGCTACTTAGTCTTCCTAAAGTCCCAATGCCAAATGCTAATGACTTTGCTTCTGATACAGAAAAGCGTTATCACATTAACACTGAAAGTGTCCAAGATCAGGGAGAAACACTCAATGTGACTGAAAATAAAAAAATTACTCCGCAAGTATCAATATTTTTCTCTCCAAGTGATCCACAGGAGGGTCAAAAAATTACTGCTAAAGCTTTTCCGATTTATTTTTCAAGTAAATCGAGCGACATGTATTTCACCTGGTATCTCCAGCGGAAGGAATGTATCAAGAATAATGCTCCATCAGAGGCTCTTCGTAAACTTTGTGACTCTAATGGTGATGGCCGAATAAATGTGGAAGATTGGAAGATTGAGGCAGCCAGAATTATTACCACGAACGGTTATGACGCGAACTATACCAGCTATGCTACCGATACAGATAATGATGGCTACGAGGCTAGGTTTGGAGGGGCTAATCGTATAGTGAAGGATGGAGACGGAAACCTTGGTGGAAAGTATGACCATTGTTATTACCATGACAATACCTCTGGTGAAAATTATGAATTGGTGCGTGATGCCGGCTCAACAACTTTTGGTTGTGCTGATGGATTGCAGCCAGTATGTATGGAGGCAAATGTGGCATTGGAGCCCGGAGACATTAGTTCGAGTGCTACAGGGGGAACAGGGGGAGGAGGTGGCAGTAGTGGTACTGGTGGTACTGGTGGTACTGGTGGTACTGGTGGTGTAGAGGGCAGCGTGTTTGATGTGACTGGTGACGGAGATACTGTGACAGGGTTTCCTTATTGTTCTGGAGGTGTTGTAGCTTGTATTACGGGCACGCCGTGTTGTGTGAGTAATCCGTCTATAGCCAATGATTGTACGGTAAATATTACAGGCTCAGTTTGCACAGAACAAACGAGTGGTGATAGTGGCCCTGTTTGTAAACATCTTTTTGCTAAACCAGCTGGCTTTACGAGTGGTGATGGTGACTTCGGTAAGGATGAAGAGCAGTTTTGGCGGACTGATCCAAATGATCCCAATACTTCTGACAATGGCAATAAGGATGAGGCTAACATAGTCGGCCTTGGTCAAGACAGCTTTACATGGAACTACGGTAAAGGCGATAAGGTGGGAGTGGCGGTTGAGGGAATTTCAATGATTGGTACCAAACATGAGGATTCATCTAATATGATCATTTGGGCTTTTTCTAAAAACAATTGTGATCATCGGAGATATGGAGCTGATATGGGGAGTTATCAAAAGACGGTACGAGGATACAGTGTGACTATTCCAACAACAGATATTAATCTTAATGATTGTCTTGATGAAAATCTCGTCGATCCTACGGCTGGCGGACAAGGTACTAATCTTGAGGTAGATCTTAATGCGACACCCACTGACCCTATCAATGATAGTACGGGTGGGAATACGGGAGATACCATTACGGTGACTACAAATATAAATAATGCTTCGCAAGAGTTACGGAGTACCTTTTTTGACTGGAAGGTATACATATCGAGTGATGGTACGTCAAATCCATCTCCAGCGAGTGGAGGATGGGAAAATGTGAATGCCTATCTTATTGATAAGAAAATACTCACTCAAACCAAGGGAAATGGACTTGACTCGCTCTCTTTGGCAATGAATTATCCTGATAGAGATATAAAGAAGTATCTTGCAAGTGGGGTTGGCTACCTCAAATTTCAGGTAGATGTAGCTGAGAATTTTTCTGCCTCTGGAGTCAATCGTCGGGGGAAATCTGATATTATTGTGAAATTTACTTCGACTGCAGAGCGTATTGCAGCTTACCTTGTAAATGTGGATGGTGCTCCAGCCAGACTCTCTCTTAGCGACAAAGAAATTTGTAGTGGTGTAGTTGACCCGGCTGATATAAACGATGATCCACAAGATAAAGAGAGGGTTATTCTTACCAAGCTTGATGCTAAACTCTGTCGGGTAATCAAAAATGAAATTATTGGTCTCAAGGTGATCTATCCGGCTGATGACAATGCTTTTACTGATTTCAATTGGACTATCAATGGATTGCCATTGGTATGCAATACTCATGTATCAGCACATTGCGCAAATGAAGCGCAGGGAGCAATTAATTTCTTTCCTATAATTGGTAGTGTTGGTGACGTTTTTACTATCACGGTTTCAGCTACGAGATCTCTGTTGGACGGTAGTGGTCAGTATCCAGCCGGTAAAATCGATGGTCAGCGTCGTCCTGCTTTGGGTGAAAAGGCGATTACGCTCACTCGATCATTCAAGATTGTAGAACCAGGAGTTTTGATAGCGTCAGCTGATACTGATCAGGCTTGGCCAAAGGTGCTAGGAAAATATGTCAATACCGATGGAAGGCAGTATACTGACTACAGTAAGACATCCCTTCAGGCTTTTGCTGGATCAGTGGTCAAGCTGAAGGCGGAGTTTACTCCTGACTTTCTTGCTTCCTATGCTCCGCCACAAGTAGAAAGGGCCTGGGCTGTGGATGGTGAACCGGTAGGTGATGGTACCAGTAACAAGATAAGTTTTTCTACTTTAAAAAATCCTGGAGAAACATACAACGTCACCCTTACTTCTGTGTATCGACCGAGTGCTCCCGTGAGAAAAGCCCTGCAGGATATTTGGAAAATATCCGCCCTGGACTCAACGGAATTTTATTTCAAGACAGAATCACAGCTAGAACACCCGGAGCAAGTTGATCTTGGAAAGGCCGGACAGAACAAGTATTTGGCACTTCTTTCGAGCTATGTGCCAGCACCGCTTCTCTTTGCAGTAAGAATATTTCTTTCTGTAGGACTTATTATTTTCGTGACGGGATTTGTTTTTGCCCTTATTCCCAATGCTCCTACAAGGCCAGCTGTTTTTGTTCGGAGGCGCTAGCGATTGGTATATATAGTAGCAAAAAATAAGAGCACCAGTAGTATACTGGCGCTTTTTGTGCTGTGGGAGAGACTCGAACTCTCAAGGGATTGCTCCCACTAGCTCCTAAGGCTAGCGCGTATACCAATTCCGCCACCACAGCAAAGTTATGAATTTGTCACCGCTCTTATTTGAAACTATGCAGTGAGTAATAGGGTGAATCTACCAATTTTACCACTACGGCTTATTAGGCGAGGAGAGTTAATTCTCCCGCGCTACTGCGTATCCTCCCTATCTCTTCTCGAAGTGCTCCCTCATGATCATATTCTCCATGATGGCGAGTCTCCTGTCCGTAAGTCTCCTTTTTTTGATCCAAATGAATACTGAAGACATATCTACCAGATTCAGTTTTAACATAACAATGGAATCGAGGAAAGCCCCCTTGACCAAGGGGGCGGACAAAGCTTATCTCATTTCCCTTTTGATACTGAAAAATATAGCCAAGTCGACGCATGATAGTAACAGCGTTATCAGTAGCATGGTCAAGGGTGAAACGCATATACTTTTCCTTCTTCTTTGAATTATGTGGTCGGGGTGCTGGGAATTCTTGCTTGACGGTAGGTGGGGAACCCGGATTATGTGCACCCTTGCCTAGTACTAAAACGAGTTGGTCGGAGCGCCGAGAATCGAACTCGGATCACACGCACCCGAAGCGCGCGTACTGCCACTATACTACGCTCCGGTTTTTGATACGGGGCGGAACACACGCCTGCTTATCGGTAGACAAGTAATGCGATTATATTTACCCGTCCGAAACTTGTTGTCAAGTGAAGGCGGGCCACACCCCGTAGGAGGTTGCTCACTCACTGCACTCTATGGACGTTCTTGATATTCTGATCATCCTCGAGGCGCTTTTCTTCAATTCGTTCTTTGGCGAGAGAACGTAAAGTTTCCAGGTCATTATCCATGAGTTTATGCGCTCGGTCAAGGAGGATGTCCCGCTCATTTTTCTTGGCATCTTCAATGACTTCAGCCAGGAGGCAATCAAGAAGTGCTCCAACTTTTGGTCCCGGCTTCAGCTCCAGTTTTTCCATGAGTTCCTTCCCATCGATTTTGAGCATTTTAACAGAAATAGCATCTCGAGAAACTTTATCGATCATGTATTCGAGATGGCGAAGTTTGTACGGTTTGGCCTTGGGTACTCCTGATCCGAGTCGATCACCAATACGGACAGCCATGAGATCATCCATGTTTTCTGGCCCAACTCTCCGTAGGAGGCGACGGACACTTGCCTCAGTGACTTCGCCAACATTGTAATAGAAGAGATGGTTATCGACGAGGAGGGAGGCATGATTAATTATTTTTTTGGGATAACGGAGTCTTTCGAGAACTCGTTTTGTTATACGAGCACCGACATGATCATGATTGTAGAAGGTAGCGCGATAACCTTCGCCACGTTTTGTATCAGGCTTACCAATATCATGAAAGAGGGCAGCAAGCCGCACGGCGATCTTATCAGATGGACAAGTCTCGAGTGCTCTCAGATTATGTTCCCAGACAGTGTAGATATGATGGAGATTTTGTGTGACTCCTATACCTCGCTCGAGCTCAGGGAGAAAATAGCCAAGAACATGAGCTTCATGGAGCAATTCTATTCCTTGGCGAGGATGTGAAGAGGTAACAATACGAGAAAACTCGTCTCGGATTCTCTCAATAGAGAGGGTTCCTACTCGGCTCGAGAGGTTTTGGAGCGCATTCCATGTAGAGGGCTCGATTGTCCAGTCAAGTTTTTCTTGCTCCCAGTCACCACTCGAAAGTTCGGTAGTGAGACGAATAGCTCGGAGAATACGAAGGGCGTCTTCTTCAAACCGTTCCGTAGGATTACCGACAGCGCGAATTATTTTTTGATGAAGATCATTTTGGCCATGGAAAGGATCAATGAGAGTAAGGCTACAGAAGACTAATTGAGTACTGCTTGCTTTGTCTGGAGAGGCGCTGATTGATTGATTTAACTTGGCAGCAATAGCATTGATAGTAAAATCACGACGACCCAGGTCTTCTTCAATTGTTTCAACAAACTCTACAACATCTGGGTGTCTCTGATCGGTGTAGTTTGATTCAGTTCGGTAGGTAGTTACTTCGATAATATCCGTGTCTTGAGACTCGGGAGTTGTTGTGAGAAAGCGGGGTGTTTTTACTCCCACGGTCCCAAACTCATTTTCATACACCGAATCAGGGAAGACCTTCTGGATTTTTTCCGGAGTAGCATTGGTGGTGATGTCCCAATCTTTTGGTTCACGACCAAGGAGAAGATCACGGAGTGATCCGCCAACAATAAAAGCCTCAAAACCATTGGTTTCAAGTGTTTGGAGGATAGCTACAACTGGTTGAGGGAGTTTTACTTCCATAATGTTAGTCTAGCATGCAGGGGAGCATGGAGGTTGAAGATACCGTACTTTTTCCTTCCCGTAAACCCGAGACTCATGTTTGACGACCCTATCGAGGGGGGGGGTAAAATTTGAAATAGGGTAACTATTGAAACACTCTTATGTCAGGATTTGGTGAAGTTCCACAGGTAGGTGCGGATGAAGAGACAATGAAGAAAGCTCAAGAATTAGCAGGGGATTTGGAGTTAGCCCCATTGGAAGGAGAGCGGGAAAAGAAACCGGAAGTCGTTGATCTGGCTCAAGCAGCCGCGGTCCAGGCGGAACATGAAAAGCTGCGAGCTGATGCGGCCGAGCAGGCTAAGCAAGATGAGGTAGCCGCTGGAAAAATATTGACTCAATTGGGAAATGATGTTCCCGTGGATCAAGGAGAGTTGCGTGCTGATAAAGTCGAAGAAGACCTTGAAAAGTTGTATGGAATAGATTGGAAAAAAATGAAATTTCTCTGGAGCACTGAAGGATATTCTAAGAATCCGCTTGACCAGAAAGACCCTGATTTTGATAAAAAGTTCAAAGAGTTTCAGGCACAACGTAGGAGCTATGAACAGTCGGAAGTACAGCTTTTTGACCGTGTTCTAGCTGGGACGGCAACTGAAGATGAAATGAATATGGCGATCGTAAAAGCAGCCGAACGAGCTACGAAGTATGATCTATCATCGCGGGAGCTCCCCGGGTGTAAGCCCGGGGGTGTGAGCTAGGCCCGCCCTCTTCCGGTACAACGGAAGCATGAAGCTCCACAAACAAGCCCATACGGTATTACAAAACCCAGTACCATCTCGTGTGGGTGACCAGATATCGCAGGAAGTGGCTTACCAAAGGCATCGATGCCTACTTCAGGATCAAACTTGAAGAAGTGCGCAAATACTATCCAGACTGGTACTTCGATACCATCGGTACCGATAAAGACCATGTCCACCTCTATATGATCATCCCACCCAAATACAGCGTGAGTCATGCGGTTGAAGTCATGAAGAGCAATACGAGTCGCGCTCTCCAAGAGAAGTTTGCGCACTTCTTCCCCAAAGTCTACTGGGACCAAGGCGGTATCTGGTCAAAAGGTTTTTTTGTCTCTACCGTAGGGATTAATGAAGCTATCATCAGAAACTATGTGGCGATGCAAGGAAAGGAAGATGGCGGACAAACGCAGTTTGAGTTTTAACTAAGCACCACGCCTGTAAGGGCGTGGGTATCTATATGGTTTTCATAGCGCAGTCCCAAAAGCATGGTATACCAATGATCGTATTGCAGATGCTATGGCTAACACAAGCCCTGCCAATAAGAAATGGGTTGATTACGCCCGAAATAGTTATGGAAAGGATGAACTCTTGAAAGAGTATAGAGTTATTGAGGATGATGGTAGCGTTGAAACATACTTGAAGAAATAACAAGAAATGAAAAGACCACAGAACTCTGTGGGCTTTCGTTATCAAAACTGTTACAACCTTCGTTTCTTTTCTTCCACCGTGTAGGAGAGGAGGGTATCGCCGATCATGATCTTGACCGGGCCTTCGTAGACGACGCCGCATTCGTTGCCCTGACCGACTTCATCAGCACTTTCTTTATTACGTTGAAGATTGGCCATGAGGCCTTCGCCAACAATTTCCCCATCACGTTTTACTTCAATTCGAGACTTGCGAATCATTTTGCCACTGGCGACCCGACCACCGACGATCATGTCGCGTTTGCCAGTTTTGAAAATAGCGAGGACAGAGAGGGTACCATGATCAGTGCGGATAATTTCTGGAGGCAAAAGATTAGCCATCTCCTCTTTGACGGCTTCAACGATTTTGTAAATAATGTTGAAGCTCTTGATAGGAACTTTGGCGGTTTCGGCCATGCGTTTGGCAACGCTGGTAGGATCAACATTGAACCCAAAAATATGAGCCCCAGAGCTTTCTGCTAGCTTTACATCTGATTCGGTAATAGAGCCAACCCCAGTCATGATTTCATCGAGGGCTACCTCAGGATGGCTGATAGTACCAAGAATTTGCTGGATAGCTTCGAGTGACCCCTGAACATCAGCTTTGAGAATGACGGGGAAGTGCTTGATAGTCTCATCTTCTTTTTTGGCAACTCTTTTCACCTCACCTTCCTTGAGAAGGGCCTCTTGGGATTTGAGTCTAGCGAGAGACTTGCCTGAAACTACTTGGATAACATCATTTACCTGAGGGACATCCCCAAATCCATAGAGGGTAGCTGGGAAAGAAGGAGTGGCTATTTCTCGATTTTTACCAGTGAAATCTTCAAGACGACGAACTCGTCCAAAGACGCTACCAGCGATAATATCTTGACCAACCTTGAGGGTGCCAGTTTTGACGAGAATGGTAGCGACTGGTCCTTTTTGTGGGTCGAGGTGAGATTCGAGTACCACTGCTAGCCCATCACGTTTGGTGTCGGCTTGGAAATTCTCCACCTCAGCTACAAGGAGGATCGACTCGAGAAGTTTGTCGATGTTGAGGCCACTTTTGGCACTGACTTCGACGCAGATGACATCGCCTCCCCACCCTTCAAAGAGGATACCATACTCGGCGAGTTCCTGTTTGACACGGTCTGGTCTTGCTTCTGGTTTGTCGATCTTGTTGATGGCTACGATGACCGGGAGTTTTTTTTCATTGATAAATTGGATAACCTCTTTGGTCTGAGGACGAACGCCATCATCAGCAGCCACGACCAAGATAGCAATATCTGCAATCGAGACACCACGTTCACGCATTCCAGAGAAGGCTTCGTGTCCGGGGGTGTCAATAAAGGTGATAACTTGTCCATGTTTCTTCACCTGGTAGGCACTGATTTTTTGGGTGATGCCACCAGCTTCTCCAGCAGCTACGTTGGCCTTACGGATAGTATCAAGCAAGGTTGTTTTCCCGTGGTCAACGTGACCAAGAATGGTAACGATTGGTGGGCGGGACTCGAGTGGTCGTTCACTTTCGTTTTTTTCGTTGGCACAAATTTTGGTCAGGTCTTCGAGCGTGAGGGACCCAGCCCTTTCCTCGGTACTTTCGGTGGCCTGAAAGCCGAGTTCACTAGCAATGATGGAAGCAGTATCAAAATCAATTTCCTCGTTGATGGTGGCGAGGATTTTGTTCTTCATGAGTTCGGTAATGATAGTTGCTACTGGAACATGCAAAAGCTCCGCAAACTTTTTGACAGTGACGGTTTCTGGAAGAGCAACTATTTTTTGGTTCGTGTCTGACATGGGATATGAAAATTAGTAACTAAAGTTTTTTCTCTTGTGAAGAAAGTATGGCTTCGTGGATGACAGCCTTCTCTTCTTCTGTAAAGGGAAATCCATCAGCGGTGCCGTTCTTTACTGGTTTGGCGTAAGCACGAGTTCCCTCGCGAGTGTGGAGCGATGAGAAAACTACTCCAGAATTTTTCCCATTGAGGAGAGCGACGGCATAACTCTGATTCCCACCAACCTCCTTGAAAGGATTGAAACGCATGACAGCTGTCTTGTGGAGGCTCTTGACCCCAAGTTGGTGAAGCCCATTAGAGATAGTGAAAAGCTCTTGGATTTCTTCGTCGAGCTCACGGAGGGATTCACGAGTTTCCAAAAGGACGGTCTCAAGATCTTTCCCATCCTTTCCAGAAAGAAAGGTGCTGAGGAGTCTCTGGAGTCGCTTGAGTTCACGGTATTCATACCAGAGAACCCCTCCGATAATGACGAATCCAAGCAGAGCAAAACTGAGAATAGCGGGGAGAACCCACGAGGATAAAGAGGCGACCATAAGACTCTAGTGCGAAGCCTAGCATCATTTGTCTCTCTCGTAAACTGTTCAATCTGCCTTTTTCAAGAAGGGATTTTATGGGGAGTCTGTGAGGCTAGCGACGCCCAGCTGCCCAAATGAGTGAATGGAGCTCATCAATACTCCCAAGGGAACCAATTTTCTTGAATGATCCCTTTCCAAGAGTCCGCTCGATTAGTCTCCCGAGGGGGAGGAAATTATCATCGAGCATAGTCCGAGCAAAAACATCAAAAACTTGTTCGCGTGACTGAAATTGATCTCTGTTCTTCTCGTAGAGGGTGGTGATTAAAATATTAAGAGCCGTTCGATCTTCGGGATAACCATAGTGCGCGAATTCATAGGCCGGTTGATTTTGAGGTTTTTTCGCTGATCGATCAATAAAGGATTGTGGTCGCTTGGAAGCAAAGAAGCAATCACTTTGGTTTGTTTTGATTTTTTCGGGCACATCTGGCCCAGAGAGAATTGCTTGGGTAGACTGGTATTCTGTACGCCATTTGCCTGCTCGTATGCATGCCTGCACAAAGATTTTGGTGAGTTCTTCGATAACAGCTTCATTCATCCAGCGGAAATACTCAGGGGAGATACTTCTATCATCAGGTTCTCTTCCTGTGATGTTGAGGCCGAGTCGTTTGGGGAAAGGTTCACTTTCTTTGTCCTTAAACCTCGCACTCAAGCGTGATTTGGCGTGGAGCATCTCATGAAAATTTATATGAGCAAAGGGATATTGGCCTGATTGTCTGACGACAGCTATACTCAGAGCATTGCTATAAAATCGACCATTTATATCAGTTTCCCAGCCACGAGGGAGATTGTCAGGAGAGAGGATATGTACCGCATGAGGAGGAATGTGGATGGGTGCTACCCCGTACCTTTTGAGCAAGGCATTGGTCCAATAATCGACGAGCTGTATAGTCTCGGTTTCTTCTGGTGTTGGCCCCTGCTCTACTTTTTGTATCTCCTTAAGAGCGGGTGAGTCTTGAGTATGAAGTCGTCTTTCCATTTCATTACGAAATTTTTCCTCGAAAGTTTCGTTCTTGGCTCCTTCGAGTCTGACATTGGGTAATTGAGGCGTTTCTTGATGAGCAGTAGACAATCTTCTATGTTTTGGTTTGAGCCTCTATAATACTTATCTTGTTACTTCAAATATTTCTAGAACGGGTCGGCAAGGAGAGATTTCAAGAGCTTGGGGAGAGGGATAGAGGCGACCCCGATGACTTTGTCGGCCCCTCCATAGTAGGTAATGAGGGTGTTGTTTCGGACAATAGCTCCGCAGGGAAAAACAACATTCGGAACGACGCCGACTTTTTCGAATTCTTTTTCTGGCTCAAAAAGAGGGTGAAGGCTGCGACCGATTACTTTTTCGGGATGTTCCAGGTCGAGGAGAATAGCACCGACGCGGTACTGGCTATCATGTTCAGACACTCCATGATAGAGGATGAGCCAGCCTGAGCGGGTTTTGATAGGAGCAGTATTGATGCCAATTTTTTTACTGTCCCAAAATCCTGGGCGAGGGAAGATAAAAGGATTATGAACCAGCCAAGTAGTTGCCCCATCAAAATTGAGGGAAGAGACAAAATTGATATCAATAGATGGTTGGATACGATGGAGAATAACATATTGGCCATTGATTTTTTCCGGGAAGAGACAGGCGTCTTTATCATCAATTCCGGGAGGAGAGATGAGGACTGGTTCACTAAAACGATCAAAACGGTAAGCGAGGAAATCACGTACAGTAATGATGGAGAGAGCCACCCTTGGAGGGTTGATGGTATCGACAGCGGTATACAGCATGTAGTACGTATCATCGAAGCGAGTGAGACGCGGATCTTCGCAACCAGAGTTGCCACCAGACTGCTTTATTTCAAATGGTGCTCGTGGCACATAGACTGGATTGGGGAGTCTTCTGGTGATACGGAGGGCATTGTGACTTTCGGCATAGCCGAGAACAGAGGTGTCATTATCTCCCATAGCTCGATATAGAATACGTACCGCCCCATCTTCATCGATGGCCGCTGGGTTAAATACAGCCTTCTTTTCCCAGGCGTGATCAGCGATTGGTTCAAGGATGGGCTTTTTCCCATGGCGCTTGAGTTTGGCTCTTGCTGCTGGTTTGGCGAGGATTTCTTTGAGTAACGTTTTGAGACTGCCAGTAGCGACACAAGTGGTAGTATCGGCAGCACCGTAATAGACCGAGAGAGTATCGCCTCGGAGGGTGAGTCCAGTAGGGAAGACAATGTTTTTAACTTTGCCGTAGCGCTCGTATTCTTCTTCTGGGGTAAGGAGTGGCATAGTGGTTCGACCGAGCACTTTGCGAGGATTTTTCAGGTCGAGGAGAAGAGCTTCGAGGGTAAAGAGAGGGTTATCGGTAAGATAATTTTGAATATACGAATAAACAAGGAGCCAGCCTTTTTTTGTTTTAATAGGCGGTGTACCAATTTCAATGTGATCTTTTTCTTCTCGCTGTAGTTCAAAACTATGTTTTTCCAAGTTTTGATACCAGGTCAGCCAGCGTTCTTTGTCCCACATTTCCTCGACATGGTCAAAAGTAGCGAGAGCGATAGTGGCTGGTGGTTGATCAGTGTTTACGGAAAGGAGGGTCCAAATCTTTCCATTGATACGCTCGGGAAACATGGTCATCGCCTTGGCATTGAATGGAGTGAGGTGATACTTTTCAAATTTTTTGAAATCTTTGGTGACTGCTAGTCCAACCGTGATGCCTTCAGCGCGAAAGGGGAATTCAGAAAGAGCCGTGTAGAACACATAATACTGATCTTCGAATTTGGTGACTCTTGGATCTTCACAACCGTAGCGCTCCCAATGTTCCTCTGGTTCAAAGGCAATACGGTGTTTTTTGAAATGAATACCATCGCTGCTCTCCACGTGACCAATGGAAGAAAGAGAAAGCCAAGGCCCATCTTCATGGAGGAGTGGAAGTGATTGAGCGCGATAAAGAAGATGGGTCTTTCCCTTTTCACGAAGGGCTGATCCATTGAAAGCCCCCTCAGCCTCCCAGGGGAGATCACTTTCTGGTACGAGGATAGGATTTTCAAACGATCGTTTAAGAAAGGGCATAGAGTAAAGTTTAGGAGCGTTTACGGATGTGCATTTTTTGGAGGGTGGGGGACTTTTCTTTGAGGAGATCTTGGAGGAAGGTATCAATATTGGCTGTTGCCACGGCACAGCTTCGATCAGAGGCACCGTAGTACACAAAAAGAGTTTTGTCTTTAATAACAGCACCGCAGACGTACACCACACCACGTTTGTGACCACTATTTTCATAGTCTGTATCTGGCTCTAGCACTGGCTCGAGCGCTCGACAGAGTATTTTTTCGGGTTGCTTTTTATCGAGAAGCATAACTCCCACTTTGTACTTGCCAGGGTCACGCATGTCCATGCCGTGATAGAAAACAAGCCAGCCATATTTTGTTGGGATGGGTGGGGCGCCAGCTCCGCGGACAATATTGTCCCAGGCAGTCAGTCTTTCGATATCAATATACCCACGACCACCATGCGAGGAAAGACTCTCTATAAAGTGGTGCTTCCCGAGCCTATCAAGGCTGTCGAGGTATTCGATTTTTATCTCTGGGGTCAGGCCATGAAGAATAGCAAATTTCCCATTGATTTTTTCAGGGAAGAGCACCCAATTTTTTTGAATCTGTCCCGGCTTTGAGATTAGCCTGGGTCTACTCCAGCGCCATCTCTTTTTGAGAAAGTTCTCTTTGGAGATAGAACTGAGGGCGACACCTGGCGGCTGACTGCCATCAAAGGCAACATACATGAGATAGAGCGTACCATTGATTTCAACAATGCGAGGATCTTCGCAGCCACCGGTACCGCCACCAGAAGCGAGCGTGTACATTTTTGAATAGACATCTCTAGGTGATGTGGGTACAAAGATAGGCTCTGGTGAGCGCTCATCAATGCGAATTCCATCACTACTACCAGCATAACCGAGCACTGACTGTCCGTTGTAGCCCTGAGCTCGATAGAGGAGATGGATTTTGCCATCAAGAGCGATAGCTGCTGGATTGAATGAGGCAAAGGCTTCCCAAGCGTATTCGCTGCGTGGCTCGAGAATAGGATTCTCCGGAACCTTTTCGAGGGAGATTTTTATACCTCGCTGACGTTTGGGGAGGGCGACTGGGACGGGGGCAGTCTTGATACGGGGAGCATTCCAGTACTGAGCCACGGGAAAATACTCTATCCCACGTTCAGCTGATTCGATATAGAGCCAAAAATACTTGCCTTGAGGAAACCCTCCGAGGATACGAATATTGGTAAGTTTGAGCCTCTGATCCAAAGTCCAGAGCGGAAAAGAACTTCGCCAGACGATTTCCGTGGGGTCCTCAAGAGAGAAAAGAGCTGCGCCGAGTGAAATTTTTTTCTTGTCATCTTCGGCATGATAAACAAGGAGAATAGCGTCTTTGAGTGTCTCCGTATAGAGGGGGATAATGCGAGTGCTTTCAAAGCTTTTTGGTCTGGTGCGGAGGACGACAGCTCCCGAGCGAAAGTGAGAGAGATCCGTAGAGGAAGTAGCTTGGAAGATAGTTTTGCTGGTTTTAGTAGAGAAGGCGAGATAAGAAGTTTTTCTCCCTCGCTTAGCAGGAATTTTGGCCGTGACAGTAGGGCCAGTGAGTATGGAAGATTGGGCAGTTACTTTCCAAGTCTGTTTCCCTGAGAAGCGAAGGAAAGAACCCGATTTTCCTGTTTCACTGAGGAAGAGTTCGCTCGGAACCCCGTTACCATTAGCGAAGAGGAGCACGTTTCTGGCTAGATTCGTTTTCGAACCATTGGCCTTAAGAAGACTGATAAGTTCAATTTTTTTAGCAAAAGCCCGACCATCTTTACTAGTGGCTCGATAAAAACTAGTGTCAGTTGATGCTTCTGGTCTCCAAAACAAAAAAACTTCGTTTTGATGACGGGTAATAACAATACCTTGTTGACGCTGAAAAGAAGAGGGCATTTGTTTTGATATTCCTCTTCATTTTATCACTAATCTCTTAAGAAAGGGAGATATTTTTCTGGCGGTGTTTATTGGACAAAGTTCGAATGTATTTTGAATTGAATCCTGACGAGGACTGAATTGCACGCGCGGAGCGCGTGGTGAAGCGAACCAATAATGCGCCTCGGACACGCTCGCGGACTCGCGTGTGCAAAAACCAAAAAATTTCCT
>CAZRXW010000008.1:0-42850 GCA_964604195.1 uncultured Bdellovibrionales bacterium
CTTCGAATGATCCATGGCCCGGAGGTACCGTGAGTACTTGCCGGGTCTGTTTATTTACCAAAATCATTGGGCTATACGTGGTATACTAGAGGCACATAACGTAACGCATATGCAATTACTCCTTCGTTGGGTGCTCGGTGGCGCAGCTTTTTGGCTGGTAGCCCATTATATGCCAGGGATGAGTATAGCGAGCTGGAAAACGGCTCTCGTACTGTCGCTCTTGTGGGGACTCCTGGGGTTTACCGTCAAACCTATTCTGGTACTCCTTACGCTCCCGATCAATCTTATTACTTTTGGGCTTTTTACCCTTATCATCAACGGATTTCTCTTGTGGCTCCTTGGGGGGATGATCAAGGGATTTGAAGTAGATACTTTTCTCCACGCTATCGTGGGAGCACTCCTTCTCTCGATACTCATGGCCATCGTCAACTGGGTCTTGGATCAGAAAAATGATGATTAGAGGTTCTGAGCTGCCACGACTAAGGAAGGAGGATGATCAGGATAGTCCCGAGGGTAGTGGTTATAAGGAAGACAGCTACAACAACGACTAAATAGCCTTCTTTGAGAAACCAGGGTTTGTATTGAGACACTCGATCAGTGAGTGTCTCAAGATTTTTGATGAGAGATGGCTCAGTGTAGGCTGGCTTCATAGCGAGGGCCTGATCTTTTTTCGCTATGTTTTGATGCCTTAGTTCGACAAGGGTATCTGGTTTTGATTCAAGGGTGAAAAAACGAAGCATTTTTGACTCCGCCTGTTTGGGATCAAAAAAGAGTTTGATGCAATATGGCTCATTGGGAGATGTCTTCTGGGGTTTATCGAACCGTGCCACAAAAACATTGTCTGATTGATAGTAACTGCGTTCGAGGACGGTTTCCTCAAGTGCAGTTTGGCAGTCAGCATCAGCAAGTGTAACGGTGACGCGATCGCCTTTTTTGGGTTCTGGATTGCGGACGAGGAATTCGATTTGTTTGAGCGAGCCTGACTGAGCTAGAAAATGCTGGGTAATCGATTCTCCCGGAAGAATGGCGATAGGCTCGCCTTTGCTAAAGGTAATAGAAGAGTCACGTAGGGTCCATACTTGGGAAAATTGATGCGAAAGAGCGAGGAGTATTATTCCGAACAGAAGGAGATAAAAAATTTTGGTACGCTTGGTCATAGGCTAAAGGTAGTAACGAAATATGATGGTATTGAAAATAGTGTGAAGTGTAAAAGCAACCATCAAGAGAAGCCAGAGAGTAATGGTTGGTCGCAGCCAAGACTGTTTCCCGAAATAAGCGAGAAAACTACCGAGTCCAGTGGTCAAAATGAGAATATGAGCGAGAAGAGTAGGGAGGAAATAGCGACCAGGAGTACCAAGACTCATAGCCATGCCCCCAACTCTGGTGAAGGCTTCCCAATCGGCTACCCGTACGCCAAGTTGGAGAATAATTATCATTGAGAGAAGAAATAAGACGTTCTTTTGAGAGGGGAGATGTGGTGGGTAGGCTGCCCGTAATTTTTTAGAGAAAAAGAGTAGGCCGAGACCTAGGCTAGCAATGAACTCGATGAGAAAAATAACTATTGGCACCGATTGAAGAAATGAGCTATTGGTCCAGCTCAGTATCCCCCAATATGACTCAGATGGCCAAACAGTTTTGTTCCACGAGAGACTTTTTTCGAGGTAGGTGGGCAGTGTAGAGAGTTTCTCAAAGAGGGCCGTAGCTGAACCAAAAAAGTAAAGTGAGAAGGCAAGCATAATGCTGATGATGCTGAGGAGGGCACTGATCCAGAGTATTCTTTTCTGTTGCTCACTTTTGTCGCGATAGAATTTTTTCCAGAGCATGGGAACGAAGAGGGGAAGAATCATGATCAGGAGGAGGGTTCCAGTGGCCTTGGTATAAATGGCTGCAGTAAGAGTAAGGAGGAAGGCGATCGTATTGGGCTTGGTAAAACCATCTCGCACAATACGAGCAGCAAGATAGGTAAAGAGAAAATAGAGAGGGATGAGGAGAACGTCGTAGTTGATTTGACTGAGATAGAGAGCGAGTTTTGGTTGGAAAGCTATTATGGCAGTTACGAGGAGACTGATTGGTGACGAGAAACCAATAGTGCGAGCAGTAAGGTAGGCGAAGAATATGGCGATAGTACCGAGGATTACCGAGAAGAGGCGAATAAGGTAAAAACGAGTCAGAATGGAGTCGTCGGCAAAAAACCGTTCTATGAGTGAGGCGATAGAGTGATAGAGGGTGGTACTCGTGACAGCATCGGGGGTGTATTTTCCACTGATAAAGTTGGCTACTGACCAAGATCTGGAATTAATGCCGGGCTCATTGAGACCAACTGAAGATTGAGAGAATCGAGTTGTATTGTAGTCTTCGGAGCGAAGGAGATGATTGTCAGTAGCACGGGCTGTTTCTCGAATTTCCTCCGAAAATCGGTAGGTTGAGAGATCGTTCTTGTTTTGACTTCCGATAAGTGGCACGGGGTCCTTGATATACTCTCGGTATGGTTCAGCGATAAGCTGTATAGAGTTGTAGTGTCTGGCCTCATCTTGGCCAGTAAAAATTGGCTGTAATACAGCCAAAAAAATGCCTTGACAAAAATATGCAATAAGGATAATTCCTAAAATAATTTTAGGAATTCTTGAGAATTGCGAAAAAGAATGTAAGACCATAAATCTATTTCACAGTATGAAGAGGCTTTATATATTTGTCTATTAACCTTGTTGGATATCCTTATTACAAGTATACTTATAATGGCTAATTAAAGCCATTTTTATGGATTTTGCTGGTATCAAAAAGTCTTCAGTATCGCTTTTGCTTCGGTCCTACAAAAAATTTTTTGGGGGAGAAATGAGTGATGCAGTAAAAGTTTTTTTTGCCCATCTTTCTTGGTCGTTCTTTGGAGCCTTTATTGCAGGTGGGGTTTTATTTCTTGCTAGTATTTTAGCTGGAAGAGCTTTAGGACCTCATGACTTCGGAATTTATAACTCTGTAGTTTCTTTGGCGGTAAGCTTATCAGTGTTTTTTCTGTTGGGAATTGATATTTCTGCTATTCGTTTTTTGTCAGACGAAAAATACCGGCCTATCTTTGGTGGGATTATGACCGGGTCAGTACTGTTTGTGTCTCTTATTGGAATGTTTATGGCTTGGGCTACCTATTTTGCTAATGAAAAATTCCAGGTGAGTAGCCATTATTATTTTGTGGTGGTAGTAGCGTTTATAATTGCATTTAGGAATCTGTTTAATGGATTTTTAAGATCTTTTGGATATATTGTTGAACAAAGCTTTTTAAAAATAATTGACGGTATTTTTGTTCTTTTCTTTGTATTTTTTGGATACTACCTATTTTCTTTTGAGAGCTCTGATATTTATTTATATGGTCTAATCTGGGGAGGGATATTTTTTTTGGTAGGGGCATCATTTCTACTTAGGGGTGAATTTAAGCCAAATCCTAAGGCTATTTTGACGAGGGATTTTTTACTCTACAACAAAAGCACACTGATCATATATGTGTGTGCTATGGGAGGGTTTATAGATAAGTTTTTGATTGGAAAGTATATTGGTCTTACGGAATTGGGAATATATAGTGCTTATTATATAGCTTCTCACGCAATATTCTCTGAAATCATTGCAGCCTTTATGAATGTATTCTGGCCTACGGTGATTAGTCAGTATTATTCTATTGGTGAAATTTTAAAAAAGATTGATAAAGTATTTTTGTTTTTATCCGTCCCAGCTGCCATTTCTATATTTGTAATAGTAAATCTATTTTTTTCTTTCTTTGGAAGTGCTTACGCGACAGATTATTCTCTGGCCCTATTATTTTCTATCAATACTTTTTTGGGAGCTGTCTACTCAGTCTATGTCAGTCTCTTAAGTATTAATTATGTTAAAATCACCATGTATCTTAGCATTATGTTGTACGGAATGTATCCATTATCAATAATAATTTTTAGAGATGTCGAAGGTTATCTGGTTACTCAAATATTATTGCAGATACTCGCCTTCCTCTTTGTTAGAAGATCTCTAAAACAATCACTATGTGTGGTATAAATGGCTTTAACTTTAAAGATCAGGATCTCCTTCAGGCAATGAATGGGGCCATTCGTCATCGCGGACCGGATGATGCTGGCCAATATTTGTCTAGTGATGTTTCGCTTGGGCATACTCGATTATCAATTATTGATCTTAGCACTGCTGGACATCAGCCGATGGAATATACTCATGAGAGCAAGAAGATTGTCGTAGTTTTTAACGGGGAAATATACAATTATCAGGAAATTCGTAAAGACCTTCAAGGCAGGGGATTTTCATTTAGCTCTTCGTCAGATACAGAGGTTCTGGCTGCTGCATATTGTGCTTACGGCGAAGAATGTGTCCAGAAATTTAATGGCATGTGGTCCTTCTGTATCTATGATCTTGAGAAAGAGATCTTATTTTGCTCTCGAGATAGATTTGGGAAGAAACCATTCTACTATTATTTCCATGAGGGGAAGTTTATTTTTAGTTCTGAACTGAAAGCTATTTTGGAACATAAGTCATTGAACATTAATACCGAAAGTAATATTAATCCTGAGGCCGTAGATCTCTATTTTTCTTTAGGTTTTATCCCTGCCCCATTGTCTATTTATTGCAATGTATTCAAGTTGGAAGCGCGTCACAATCTCGTCTTTGATTTAACGACGAGATCCCTAAAAACATATCAATACTATTTTCTTCCATCATATCAACCTTGCTATGACCGGAAAAAATTGGTAGCTGAAGGACGAAAAATATTGGCTGACGCCGTAAAGATTAGGATGCGCTCCGATGTTCCGGTAGGGGCCTTTCTAAGTGGCGGACTTGATAGTTCTACAGTAGTAGGCATGATGAAGAATTATACAGATATCAGTAAATTGCATACTTTTTCTATTGGTTTTGATGGGAAGTATGATGAGACCCCATACATTAATATTGTTAAAGATCATTTTAAGACTGAGCATCATCACGAATATTTTTGTGAGGAGGACTTTGAAAAACTCCTCGATCAATACATTTTTTGTTACGATGAACCGTTCGGTGATTTTGGTGGTTTTCCAACACTGAAAGTGTCTCAGCTCGCAAAGGAAAAAGTTACTGTTGTTCTGACAGGCGATGGGGGAGATGAGATATTTGGTGGGTACTTGAATCATGTAACAGGTGTAAGAATGGACATTCTGAATAAAATACCGAAATTCATTCGTTGTATGATTTCGCGATTACCGTTTAAGAAAAATCTGTCATCTGTTCTTTCTCTCTATGGATTTAAAGAAGCGTGTAGAGTCTCTCTTAATCCAAAGAATGAATTTTATGCGCATGCCTTTGAATATGATGGAATCAAACCTTCTGCATATAAAAAATGGAGTAAGATTAATCTCTTGTCCTCTTTGAAGTTTGGAAATGGAAGGCTTGGAGAGGCCCTTAGGCTTTATGATTTACTGTATGCATCACTACCAGATCTTTTTTTGACTAAAATTGATAGAGCCAGTATGCTTTTTGGCCTAGAAACTAGGAGTCCTTTTCTTGACTATCGACTGGCCGAGTTTTCGCAGAGGATACCGACATACTGGAAACAAGATATTGTACGAACAAAAGTACTCATGAGGGATATTATTAAGGGATTGATCCCGGAAGAAGTTGTTACGAGGGGGAAGCAGGGGTTCACTCCCCCTTTGGAAAAATGGATTTTGAACGAGAAATATTTCCCTATTATTAAGAGTGGATTGAGTCGATTTACAAAAGGTAGTTATCTAGATTCCTTGTTTAGAAACAAGATTATGAAGGAAAGAAACAGTACGTATAATCATTACCTTATCAGATTATTTTTATATGAAAAATGGTTTAGAAGATGGATTGTGACGAAATAGTAATAGAGAATTTTATGAATGAAAAATTACCGTGCCCATTTTGTAGTGGATACAACGTTCTTCAAAAGGAAGTCATTGTTTCTTCTTTGAATAGGAAAGAGTACACGCTGTACTCATGTGCATCGTGCTTATTGCAGTTTTTTACCCCATTAGAATTTGAAGATGTCTATGAAAGTGAGTTGAATGAATCCTACAAGGAATTTCATAAAGGGAGAACAATATTGCCAGATTGGACAATAGAACTGGTGAAATTTTTACAGAAGAATAATTTTCAATATAACAGCGGATGTAAAATTTTAGAAATTGGCGCAGGTGATGGGATAAATTTTATTGCTCTTAATAAGCATTTTGGTGTATTACCGGAAGATTACTATGCTGTAGAGTTGGATAACAAAAGTATTGATGTTTGTAGGAAAAGGGGTATTCGAAACATCTTTTCCTGCTACTTTGATAGTGACTTTCTAAATAAAATTAAACAAAATTTTGACATCATTATTATTACGGAGGTGCTTGAACATCAAGTTAAGCCGCGTGAGTTTCTTGATGTTGCTTTCAGTCTTCTTTCGAGAAATGGGATGCTGATTATTACCGTACCAAATAGCGAAAGGGCGTTTATTCAACAGAGGAGTGAAAACGGAGATGTGCCACCCCATCACTTCTTAAGATTCAATAGAGAATTTTTTGTAAGAAATTTTTCTGAGAAGATCATCTATCTAAAGGATTACTGTTTTTCAAATAAGTCACTGCAAGAGTCGTCAGAAGCTCTGAGTAATTTTTTCTTTAAAACAGAATACTTTTTTATGCTCATGTTGCCAGTAGTGATTGCGTTGAGATTTGTAGATAGAATTTGGGGAGAGGGGATTATTGTTGTATTAAGAAAGTAGAGGAAACTATGTCTAAAAGACGCCAGTTAACGATCATGGGGTGTTTTTGGGATTATCACCCATTGTTTAAACTGCTTGATGATATGTATGAATCTAGATTCCTTTCTTTTTACCCACCTGTTTTGAGGGGTGAAATAGAAAAAGAAAAAATAGTGAGTCTAGAGGAAGGTGGTAATACATTGATGTTGTGGCCTCTTAAAATAATTTGTCGAACACTACATGTTGTTAGGCAAATATTAGTTTTTAAACCTGATATTGTAATTGCGCATCATGATGACGCAAATATCTCTATTCTACCATCCATATTATTTTTCAAATTTTTCTTGCCTAAAAGAAGGCCAAGATTTATTCTGTGGATTCGAAATAACCCTATTGGGAATCATAATAGTGGATTTTTTAGCCATCTTGTAAGGTTTTCTTATCAAAATTTATATAAGTTTTCTGATCAGGTTGTGGTTCAGTGTCAAGATAATTATGATATTGTAATGGAACATTACCCTGTGTTGAAGAGGGTCTTGAAGGTAATTCCCAATGTTTATGATTTAAATAGAATACAAGCTTTGTCTAAAGCTGATCCTCCAGTGAAATTACGAGAGATTCTCTCTAAGAAAAATTTTATATTTATAACGATTGGAAGATTAACCAATCAGAAGGGACACAGACATCTTATACGAGCCTTTGCAAAGCTTGTATCGATACACAGTGATGTTATGTTGCTTATTGTTGGAAGTGGTGAATTAAGAGAAAGTCTAATTAAGTTGGTGAATGATTTAAAGATTGATGGTAGGGTTATTTTCCTTGGGCAACAAGATAATCCATATAGCATCCTTGCGCATTCCGACTGTTTCGTCTTGAGTTCCTTATATGAAGGTTTCCCAAACGTTATAGTTGAATCGTTAGCCCTCAATATTCCTGTGATTTCTACTAACTGTAAAACTGGTCCAAGAGAGATACTGGCAATAAATGAGGTTTTTCAGAATGAGAGGAGTATCCAATATACTAAATTTGGTATACTTACACCCCCGATCAACACTTATTCTAGTGATAATCTAAAACAAGATATCGATATGAATGATGGAGAAGATCTCCTTTCGGAAGCAATGTATAATCTTTATAAAAATAAGGATCTTCAAAGAAAATATTCATCTGGTTATCAGAGAGCATCTAATTTTGACGTCAGAAACAAAGGCATATCCTCTTTGTTAGAAGATCTCTAAAACAATCACTATGTGTGGTATAAATGGCTTTAACTTTAAAGATCAGGATCTCCTTCAGGCAATGAATGGGGCCATTCGTCATCGCGGACCGGATGATGCTGGCCAATATTTGTCTAGTGATGTTTCGCTTGGGCATACTCGATTATCAATTATTGATCTTAGCACTGCTGGACATCAGCCGATGGAATATACTCATGAGAGCAAGAAGATTGTCGTAGTTTTTAACGGGGAAATATACAATTATCAGGAAATTCGTAAAGACCTTCAAGGCAGGGGATTTTCATTTAGCTCTTCGTCAGATACAGAGGTTCTGGCTGCTGCATATTGTGCTTACGGCGAAGAATGTGTCCAGAAATTTAATGGCATGTGGTCCTTCTGTATCTATGATCTTGAGAAAGAGATCTTATTTTGCTCTCGAGATAGATTTGGGAAGAAACCATTCTACTATTATTTCCATGAGGGGAAGTTTATTTTTAGTTCTGAACTGAAAGCTATTTTGGAACATAAGTCATTGAACATTAATACCGAAAGTAATATTAATCCTGAGGCCGTAGATCTCTATTTTTCTTTAGGTTTTATCCCTGCCCCATTGTCTATTTATTGCAATGTATTCAAGTTGGAAGCGCGTCACAATCTCGTCTTTGATTTAACGACGAGATCCCTAAAAACATATCAATACTATTTTCTTCCATCATATCAACCTTGCTATGACCGGAAAAAATTGGTAGCTGAAGGACGAAAAATATTGGCTGACGCCGTAAAGATTAGGATGCGCTCCGATGTTCCGGTAGGGGCCTTTCTAAGTGGCGGACTTGATAGTTCTACAGTAGTAGGCATGATGAAGAATTATACAGATATCAGTAAATTGCATACTTTTTCTATTGGTTTTGATGGGAAGTATGATGAGACCCCATACATTAATATTGTTAAAGATCATTTTAAGACTGAGCATCATCACGAATATTTTTGTGAGGAGGACTTTGAAAAACTCCTCGATCAATACATTTTTTGTTACGATGAACCGTTCGGTGATTTTGGTGGTTTTCCAACACTGAAAGTGTCTCAGCTCGCAAAGGAAAAAGTTACTGTTGTTCTGACAGGCGATGGGGGAGATGAGATATTTGGTGGGTATACTTCATATATCAATCTCGCACAGTTATTATTTGTTGAAAAAATACCGAAGATAATAAGAAAATTAATTAGAAAGTTTTTGGGTATTTTTTCATTCGAACCACTTTCTTTGTGTGGAAAAGTAAAGGAGCTTTTTTCTTGGTCTTTACGTTATTCAAGCAACAGTGTGCTTATGGATCTTTACCCAGGAAATCGCTTCTGGACAGCGCAAGGTGTTGTTTTTTATAAAGATAAGATGAACAGCTGCCTTCAATTGAGTAACAATAATCTTTGTGAAGCAGTACGCATTTATGATTTATTATTTGGAACTCTTTCTGACAACTTTTTAGTAAAAACTGATCGGGGAACAATGATGTATGGTATTGAAGCAAGAAATCCTCTTCTTGACTATCGACTGGCTGAGTTTTCACAGAGGATACCGACTGACTATAAGGTCGATTATTTTGGGGGAAGTAAGAAACTTATGAGAGAGATTACCAAAGATTACCTACCGGATATATTGATTAAGAAAAAAAATAAACAAGGGTTTACCCCACCCTTTAGAGAATATTTATTTTCACAGAAAAATCATGAAGAATTGTTTGATAGTTTAGAAAAATTAAACGTAAGCATACTTCCTGAGGAGGTAGCCTCTATTGTAAAAATACTAAGAATAACAAAAATTTTGAAAGAACAGAATAAAGACCTGGCTCTCAAGGCTTATTTATTTACTAAATTTACTCAAAGATGGATAAGAAGCACATAATTGGACTTACTCATGTATTTCGAGAACAACTCGCTGATGTTGTTTTTGGTCTCAAGGATTTTTTAGTTTATGATCCCGATAAATCAGTTACTACTAATGTTTCTGAATGGAATAGCATAGCTATGTTTGGTAGTTTCTCGGGATATATAAATTTTTCATCTATAACAAAAACCCCAGTTATCTCAAGAATTCAAAAAATATTTGGATTAATAAATATTAGATATATTAACAGTAAAAAATATACATCAGCTGACGTGCTTTTTGCAAATGGAGGGTTTTTAATATCAAATAAACCCTATATTACCTATCTGGAAAAGAGCACCCAAATCTTTGGGTATACTGCGAAGAATTACAACAAACCGATAGGCAAGTGGCTTTTACGAAATAGACTAAATGATAAAAATTTAAAATTTATATTTTTTCGAACAGAAACTGCAAAAATAGGATTCATTAATACGTTTATTGACGATCCCGTTATTAAAGACGCGATTATTAAAAAAGGAGTTTCGGTATATCCACCAGTATTTCCCGCTGAAGGTTGTGAGAGTCTTGAAAGATTTATCAACCCAACAGTGGTTAAATTTCTTTTTGTTAGCTCTTCCTTCCTCTTAAAGGGAGGTGTTGAGATGGTCACTGCCTTTGATAGACTATCGAAAGAATTGAAAAATATTGAACTTACGATCATTACTAAGATTGGCACTATAGATGACTCTACTCTTAGGGTTATAAAGAATAATAAGCAAATAGTTCTAATTGAACCAATGCCTAGGAATGTTCTTTATGCGGAGTATTTTTTAAAATCACACTGCTTTGTTTACCCTACTTATTCAGACAGCTTCTCTATGGTGATTAATGAGGCTATGGGATCCTTTCTTCCGGTGATTACCTCTGATTTCTTTTCCATTCCCGAAAGGATTGTTAATGAGGAAAATGGCTTCCTTTTTAAGTCACCGTTTAAGAATTACGATAGTAAGTTTGTTATTTATGAAGAACATTTTTCCGATGATACAAGTATTATTAAAAAAATATACGACGCAGGAAATTCTGGGGCGTTGAAATATGTCGAAGATTTTCTTTACGAGAAAATGAAAATATTATCAATAGATAATAACGTATTACAGAGTATGGCAGAAAGTTCAAAAAAATATTATTATAATCAGATTAATGCAAAAGAGATAAAAATTCGAGTGAATAATTATTTTTTGTCAGCCGTAGATCCAAAGGCTGATTAAACCTTCTTACTAATGAACCACAATATCGGGTACATTTTTGTTTTTCGGATCACTAAGATTGCAAGTTTTTCTAGTTTAAATTTATAAATTATACTCATAACAAAATCTAGTTTTCTATTACCTGTTCCAGTTTCTTTTCCTGCATTAAACTTCCACTCCACTCTATAATCATCGTAGATATCAATGATGTCTACAAATTTTTCTTTTTTAAGGAGCTTTTTTATTAATTTTGGTGTTGTAAAATTAAGCTGATCAACAAATTCGCTATTTCTCTTAAATAGTTTAGATAGAAGTCTTACTGATTTTTTACTTGAATAATAGGGGAGTTTGATCATTTTTAAGTGAGGTTCATATGGAAAATAATAATTTGGAGCCTCCAAAAATAAAATGCCACCTTTTTTTAGAGTCCGATAACACTCTGACAGTGCTTTTTTAAGATTTTCTTGATTTTCTAAGTGTTCAGCAATGTCTTTGAAGATTATGATATCAAAAGTATTGCTGGCGAACGGTATTTTTAGAGCAGATCCATTTTTTATCTCAATGTTACCTACCCCGTTTATTTCTTTATAGGAGTTTGCCATTTTTATAGCAGTGGCATCAATATCAAATCCTCCAATAAAACTAAAAGATTTTATTTTCCTAAGAGAAAAAAGGAGTCCGCCCATACTGCATCCAGCATCAAGAATGTTCCCTTTGAATGGAATTTTGTAGTGGTCGAATACTTGCTGATACATTTCAACAACCTGATCTTGGTTGCCAAATAATTCCATCGGATCATCTGGCCAATCAGAAAGAAACTCTTTGTTATGTCCCTTATTAAATTCTTGTTTCCACTTTTCGTAGAGTGTGAGTATCTTCGTGTTCATTTCTTCTTCTTTACTAAGTAACCAATTCCGGTATAACAGGAAAAGGATAGTAGCTTTTCTTTCCCAATTAATTTAAATGTTAACCAATCGAATGGCATCTGAAGTGTCCCTACTATTTTAGTGCTAACTTTCCCAATGTTAATTCCAAGGAAATCAAAAAATCTTCCGAGGTAGTATTCAAAAACATAAAGAAAATAACTCAAGAAAGTATTCGAACATATTTCTTCTAGAATATTATCATCTTTGAAGTATCTTCTAAAATAATGATGCGTAAATCTAAAATAATCATGATTTTCATGATGAACCGGGGAAAGAAGAGGGATTGTTATTAATTGTACCCCATTTGGCTTTATTATTCTTTGAAATTCGGATAACGGTAAGAATGGATTATAAAGATGCTCTAACACCTCCGTGCAGATTATTAAATCGACAGAATTATTTTTTAGTGGAATTAATTCTGTATTTAAGTCTATCTTGAGGTCTGATTTCTCGCTGTAGTAATCAATGCCTATGTAATTTATTACTTTACTCTTCTTTTTTAAGATTTCTTTTATATGTTTTTCGTATGGTTTGTCTCCGCATCCAACATCCAGTACTGTAATTTCTTCTGCATCTGATAGATATTCTTCAGATTTTTTGGCTAAATAGTTAAAAAAATTACATTTCGGTATTATTTGCATATATCTATATTAAATTAATTAAAAATCGATCTTTTTATTTTTTTAATCCAATCTGGTAGTAATATTAAGATGAATGGCTCGATCAAGTGTTGATATTTTGAGATTGGTTGTTTATAGAGCTTAATATATTTTAGTTGTGTTTTGACACATAGAAGCATCTGGATACGCTGCTTTCGGGCAGTAAGAGTATCGTCAGCGCTTCGATGACAGAAGAATTCTCCGATATTAGCCATTTTGGTATGAGGAAGAAGTCTGAGCCAGAGTTCGTAGTCCTGGCCATAACGCCAGAGTGGATTGTAAGATCCAACTTGTTTAATAAGTTCGGTACGGAATACGACGGCGCTGTGAGCGAAGGGATTTCTCTTGAAGATATTTTTCTGAATATCTTCACTGCTTATGGGGAGCCTTATTTTTTTGGTACCATTTTTCCCATGATTTTCATACCAGGTGCCAACGAGACCATGATCATGGTAAATATCGAGAAATTCAATCTGTCTAGCGAGCTTTTCTCTGTGCCACCAATCATCAGCGTCGATACGGGCAGTGTAGGGCTCATGGATGAGTTCTAGTCCTTTGTTGAGTGATTTGGTGAGGCCAAGATTTGGTCTATTATGGACAATAATAAATCGATCGTTTCCGAACTTTTTTTGCCAGTGTTCAAGTTTGATAGGGGTAGTATCCTGAGAAGCATCATCGATGGCAACGATTCTGAAGTCTTGGAAAGATTGTTCTTGAAGACTTTCAAAAGTCCGATCGAGAGTAGCCTCTGCATTGTGGAGAGCGATGAGGATGGCGCATTTCATATGGTTTCGAGAAACGTTTTGAGAGATTCAGTACTCTTTTGAAGAGAAAAATCCTTTGAAGCAAATGCTCTTGCGGTGAGACCTACTTCTTGTGCGCGGGCTTTACCCTTTATGATTTCAAGAATTGATGCCTCGATGCCTTTTGAGGAATGTGCCGGCGTAAGATACCCAGTTTGCTTGTCTTGAATGAGAATTTTATTTTCTGGAATATCGGTTGTGACGACGGGGACGCCAGCAGCCATCGCTTCCAGAATAGCATTTGACTGGCCTTCGAAGAGAGTGGGGAGAACAAAACAATCTGAAATTTTGAGAAGCTGTAGGACGTCAGTCCGACGGCCGAGGAGGAAGATATTGTTTTTAGAACGATAGTTTTTGATCTGTTGCTTGAGGTTCTCCTTCTCTTCTCCGTCTCCGACAAGGAGAAGCTTGGTTGCTTGGGCTCTCGGAGAGATTGCTTCAAATGCCTCAAGTAGATAGCGATGGCCCTTATTTACATGGAGGTTGGCGACACAGATGATGACGAAATCTTCCGGGGCGAGGCCAAGGGATTTTCTCAACTCGAAATCAGGTTTGATGGAATCGAAATACGCAGTATCGATGCCATTGGGAATAACTGTGATTTTTTCTGGAGCGACACCAATATATTTCATATAAAAATCCTTTACTGCCTCAGAATTGGCGAGGTAGTGATGGACGAGCGTTTTGGTGAACCATTCAAGTATGCGAGCGATGAAATATTTTGGATGATTGTAGGTAGTGCGGAGGAAGGGAATGATGGGAGCGGTAGTTTTGAGCGCCAGACGTCCGAGCATATCCGCATGGAAAAGGTAGGTGATGATGATATCGGGATTTTCTTCGCAGACGAGTTTTCGTAGGCGAAGTATGCCGGCAATATCGAAGAATCCGTCGCAGTGTACGGTTTCAACCGTGATGCCGGAGGCGACAAATTTCGGCGCGAGTTCACCAAGTTCTTTGAGGGTGATGATTCGGTGGTCAAACTCTCGCAGGAGCGGCAAGGTTCGGAGAAGCATGTTCTCACAGCCGCCATTTCCGAGCGATTGGATAATATGGAGTATCTTCTTTTTTTGAGTCATATTCACCCACTTTTGCTGAGTCAGAACTTGCAATCATTCGACTGGACAATCCCTATACAGGTGATGCCTGCCTCAGGGTGTTCGTAGGCTTGGATATCCTTGAGTTTGGCTTGTTTAAACCAGTCCTCGATCTCCTCTCTGTAGTAGTAATTGCTTTTGGGCGTTGCGAGCACATCAAAAGCATCATTGAGCTTCATATTGAAAGGAAAATGACGGTAATAAGCAAAAGGGAGTTTTGTTTCAATTTTGGGAAAGCCAATCTCTCCAAGCCACTTCCCTAAGAGATTGATGCCGTGAACTACTCCCCCAGGGATATAGCATAGCTTGTAAAGAAGGGGCTTGGGGAGTTTTTTAAGAAGAGAGCGGAGTGGTTCGTAGAAGTAGATAGCTCTGGCGTTATTACGGCGATTATAGACCCAGATAAGCATTTGACCACCATTCTTGAGTACGGATGGTAGCATCTGGAAGCCATTTTCTGGCTCTGGGAGATGATGGAGTACCCCGATAGAATAAGCAATATCAAACTGACCTCGAAATGGCATATGATAAATATCGGCTTGGATAATACAGGTGTTCTCGAGATCCTTGGTCATTTCATAGGCGACAATTACGCTTTCACCAAGATCTGAACCGAAAGAGAGGGTGGTGCCAGAGAGGGCAGCCCACTTGGTGAAGCGTCCCGAGCCACAGCCGATGTCGAGGGTTATTTTCCCCTGAAGATCATTTTCTTTGAGATAGGGAGAGAGGAAGTGAAAGAAGTTTTCTTTCTCGTAGTCGTTTTCTCGGTAGATATGCTGCCATTCGTAGGCGAAAGATTCGCCAGTTTTTTTCTGATGCTTGAGGAAGGCGTCAAGATTTTCAATCCTGTTGATGATTGCTTGCCACTCTCTAGCGATAGTATGGGGAAGGGCGAGCTGATACTGTTTGAAAAACTGAAAATGTTCTTGGAGGAGGCTTTCTCGGAGTTCGTCAGTGAGAAGTCTCGGGATACCACTAATAATTGGGTACCAGCTTCCCTTTGGTGTTATCAAAAGCCCACTCTCTACATGATTAGCATTTTCTTCAAAAGTGGTGAGCGAAAAAGATTCATGGGAAATTGGATCAGACAGGTACGGAAGATGGGCGCGGCGCATAGCAAATCTATTTGGCTTATTGGCTTATTCTAGCTCTTTTTGAAGTATTCCTCAAGCCAGAGTTCGAGAGTAAGGAGGGCCCAAATTTGCGGGGAGTAGTTGATTTGGGTGGAGGTGTGGGTATGGAGGAGCTTCTGTATGGCTTCGGGACGGAAGAGTTTGCGTCTCACGAGTTCACCATGAAGCAGTTTGCCCTGACTGTACGTTTTGAGTTCATCTCGAAACCAGGCATCAATTGGTACCCCAAAGCCCATCTTGGGACGGAACAGGATTTCGTCCGGAATGATTCCACGGAGGGCTTCTTTGAGGATGTATTTTTTATTATTGAAACCTTTTAGCTTGAGGCTGAAGGGGATTTGGGCAGTGAGCTCGAGGAATTCATGATCAAGAAAAGGAGAGCGGCCCTCGAGGGAAACGGCCATGCTTGCGATGTCAACTTTGGTAAGGAGATCTTCGGGGAGGTAGGTAGCAAAATCGGCATATACGGCTTGTTCTGTTTTGTCATTCGCACCAGATTCAAGAAAGTGCTTCCCAATGAGATCGTACGTATTTTTCCCCCTGATGTTTTTTCGGAAGCTGTCAGTGTAGAGCTCCTCTTTTTGCTCATTGGTGAAGTAGGAGGTAAATCCCATGTAACGTTCACGATAGTCAGTGGCAAGGCTTGTGGCAAGGCGATAGAGGCGATCAAAAAAAGTGGTGGGAAGTATACTTTTGATAAGACGGGTGATGGGAACTCCGATGATTTTGGCTAACCAAGAAAAATTCTCCAAGAAGAGAGAAGCTCGGAAAGCAGCATACCGGGTATAGCCAGCAAAGTTTTCATCGCCTCCGTCACCATTCAGGGCTACGGTTACGTGTTCGCGGGTAAGTTTGGATACATAGTAGGTGGGGAGAGCGCTCGAGTCAGCAAAAGGCTCCTCATACTGACGAACCAGAAGCGGAAGGATATCGATGGCGTCAGGCTCTACGATGAACTCGGTGTGGTCTGTCTTGAACTGGTCAGCAATTTTTCGAGCGTAAGGGAGTTCATTGTACTTTTCTTCCTGGAAGCCAATAGAAAAAGTTTTGATAGGTTTATCTGAATGCTTAGCCATCATAGCGACGACAGCGCTGGAATCAATTCCCCCCGAGAGGAAAGCTCCGAGCGGTACATCAGAGATCATACGAAGCCTGACTGACTCTTCTAGTTTTTCAAGGATACGTTTTTTCCACTCAGTCTCAGAAAGGGAAAGCTTTTTAGAATAATCAAGTTTCCAATAACGTTCTTTTTTGAGCGTTTTGGTTTTGAGATCGAGGATGAGGTAGTGAGCTGGTTCGAGCTTCTTGATACCAACAAAGCCAGTCAGTGGAGCTGGCACATACTGGAGGGTGAGATAGTGATGGATAGCTTCGTAGTCGATTTCTTTTTGGTATTCGGGCTGAGTGAGGATAGCCTTCAGTTCAGAAGCAAACAGAAAAATGTTCCCATCAAAGTAATATTTGAAAGGTTTCTTCCCTACTCGGTCACGGGCACAAAAAAGCACTTGTTCCCGTTCATCGTAAAGAGCCAAGGCAAACATGCCACGCAAATGGTCGAGGCATTTTTCCTTGTATTTATCATAGAGAGCCATGATAACCTCAGTGTCAGACTGAGACTGAAACGTATAGCCTTCTTTTTGAAGAGTTTCGCGTTTCTCTTGGAAGTTGTATATCTCACCGTTAAACACAATTTCATAACGATCGAGATAGCGCATCGGTTGGTGGCCGAGAGGCGAGAGATCTATGATGGAGAGGCGGCGATGGCCGAGGCCTATGTTCTGGTCAGGTGAGATATAGACGCCACTATCATCGGGGCCGCGATGCTTGATAGCAGTGCACATAGTCTCCACTGATTGGGGGGTAACGGGGGTAGAGAAAGAGATTTTTCCAGCAATACCACACATAGTTTTATGGGAGAAGTTTATGAAAAAGAGTCAGATACTCTTTGGTGGCATGGTGCCAATCAAATTTCTGTTCTACTCGGGCAAAGGCTCGCTCACCAAAAGATCGACGCAGGGCGGAGTCAGAGAGGAGAAGAGCGAGTTTCTCACCAAGCTCTTCTCTATTATGAGGGGGAATCAAGAACCCATCATCTTCGCCGGTAATGATCTCCTTGGTGCCACCCACATCGGTAGCGATAATAGCTTTATGGCAAAGAGCGGCTTCAATCACAGCGGTGGGGATGCCTTCAGTGTAGCTAGGATTCACAAAGATATCGAATGATTTAAGCAATGCTATGGCCTCAGCAAATGGTTTCTCACCAAAGAAAACTACGCTCCCGGAAAGATTCTTTTGAGTGATGAGCTTTTCCAATCGAGCCCGCTCTGGACCGTCACCGACGAGAGCGCAGATGCTGGTATCAGTGTTTAATGTTGAAAAGGCTTCTAAGAGATCAGCGACACCTTTGCCATCTATGAGGCGGCCTATGAAACCGATGACTATTTTCCCGGGAAAATGTGTAGAAAAGAATGAATGGGGAGCAATGTTCTGTATGGTATCTTTTTCTACCCCACGGTAGATAACTCTGCAGTCAGTACGCTGAGAAAGTTGTTTCACAAAATTAGCAGAAGCTTTTGAGTTGGCAATATTGAGATTGCTCTCTTGCAGGATGAAGGCCCCGATAGTGAGGTCGTAGAATTTACCAAGCAGCGTCTTGAAAGAACTATTGAAGCGAGCAAAATCTGATCCATGTTCGATGTGTACCCAGGGGATTGAAACCTTTCTGGCGTATCGCCAGGCCATGAGTGAGGTAAAGAAAAAACGAGTACGAGACAAAACGAGCGAATGTTTTTTTTCCTGCAAACTTTTCCAAAGAGTCCAAAATTCTTTTTTCCAGAACTTCGGGAAAGGGTAGTTTGGAATAAGTTCAATTGCAGGAAAACGATAGACAATCACGTTTTCATACGGAGTTTCAATAGATGAGGAAGAACTTGGAAGATGGGGAGTAAAGACAGTAATCCTGACCCCTTTGTTTGCGAGATTACGATTGAATTCATCGCTGTGGCTTTCAAGACCGCCAGTGTGCGGTGGATAGTAAGGAGAAAAAACGAGCAATTTCATGAATAAACATTCTTTATGGTTTTTTGGTAAAAAAGTGTCTGATGTTTCTTATTGTATCACTTTCCAAATAACAATTTCGTTTTCTGGAAGACTGTATACTCTTTCAAAACGTTCTGGAAATTGATCAAAAATTAATTTCGTCTGGTCATTGATTTTTCTTTTTGTATAAGGGCGATTTGTATAAGGGTTTTTGGGACTTTCTTTTGAGTAATAAATATAGAGGGGTGGGTATTTTTCTAGTCCCAAGCGACCATTTTTTATGGAGTACTCATCCAGAAATGATTGGATATGATAGATGACCTTTGGAAGTACCGTTTGAATAGATTCCATGTTGAGATCGATATTTAGATTTTCAAGGGAAGAAATTTCTTGATGTACCTCGTTTAATAAATCAGAATAGTTCTTCTGGTAGCGCTCGTCACGTGAAGGGATTTGGCTTAAGGATTTTTCAAAGACGCGAAGATCTGTATAAAATGAAGGGTCATTGATATTAATAACTACACCAGCTTGAGCATGGAATCGGAGGAGATTTACGTTAGTCCCAGTGATAATAACTTTTTCTTTTGGGAGTGATCCACGTATCCATTCGGCTGAATTAATTTGATTAGCAGTGATGAGGTATTGTTTTACAGAGTTGATATAGAGAGCGGCACCGATATTGATCCCAATAGTAGTAAGTAAGATTAGGTAGGAAAAGAATTTTTTTTGAGATGTTTGAAGGAGATGATATCCAAAGGAAAAAATAAGTAAACAAGCAAAAAATCCTAGAGCTCGCTCGGGAAGAAGTGATACATTGAAGAATCGAGGAAAAAATTCAGCGAGACTAAAAAAGAGAAGGGTAGTAACTACGAAATAGAGGATGGTATTTTTTTTGAGCCAATCTGTAGCTTTCCATGTGTCCCGGGTAAGCTCTGATGAGAATAAAATGCGCCAAAGAAAGAAAGATAGTATTAGGGTGGCGAGCGGGCCAAAGTAGAAGGCGTAATATCGGATTACTCCCCAAGTATCTCCCCAGCCTACGGCATTGCCATCAATATTGATGTAGGTAGCAGGGAAGGCAAGATTGGGTTGAAGCTCAAAGATGATTCGAATAATTTTTTGAACCCAGACCGTAAGAAAGGAAATATAAGGGTTGATTATTCCAAATAAAAGAATACCAATAATTGCGAGGAGTGTGGTGGTAAGCCATTCGCGACGGATGAAGAAAGAAATTTTTTGATAGTGAGTAAAAAAGAGAATGCAAATCCAGGGAAGAAAAAGAAGGAGACCCATTTCGTGGTAGAAAACTGAACCAACGAGAAGATAGCCACTAAGAAAATAAAAGAAGGACTGCTGAGAAAAAACTGCATACAGCATGCTGTAAAGAGCGAAGAGGATGAGAAGGTTGGCGATAGATTGAGGGAGGGACGAGGTAGAGTAAAGAAGGAAGGAGGCACTGGCAAAAGGGAGAAGATAAAGAAAAAGTGCTTCCCAAAGAGAACGAGCCCTACTTACTATGAGAGTAGCCGGCAAAAGAATACCGAGAAAAAGAAGTGGAATAACATACTTAAAAAAAGCATAGGCGTCTACCCCTGCTATTTCCACGAAAAAGTAACCGAAAGAAAAGAACAGTGGTCTATGGTTTTGAAGGGAGATCTGTGCTATGGTTTGAAATTTATTTTGAAATTGTTGAAGCCAATAGTACGGGTCAAGATCAGGAAGGGCGTAGTAGGCATTAGTAAGTTGAAAGACAAACATGCTCACGATGAGTATTGCTATGATTAGTGCTGGTATGAGATGGCTACTGATGTTTTCATAGCGATACTCTTCCCAAAAAAATGGGGAAAATTTTGTAGCGATAAACCAGGTGCTGGCAGCGATGGTATAGGGGATAATAGGAAGCCATGAAGCGAATTGATTGCCAAGAAAACTTGTGAGAAGCGGAGGAACTATCAAAGCAACAGTCATGATAACGGTCAGTTTTTCAATAAGTGAAAAATTTTTCTTGCTGAGTTTTTCAATGAGAGCGGCAAGATTTTGTCCTGGGAGAAAAAAAATTACCCCCAAAGTAAGCAGTGAGGTAATGTGATGTCCAAACGGGTACTGGCCAATATCAAAAACGACACTGATGGTCAATGCTAAAAAGAGACAAGTATTAATCCAAAACAGGAGCCCAAAGCGATTGGGGACAACACTATTCCTGAGGAGATTCTGACTGAGGGAGGTGAGAGATGCTTTCATTTCTAGTAAGAATAGTCATTTGTTGTTCGAGGCGTTCGATAGCGGAGAGGAGTTTGAAGATCATGAGGAAAACAAGAATAAAACCAGTAAGAATGACTGCATTCACGTTACCTTCGATACCAATAAGTGAGGCAAGAGTGTTGCTGAGTGATGGAAAAACAACAACGATGGCCATACCGCCCCAGACAAACAATCTAGCGCCGAGTTTAAGGAAGGTCTGGCCGGATTGATGACGAATGAAGCGTTCGATGCCTCCATAAATCATAAAGACAGCAATGAAGAGGATAATGATCTGATAAAACTTGAGCATCGGCATAAGATTATATGGTGGTTAAACGATTTAGTGGACGAGTCGCCAGAGCATTCTCCCGAGCGTCTTGAAACCATTGATGAGGCTTTGGCGCTCAAGCTTCCCCATGGAGTATGCCGTGTAGCGTACTTCGATAGGAATTTCGAGAAAAGAGAGGTTATGAAAGCGAATTTCTCGAATAACCTCACTTTCATAATCATAGCGATCAGACTTGGTATTGATAAGGTCAGCGGCTTTGCGAGAGTAGGCACGGAAGCCTGATTGGCTATCGGTAACCCAAAGTCCATAGAGACACCAGGTGAGTGTGTTACCAATTTTGTTGGCCAAAATTCTGTGCCAGGGCATACCTCGAGGATCAAGGAGGCGGGTACCAAGGATAACGTCAGCTTTCTCTTGGAGAATAGGATCTATAAGCTTAGCAATATCGTTTGGATTATGCTGGCCATCGCTATCCATAGTAACGATAATATCAGCCCCAAGGAGTTTGGCAGCTTCGATAGCGGTCTTAGTAGCAGCACCCTTACCTCGGTTGAGCCGATGCTTGAGAGCGACAACACCCGCTCTTTTAGCGACCGTAAATGTGTTGTCTCGACTACCATCATCAACAATCACTATATGGGAATAGCCAGCTGAGTTGATTTCTGCAATAACCTCTGAGAGAACAGGGGCTTCATTATAGGCTGGTAGAGCGATAATGATTTTGGGAGAGGAGGACATGGAGTTGATTGCGAGAAGGAAGAAGTCAATTTGAGAAAATTGCTTGAATAAAGCAAAATATGCCACTAGTGTAGCATATTTTTTGGCTCTAAAAAAGAAGGGGGATCCGCTACTATTCCTCTCGGAGTCTCGCTTTAAACCAGGTCACTGTAGCAGTGATACCTTCGGAAATATCAACTTCTGGTTTCCAGTTGAGGAGAGCTTCGGCTTTGCGGGTATCGAGAGCACTTCTCTTTACCTCGCCACTTTTGGCTGAGCCATAGGTAGCTTCAAAAACTTTGCCGAATTGCCAGTTTACTAAGCGGAAAATTTCATTCACATCAGTTTCTTTGCCGGTACCAATATGGAAAACGCCTTCCTCGATCTCGCTTTCGAGGGCAGCGATATTGGCTTTGACAACATCTCCAACATAGACATAGTCACGAGTTTGGGCTCCATCACCATTGATTATCGGTGCTTTCCCATCTAGCATCAGGCTGGTAAAAATAGCAATTACCCCAGCTTCTCCATGAGGATTTTGTCGCGGTCCATAGACATTACCATAACGAAGGGCAATGTAAGGGAGGCCTCGTTCTCTATGGTAGAAGTCGAGATATTTCTCGATAGTAAGTTTAGCGAGCCCGTAGGGAGAGAGGGGGGTAGCTGATTCATCCTCATGGGCGGGGTAGTGAGCCTCGTCACCAAACATAGCCCCACCAGTTGAGGAAAAAATAAATTTCTTTACCCCTGCTTTGGCGGCCATTTCGATGAGTCTCAAACTTCCGAGGATGTTGCACTCGGCATCAATAGTCGGATTTTCGACAGAGGCCCTTACATTGATTTGAGCAGCAAGATGGAAGATGGCCTCGGGTTCGACACGTTTAAAGACGCTCTCGAGCTTTTTTTGGCTTGTGACATCTCCCTTGATGAATTTGGCACGACGATTGAGATTCTCCTCTTGGCCCGAAGAAAGATCATCGAGTACGGTTACTCGATGGCCTCGGTCGACCAGAGCATCTACAATGTGAGATCCAATGAAGCCAGCTCCACCAGTGACGAGTATGCGCATAGAATTTCTTGTTATGAGCAATTGTACCCCAAAATTATATTTATGTCAACAATAAAAAAAGCTTTTGTCAAGCCGTAAAACTTGTTGTTTTGGCTCTTTTTTCGTATAGTAGCTGTATATGGAAACATTCTATCCCTATCTTTCAGTGGTCGTCCCTCTTTATAACGAGGCGGGTAATGTCGTTGAGCTGCATACTCGTATCAAGAGTGCTCTGGAGAGACTCGGTCGTCCCTACGAGATTATCTTTGTTGATGACGGTTCAAAAGACTCTACCTTGGTAGAAGCGGCTACCTGTAAACCTCTTAAGCTTATAGTCTTTCGGAAAAATTTTGGTCAGACAGCAGCTTTTGATGCTGGTATCAAGGCAGCTACCGGAGAAATTATTATTACCATGGATGGCGATCTTCAGAATGATCCCAATGATATTCCGCTTCTTCTTTCAAAGATGGATGAGGGATATGATGTGGTTTCTGGTTGGCGACACAAAAGGCAAGACCCCTGGAGTAAAAAGATTCCATCTCGCATTGCCAATCTTTTGCGTAAACTCCTTATTCAGGACAATATCCATGATTCTGGCTGTAGTCTCAAGGCGTACAAGCGAAGCTGCTTTAAGGACGTTGATCTTTTTGGTGAAATGCATCGTTTTATCCCAGCTATTTTGCAGCTCGAGGGGTATCGTGTTGGTGAAGTAAAAGTATCGCATCACCCGAGAGTGCACGGCGTTACGAAGTACAATTGGAAGCGAGGCTTCAAGGGATTTGTTGATATGGTCTCTATTTGGTTTTGGCGGAAATATTCTCATCGGCCACTTCATCTTTTTGGAGCGAGTGGCGTAATGCTTTCTTTGTCCGGAACGGGCATTTTGGTGTGGATGCTTATCGAAAAGCTTTATTATAATGAGTCGCTCTCGGAGCGTATCTGGCCACTTGTTGGTATCTTTTTTCTGTTGGTGGGTATTCAGCTCTTTATTTCTGGACTCCTAGCTGATATCGCTGTGCGGAGTTATTATCAGAATCGGCACCGGATGAATTATTCCATTCGTGAGGTGCGGGAGCTTTAATCTTTTTCTGTAGCGGTTATGAAACTTTCCTTTTTGGGGACGGGGTATGTTGGACTCGTGTCAGGGGCCTGTATGGCAGAAATCGGACACGAGGTTATTTGCGCTGATGTCGACAAAGAAAAAATTGCCAAACTCAAGAAAGGAGTTATTCCAATCTACGAGATAGGTCTCGAAGAAATTGTCGAACGGAACACCAAAGAAGGGCGCCTTCGATTTACGAGTGACCTCAAAGAGGCTATCCAAGAATCAGAAATTGTTTTCATGGCCGTTGGTACCCCCGAAGACAAAATGACGGGCCAGGCTGACCTTCAGTATGTTTTCTCAGCGGCCGAGGCATTCGGAAAGCATCTGAATGGCTTCAAGATATTTGTTGATAAGTCGACAGTGCCGGTGGGGACGGCAGAAAAGGTTGAAGAAGTTATCAAAAAAGCCTCCAAGGGAAAATATCCGTTTGAAGTGGTATCTAATCCAGAATTCCTCCGAGAAGGAGCAGCGGTGAAGGACTTCCTTAATCCAGATCGAGTGATTGTAGGAGCCAAGTCTGACAAGGCGCGAAAAATGATGGAGCAAATCTATCGTCCAATAGCCCGTTCGGGTAGGCCAGTAGTCTTTACCGATGTCCGGAGTGCTGAAATTATCAAATATGCTGCCAATGCTTTTTTGGCCATGAAGATCACCTTTATTAATGAGGTAGCTAATTTTTGTGATGTCGCTGGAGGAAATGTCAAAGAAGTAGCCCGAGGACTCGGTTACGATAGCCGTATTGGCGAACGATTCCTGTATGCTGGTATTGGTTATGGTGGATCTTGCTTTCCTAAGGATGTGAAGGCATTTATTGAAACTGGCCGGGAATATAATTCTCATTTTCATATCATCGAGACGGTCAATGACGTCAATGTGGCCCAGCGAATTAAACCGTTTATCAGACTCAAAGAAGTGTTTGGGGGGAAATTAAAAGATAAAACTATCGGGGTATGGGGGCTGGCTTTCAAGCCACGGACCGATGATATTCGTGAGGCGCCAGCGATCGAAAATATCAAACTCTTTCTTGAGGAAGGAGCCAAGGTGAAGACATTTGACCCGGTGGCGATGGAAAATACCCAAAGGCAACTTACCCATCCAAAACTTACCTATACCAAGAAGGCTTTGGATGCTGTCAAAGGTGTTGATGCTCTTGTAATCTGTACCGAGTGGGATGAGTTCCGAGTGGTTGATTACAAGGATCTTAAGAAACTTATGAAGGGCGATGTTATCTACGATGGCCGTAATGTGTTGGAACGCTCTGAAGCTGAAGCCAATGGCTTTTCCTACTTTGGTATCGGTGTTTAGTTAGTCTTTATGAAAGTGCTTTTTTTGAATTATGAGTACCCTCCACTCGGGGGTGGGGCAGCCAATGCGACGGCTGCTCTCTTGGATGAGTGGCAGGGAGATAGTTCGCTTGAGGTGCACTTGGTTACTTCGAGCATTACAGATCATTTGGAAAAAAATCAGTTCGGGAACAATATTTTTGTTCATAGGCTACCTATTGGTAAAAATCCACACAGTCTCCATCATCAATCGATCGGAGACCTTTTGCGTTATAGTTTTCGGGCTTGGTGGTATAGTCGTAAACTGCTGCGAGAGGGTGTTGAAGCGTACCAGGTGGCCTTGGCTTTTTTTGGAGTGCCTTGTGGAGTGATCGCTCTTCTTCTTAAGTGGGAATTTGGACTCCCATTTGTTTTGTCACTTCGTGGTTCGGATGTTCCGGGATATAGTCAGAAGTATATTTGGCTCTATCCCTTGATTAGGCCTATCATCAGTCTTGTATGGGGGGAGGCAAAAGGAGTGGTGCCCAATAGCCAGGGACTCTTGGAACTTGCTCAAAAAACCAATCCAAAGCAACTCTTTACGATTATTGAAAATGGGGTTGATACTAAGCGATTCTTTCCTGATGCCGCCAAACGCCCCGAACGAGAATTTATTATCACCCCGGGCGCGTCTCGATTGACCGAACGCAAAGGTCTCAACTATCTTATCGAGGCGGTAGCTCTCCTCGTTCCCAAGTACCCAGAACTTCGGCTCAAAATTATGGGTGATGGTAATGCCCGAGAGAGCCTCGAGGCTTTGGTGAGAGAGAAAGGATTGACTCAGCAAGTTACTTTTCTTGGTCGTATTCCGCGCGAGGAAACAGTGGTGTACTATCAGGAAGCGTCACTTTTCGTCATGCCCTCGCTCAATGAAGGGATGTCGAATGCGATGCTCGAAGCCCTCGCCTCCGGTCTCCCTATCATTTCCACCCCGACCGGTGGAGCGGCTGAACTGATAGAAGAGGGAAAAAATGGGGTGATTATTCCCGAGAAGTCGGCCGAAGCCATTGCAGCAGCGATAGAAAAATTTCTCCAGAACAAAGACTTTGTAACCATGTATGGAACCGAGAGTCGTCTGCGGGCCGAGCGACAGGGCTGGGATAAGGTAGCTGTTAATTTCAAAGAGCTCCTTAGTAAAGCTGTCAGAAAATAACATGAAGATATCACTGAAAACAGGGTTAAAAATCGTCATTACCAGTCTGTTGGTCTGGTGGCTGGTTGGGAGTGTTGATTGGAAGGGAGTGATGGAGATTCTCTCTCAAGTGTCACTGTCCCTTTTGGGACTGTACGGTGTTTTACAGCTTACCGGAAATTTCCTCTCGGCTGCCAAGTGGCAATACCTTGCTCGGAGCCAAGGATTTACCTTTCGGATTATTGATGGCTTCTTTGGATATCTTTCGGGAGCTTTTATTAATAATTTCCTTCCCTCTACTATTGGCGGTGATACATATCGAACCATGTGGATGAGTGAGTCAGGGAAGCGTTTCGAAGCCTTTACGGTCGTTTTCTTTGATCGCTTGAGTGGGCTTCTTGGTCTCTTTCTTGTGACGGCTGTTGGTTTCCTCTTTCTTCCCTGGAAACTGTTTCTGACCGATCCAGTCCTTATTATCATTTTTGGTGTTGTTCTCGGCGTAACCCTCATCATTCCCATCTCTCTTTTTTGGTTTACCGGCCTTTTTGAACTATTACTCCTCATTATTGATTGGTTTCCGCCACTTTCAAAAGTAAAAGGGGCTATTGAACGTTTCCGTCCACTCATTGAAACCGATCGCTACCTGATGGCTCTCCTCTGGACGCTCGTTTTTCTGGTGGTTGGTATTGGGTTTTCCAACTATGCTCTTTGGTCGGCGCTCGGAGCCGACATCTCCCTCCTCACGTTTTTTGGGTGTATCTTTTTGGCAACCCTCATCGCCAATATCCCAATTTCGATCAATAATATCGGCATCAAAGAGTGGTCATATGTCCTCGTTTTTGGTCTCGTGGGTATTTCTCCGGAGCTGGCTGTTACAGCGGCGCTCCTTTCCCGTTTCCTCCAAATGCTCCTTTCTCTTTTGGCTTTGCCCTGGTATCTGCGTGAGAGGAAACAAAAAACTGAAGTTTCTGTTTCCCTAGTGTAATTTTCTTCAGGAAAAATTTTTACGGAAGTATCATTGGTTCGAGCCAGTAGAGTTTGAATCGTCCTACTTGGCTGATGAGCCGAGGTTCAAACTTCCCTTGGTATCGATCAAGAGCGCTGGACTTGGCATCAAGTGGGAGAATGAGAAATCTCCCTTCAGGACTGTCGGAATCTTCTTTGGTAGTGCGGAGATTGATATTTTTTTTATCGAGAAAATACTGAAGGGACCGCTCATGCTCGAAGTAGGTAAGTCTTTTTGGGTAATTTGGGTGAGTATCAAGGGTACTCGCTATAGTCTCAGCTAGGAGAGAGGCCTCGCCGAGACTGATGCCACCGTATGATTTGGTGAGTGACTCGGGTTTTGAGAAATCATAGGTGCGCTGGTAGGCAGTGATGTTGCTGGTTCCCAAAAGACCAATCACCATAATGCAAATAAGGGGGTATATTTTTTCGTGGCCTTTCACTCTGAGGAGATCTTCAACTTTGGTAAGCCACATACCAAGCCAGAGGAGAGGAAGGAGGCTCAGTATAATAAAGAAACGAAGATTGAGTTCATTACCGATGAGAAAAAAAAGAGTAAGGGTGGCGCCAAAAAACAGTATTGCTCCAAGATAAAAGCGTCGATGATTCTCGGGATTGGTAACTGAACGAAACTTTTGAAACATGAGCCATATGCCCCCAAAGGTAACGATGACGGATAGCAAAAAGAGGAGTGAGTTCGTGGGTGAAAAAGCCTTTTTCCAAGCATCGGGATTAATCCATTGGCCCCGTGGCTCGTAGCCAGTAAGAATAGCAGCGGTTCCTTGGAGAACAAAGTCGACGGTAACAAGGAGCGGATTAAGATCGGTCGCTTTTTCCTCGGTCTTGGTGCCGATACCAGCAAAGAAGGCCTGAGTATTAGCGCCGTGAGTAGTTATTTCTGAGACTACCACAGGGAGAAAGCAGAAGAGGACGAGTGAGAGACTGAGGAGCCAGTGCCTGCCTGGCACTTGGCGAGTTCTGAGGAAATTATTGAGACAGGCAGCTACGAATAAGCAGGGCATGAGGAGGAGGCTTAGGGTGTGAAGCTGCATGCCAATGCCCATCGTTATGCCAGCGAGGCCATACCAGCGATAAGGATATTTTTCTTTGGGATCAAGGATATGGAGAAGAGAGAGAAGGAAGGCAAGTAAGAAAAAAAGAAGAAAATTGGGATTCCAACCAAAACGAGCATACTTGATGAGATAGAAAGAAATAGTGGCCAAACTGGTGAGGGTGAGGGCTGTGATAGAGGTAAAAACAAATCGAAACAGCTGATACATGAGAATGAGTGAGGCAAGTGAAAGAACAGGGATGAGGAGAGTGGTACCGCTTGGCGTAGGGCCAAAGAGGAGGCTAGAGAGATACTCGAGGTAATAAAAGGCTGGCCCGAGCTGGAATTCAGTACCACCGGCTTTGGGTCCAAGGAGTGGCCAGGCATTATTCTCCGTTATGGCTGTAACTATCTTGATATCACGGACTTGATCGGCATTGAAACGAAGGAGGGATTCGTAGCGTTCGAGTCTGAGGAAGCCGCCAATAAGGACAATGAGCGCCAAACAAAAAATAAGAGGAGAGAGTGGGCGAAGACGAGCGAGGAGTTCCGTCATAAGCTATTCCTTTTCAAATTGAACTATATTGAGGAAATTATCTGGTCTTTCAAGAATTTCCAGCTTCCAATCCGGACGAGTTTGGATCTTGTCTACATAGTAAGCGGTATCACGCTGTGGCCAGGGGTTATTCTCAAAGAGAGGTTGATTACGCTCCTTGATGATGCCACGCTTGCTCATCACGAGATAGTCAGGCCTTACTTCGTCGAGATCAATGCGTCGAGACTTGAGACATTTGCCGACAAAAAAACGACAAACGGTATCGCTGCTGGACCAGATGACAAGCTCCTGTGCCTGAGGGAGGTTATTCAGGTACTGAGCTGCTTCATAGGCACCGTGTCCCCATGAATCATGAAGCGAGATCGATTGTGGCAAGAGGCTATTAGTATAACTAAAGTAAAAGGGTCGTATCGTCCACAGGGTGAGTACACTCGAAAGGAGCATGAGGATAGCAGCACTGCTCAGTACGAGGAGGGAATTGAGATTATAGCGTTTGATAATGAAACTGAGGATATCATGGAGTGTGAGTCCAGCAGCGAGTGCCAGTAAAGGATAGAGGATGATCATGTACCGGGCATTGGTCACTACTTTGGCAAAAATAGTAGCTACAAGGTACAACAAAATAAAACCAAAAACACTGAGGAGTATAGAGCGAGTTTCTTTCCGAAAGAGCTGGGTGTGGCCTCCTAGAGCCCCAGCAATGATGAGGAGGAGCATGAGTGGCGAGAGGGTGAAGACAAGCGGAGATCCTTGCATGAGCAGGAGTTTGGACCATTTTTCAGTGGAAGGGGCATTTTTTTCGAGTACGGGTCGAAAGTTAAAAGCCTGGGGTTCGTTGGCATAGGCAGCGTCACGGAGAGATTCAACCGGGGAAAAATACTGACCTGACCAGCTATTGATGATGATGGCCATTATAAGGAACAAAAACAATCCTCCAATGATGCGGAAGAAATTGAGGCGGTATTTTTCTAAAGAGAACTGAAGTTGACTGAGATATGAATCGCTAAAAAATTTCCACAAGAAGCCGAAACTTATTCCAAGCAGGGTACCCATCCCTATCCAGTAAGGCCAATGTTTGAGAAGAAAGAATTGAGAAAAACCTTTAAAAAAGAGTGTCGGGTTTAGGAAGGTAGCCGGAAGAAAAATGAAGAAAGTGAGGGTGGCAGTGAGAAAAATAATGACATAGGTTTTAAGCGTTGAGATGAACCATGCTCTGGATACGTGTTGAGTTTCTCTGAAGAGAAGGTGGGCCGTGCTGAGAAGTGCAAAGAGAAGGAAAAGAAGAAAAGCCGTATATTTGGAAAGGAGGGCAAAGCCGAGCGACAGCCCAGTGAAAATGACCCAGCGGAGAGTTTTTTTCTGAAGCCAATTGAGAAATGAGAGGGTAGTTAGAAAACCAAAAATCCAAAAAAAGCTATCGGGATTAATAATCTGCGCTATACCAAGGAGAAGAGGATTGGTGGTGATAAAAAGTGTTACGAAAAGAGCAATCCAGAGAGACGAAAAGAGTTCGGTCAAAAGGAAGAAGAAGATGCCTAGGGCGATCATCGTAAAGAGCAGTATAGGAAGTCGAAAAGTAACGTTGGTTTTTTCGGCCTGATTAGTATTGTAGGCTTCAAAAAGACGGGCTTCTCCTTCAGGGAGATCACGCCGTTCATTTTTATTGGGTGAAGGTTCATGGAGAAGCCCTAAACCGGAAATAAGGGCTACGGTAATTCCAGGCTTGTCATTGATATACGTATCGGCCCACTCTCCCTCTCGTAAGGCTTCCCAGTAGTTACCAATTCGATCGTATTTCCAGAGGTGTTCATCAGTCGTTTCGAATTTGCCCAGATGAAAAAGACCAAAGCTCACAAAAATAAAAAGGGAGGCGATAAAGAAAAACAAAGGGAAACGTGATGACATACAGGAGTAGAAATGCTAAGGAACGAGAGAGAATATTTTTATCGATTGACTTGGCCTCGAATTAATTTGTATCTCCTGAATCATGTCGTTTCGGTTGTAATACTCATCGAGTCTAATAATGTCCCGATGTTTAACAACTTCTTCGCGTTCATAGAAACGGCTTGTACGTGAAGCACGACCCGAAGAAAGAACGAGATATTTAATATGAAGCTCCTCAGCTTTACGAAAATCGAGTCCGTCGTAGCAGGGTCCAATATAAAATTTGCAAACCCCATTTTTATCTGTCCAAATAGCTGTTTGCCTTGCTTCCGGTAAATGGTTGAGATACTCGGCGGCCTCATAGCTCCCGGCCCCCATATCTTTGACATCGGTAGCGAATTCAGGAGGGAGGAGGATTGAAGCGTACGATAGAGGGAATGGCGTGGTAAGTGGTGAAAGGGTGAGGAAGAAGCTGATAGCTATAACGAAATATGAGCTTGCTCGGCTACTAACGGGTTTTTTCCATCGTTGGAGGAGTAGTTGTAAACCAAGAAAAAGTCCGAGGCCCCCCAAAAGAGCAAAAAGTGGGTAGAGCATGATTTGATAACGATTGATGAGGACTACGTGGTTTACGGTTGAACCAAGATAAAAGAGGAGAATAAAAAGAATAATGGCGATCGTGAGTCGTTCAAAAACAGTCTGCTTCTCAATAGAGGTGTACCAGGTACGCCACATCATAAAGAGTGCTCCAACAAGAATGAGCGGGGCTGAACTAAAAAGAAGTGGATAGAAATGAGAGAGGAAGATGGGAATAAGGGTATGGAACTCGTAAGAACTTTTGGGTGAGGCAAGAAATTCCATGAAATTTATGAGTGGCATACCCAAGAGACCATTGAGGATAACCCCCAAGAAACAGAAAGTAAAAAAGCCAAGAATAAATCGATGGAGATTCTTTCTCAAAATCTGGAGGAAGGAGATAAATTGTAGAGTGAGCCAATTTTTCCAGAATACTTGGTCAAGTATCGCAATGAAAATCAGTCCGAGAAATAGCCAAGATACTTTTTCAAAAGCCTGACTAAAGATGGTGCTCGTAAGGAGCCAAGAAGGTTCTACCCAAAAGGCTGGCACAGCAAGATACAGTACTGAGAGGGCGATACCAATCCAAATAAGAAAAGTGGAAAGCATGGAACGGACCGTATGAGGAGAGAGGTCTCCTTTCCAAAGAGCATGAAGGAAGATAAAACCAAAAAAATAGACAAGAAGAAAATTGGCAACATATTTGGTAAGTAGCGCTAGACCAAGGAAAATACCGGAGATGATGAGGAAGTGTCGAGATTTTTTCTCTAGGAAAATAAAATAGGTGAGAAACGATAAGAGGGTAAAAAGCCAAAGGAGCGAATCGGGATTAACAATTTTACTCATCCCGATGAGAATAGGAGATAGAGTAATAGTCGCGTAGCTCAGTAGGGCTGGCCAGGTGCCAATGAGGGGGGCGAGGAAGAGGTAACAGAGAGGAAGGAGTATGGTAATGACAAGGAGCAGCGGGAGACGAAAAGCAAAAAAGTAGTCTTCAATATTGAGATCTGGTTTTTTGGTTTGAAACTCGAAACGTGATTCCCGGTAATCTTTGGGTGCAACAGCAAGAAGGGCTGGGCTGGTTGCCCAAACGAGAGTGATGCCCGGCTTATCACTTACCAATGTCTTATCGAGCCTGTTTTCTGAAAGATTTTTCCAAAATTTTCCGATGCGGCCATCGAGCCAGAGTGGTTCGTCAACTGCAGCGAATTTGGCAAGGTGATGCATACCAAAGCTCAGGAAGAGGATAGTGAGGAGGATCATGATGAACAGAGGCTGACGATTGGCTGAGTCCCTCCAGTTGAGCGGGGTTAGTAGGGAGAGAGGGGCTTGGTCGGATGCTACTGCGACCTCGGTATTTTTTTGGAAGTAGCGGGTAGCTATATAAAAGAAGCAGAGAATGAGATAGAGTCCAATACTCAGAGGGATCACAAAATGGAAATCAGGCGATGATACCACTCCAATAAAGAGCAGGAAAAGCGAGGGGAGGAGGAGGAAAAGAAAATGGCGTAGCAGCTGCAAATTAATCTGACGATTGGTTTGCCATAGCATAAAGAGACTCACAAGAGCAGTTAGCGGCAAACCAATGTAGAAGACGGTGTTACTAGGGAACCAGTGAAAAAAAGAGAGAGAGGGGAGTTGTTGAGCTATAAAGAGAAAGGTACCGAAAACGAGGGCGAGTCCTGGGAAAATGGTCCGACCAAAAGTTTGAATCAGTCGCATAGACAATGTTCCAAAAGGGGGTAGAATAAAGGGAGAAGAGGCTGAAATTAGCCTCAGTATAGCGTAATTTCACTCAAAAAGAAACCGTTTGTGAACTGGTCAAAAAAAGAGCTACTTTGGCTCGCTTTGGTGCTGGTGGTAGGATTTGGCTCTTTTTTGCGCAGCTATCATTTTGGTGATTGGCTTCACTTTGAACTTGATCAGGCTCGGGATGCCAAAGTGATCGATATTGCTCTTGAGGGAGGTGCAGCTGATCTCCCCCTTCTTGGTCCGCGAGCCGGTGGTACCTTCTTGCGGTTAGCCCCAGGTTTTTATTGGCTTGAATATCTTGGTGCTCTTCTCACTGGGGATGCAGTAGTGGGTGGCGCAGCTATGGTGCTCTTTTTTTCTATCCTTTCACTCCCGCTCTTTTATCTTTTGGTGCGGAGATTCTTTTCTCTCCCGCTAGCTCTCGGACTCCTCGGGCTTTTTGCTACGTCCGCCTTTATGGTGATGTATGGCCGCTTTGCATGGAACCCCAACCTGGTCCCATTCTTTTCATTGCTTGGTTTTTATGGATTATTGCGAGCAGTTGATCGAGATGAAACGCATCGGGGGAGATGGCTTTTGGCGAGTGCTTTTGGTTTGGGGCTGGCTACTCATATGCACTTCTTGGCTTTTCTCGCTCTACCAGCTATTGCTGGTGGATTCCTCATTTTGAAACGTCCGCAGATAGCGCTGAAATTTTGGCTTGGAGCGATGTTTCTGGTAGTGCTTCTCTATGTTCCAATGGTGCTAAACGAGATCGCAACCGGTGGAGCCAATGCTCGGGAATTTGTGGATGCTCTCACTGAGAAATCAACCAAAGAAGATCACTCGCTTCTTGAAAAAGCCATCCGTGATGTGAGTGAGTTTTCTCTTCATAGCGTAGTTATTCTTTCCGGATTTGAAGGAGCCACCCTTCCCTCGGTTATCGCGAGCAACGGAGTCTTGGGATCGGTGTGTCGAGATAAGTGCGATGAGGGGAAGTGGTATGGTATGCTGGCCGTTTTGCTTTTGGGAGTGGCGCTTATCCTGCTCGTGAAATATTGGTATCTCGAACAGCACCCTCGGAAAAAAGACTTTCTTTTGCTCCTCCTTCTTTGGTTTGGAGTGACCTTTGTCCTTTTCCTTCCACTTTCCTATGGCATCGCTCCGCGTTTCTTCCTGTTGAATACCCCACTCTTCTTTGCTCTCCTGGGGCTCTTGCTCAAAGGATGGCAAACGGTACTCAGTAAAAGAGTATCGGTGAAGGCAGGGCAATGGGGAGTGCTCTTTGTGATAACCCTCCTCATATGGTCGAATCTTTGGTCTTTGAGTGTTCGTTTTGGACAATTAAGAGAGGCAGGAGTAGTACCGGTAGAGAATGTGCCAGATAGAATTCTCAAGGAACCAATGAGAGTGACACTGGAACAACAACAATCAATCGTTGATTTTTTGGCAGAGCGTTCTCGGGTAACGGGCTGGCCGATCTATATGAAGAGTGAGTCTCGTTATGAGCGGGCTCTCAAATATCATCTCGAACGAAGATTAATCAACGGGGACGCCCTCAGCATCACTACGATTTATCAAGAGGGGATATATTTCTTGATTCTTCGTACCACCTCCAATCACGAGGCTACGCTCGAAAAGTACAAGCCGTATTATGATATCGGTACTCAAACAAGTTTTGGCACCCTGACGGTGATTGAACTTTTTCCAAGGGCGACAGCTATAACCGCAGTGCGTCAGGACTTTTCTCGTCCAGAAAAAGAAGCTAATTCTCAGGTAGCACCACGGTATACTATTCGGGAGTTTTTTGCTCGTACTGAGTCCCGAGGAGGGGAAGATGATGTTGAAGAAGTCGAATAGTCTAGTATGAAGGAGGCTATTTCCCCTCAGTATAAGATTCTGCTCACTAGCTGGTTTCTGGTAGGAATTGTTTTGTTGGCTCCTTTTCGGATGGTTTTCGCTGGGGAGTATGACTACTATGTCAAAGAAGGGAGTAATGGAGATGGTTCCAAGGATGACCCTTTCGGCTCTGTGAAGGCAGCTCTTGAAGCTCTTGGTGAAAAGAAAAATCAAAAAATTTTTGTAGAAAAAGGGAGTTATAGCGCTGGACTTACTCTTCCTCGGGGAACGGCTATCGTTGGGGCAGATGCAAAAACAGTTACCATTTCTGGGCCTTGGGTACTGGCCGATGGGGTACAGTTAGAGAAGCTGGGCTTTATAGGATCTGGTAATATTTTGGTTACCAAAAATGCAGAAGTGACGCTTAAAAATCTCCGCTTCAAAGATGTTTCTGGCCCAGCGATCAAGACAGAGCCAGGAAACGCCAAACTTACCATCAGTAATTCCACTATCGAAAATGCTCGGAAAGGGATGTATCTTCAGGCGGGGACGAGAATAGCTTTGCATGATGTGACCGTGATAAATAGTCGTGAAGAAGGAGTTGATATACGAGAAAATGTTTCGGGGACTATTCGTTCGAGTGAATTCCGAAATAATAAAGAATCGGGTATTGAACTTATCCTCGGCAGCTCGAGTCTCAGTATTGCTGACAATACCTTTTCGCAAAATGGAGCGAGCGGCATAGCGGCCCAATTTTTTGATGGGGCCAAGAAATTCGGTGATGTTCGTATTGAAGAGAATGCTTTCTCCAAAAATGAATGGGGAGTCAACTGCAAAGCTCCTCAAGGAAAAATGGATTCAAAATATTATTTCCTCAATTCTATAACGGCGTCAGGGAATACTTTCCAGGGGAACGCTCAGGGAGAAATTGCTCCTACGTGTAAAATCATGACTGACGAAGAACGGCGTGCTTTTGAAGCGGAGGAAGCAAAGAAAAAAGAATTGGCTGCAAAAGAGGCTTTGCTTCTCTTGAGTGAAACAGCTGCAGTCGAAAGGATGGAGAAGGCGGTGACGGAGCGAAAGATATTTCAGGAAGAGAGGTCACAGGAGGAGCTTTTGGGAGTGAAACGGACCATTGAGGTAATAGCAGGAGGTATTGACCGTCTAGAGGCAAGCCTCGACCATCTTGAGGAACAATCAGTGTTCTTGTGCCAATTAATAGGACCCTCTGTTTTTGAACGAGAAAATATCAGAAGATCAAGGGAAGAACTAGAGGATATCATGCGGGGTATTGACGAGGAGAGCCTGGTGCTCCGCTTTCCGTCTTCACGGGACTGGCTTGGTACGGCGCTCGCAGAAAAGCAGGCTGCGCTTGCGAGTGTAGAGAGAAGGCTCAGTGAGAGGCCGTGCCAGTGGTCACTTTTTGGTTGGATCAACAGGCTTATAGCTTCCTACCGTGAGCCAGTCTCGATCCTCTCAGAAGATGAGCAGTCACTCAGGATGACCACTCCTCGAGATACAATCTTTTTCATGGGTCCTTTTGGTTATTACCCCAAGGTTCGTTCGAAGGCCATCATCGATGGTGACGCCGCTCTCTTTGCGAAAGCCAAAGAGAAGCTTCGTTCTTATGAAAGTGTGCTCACTCTCCTTCCGAAGCCATTTATGACAGATATAGATCCTCTTCCGCAGCAGAAAAATGAACTCCTCTTCTTTCCTGCAAGGTGGGCCAGTATCTTGGCAGCCAGTAATATTACGCATGCTCTTTTAGGGAGAGAGCCATCATTGATCGTCCCGGAATCACTAGCAAAAACAAAGACTCAAGCTGAGTATGCTGGTATTCATCTCTTGGGGAAAGATGAGCATGATGTTTCACAAACAGTGCTCGTTGGTAATACGGTAGTGACACTTGTGGTGTACCGAGTAGGCGAAGGAACAAGTCTTGAACGAGCCCGAGCCGTTCTCCAGGAGGGTAAAAAGAAGAGTCGGCCGGTAATTGCACTTTTGATTTGGGAAGATAAGCAAACAGAAGTGACAAGTGAGATGCGGGCACTCGTCCGAGGTATCATCGACGATGGGGCGGATTTGGTGATTGGTTATGGCAAAGATCTTCCACGAAGTGATGAGGATATCAATGGGAAAAAAGTATACTATTCACTTGGATCAGCTTGGAAAAATTTTGAGTACGGTCTTCTTGATAAAGCTCTGGGTGTAGAAGTGCGGCCAAGATCTGATGGTTCAATCGAGATATATGAGCAGATCATTTCTTTTTCTGAAACAGAAGGCTTTCTGGTGGGTCAATAAAAACAAGGCTCTAGACCATCACCCTAAGGTGATTTTTAGCGCGTCTCTAACCCCCTGGGCGTAAGCCCAGGGAGGTTCAAGCAGAACGCTTGAGAAGTTTCTTGAAGGGAGTAAGGTCTTCGTTCGTGAGAACATGGGTGAGATAGAGAAAGCCGAGGTAAAAAAGACCAAGGAGAGTGGAGGAAAGAATGAACCAGGGGCCGGCTGGAAGGAAGGAACTCATGATCCACATGAGAGCGGCTCCGAGGCTAGCCAAGCAAAGGGCGCGCCATGGGAAAGAGAGGCTAAAGTGAGTGAAGACTTTGATGAGGATACCAATCATGAGAAGGAAGCAAGTAAGTGAGACAGAGGCAGCTGCTCCCAAGAGACCATAGAGAGGGATAAGGACGAGATTCAGCACAAGAGCGAAAGCCACACCGATGATAGCGAGGATCAATGGGAAACGAAGGAGCCCTGCACCATTCATGGCAAAAGTAAACACATAGAAGATGGTAAGAGCAGCGATTCCGATAGTGAGGACACTCATAGGGAGGGCGGCACCAGTATAGGCACTGCCATAGAAGAGATGGAGTACCTCGGGGGCATAGTGGGCAAGGAGGAGCGTGATAGGGACAAGAAGGAAGAGCATGAGACGAAACGACTGCAGAAACAGTTTTTTGGTAGCAGCTGTGTCGCGATGAGCCTCGGTCTTGGCGATCGTGGGGAGGAGGGCGATCGCTAGTGCGTAGAAGAGGTAGTAGGGAATACGACCAACGGTGACAGCGGCATTGTAGAGACCGGTTAAATGATCATCGGCGAGCAAAATCTTTACCAGAAAAAGATCGAGGGTAAGAATGAGTTCGTAAAAGACGAGAAAAAAAGTGAGAGGGAGAGCATGGGAAATGATGTCGCGCCAAGGAAAATGAGGGCTCGTTTTTTTCTCAGCGAGAGCTTGGGGGAAATAGCGCCGCATGAGGAACGGCTCTATGATAAGACCTACGAAAAAGACCAGAAGCGGTGCGAGGATATTGCCAGTGATAGCCCCGGTCACTCCACTGGTAAGGGCGAGGGTACCGATGAAGCCAATACGAGCCAGGGAACGGAGCGTTTTGAGGAAAGCTTGGACACGGAAAAAATGGAGCCCAACAAAGAAGTAGAGATTGAAAGAAGCAGCAGCAAAAGTGGGGATAATAAGACTGGAGAGTTTGAGGAGTGGCGTGAGCGAGGGATCACCGAGCAGAGTAGCAAAAAGAGGTGCGGCTAGGTAGAAAACAAGGGTGAGGCTACCAATAAGAATAAGTTGGAGGGATCTGGCACTGCGACGGATACCATAGAGAGAGGCAGGGTCTTTTTCGGAGGCGCTGGCGAGATATTTGGACATGGCTGTCGGAATACCATTCCCGATAAGGACGATCAGCATAGTGGTGAGTGTGATCACTAGTCCATAGCGACCATATTCGGCTGGTCCAAGGAAACGACCAGTGAGCGCATGTACCACATAGCCCGAGAGGTTGTAGATGACCTCGGCGAGGGTAAGCCAGAGAACAGCCTGGGTAAATTTATGCTTCATGATTCTGGTAACTTCAGACCGAAGTATGAGTTAAAATCTGACGAGTTACATCGTCGATAGTCTGATCAGCATCAATAGGGGTAAGCCTCCATGTTTCCACGACTGATTCAAACAGTGCCGTTTTTTCTTCAAGATAGACGAGTCCTTGTTCGGGAGCCCTCTCCCGACTCATCACCTGCTCTGGTATAACTCGGAGGTAAAAGGCAATGGTTGGCTTCGGGATAAGCTGATATATTAGGCGGCTATATAGAGCTTGGAGACTGCTTTTGTTGAGGTAGGCGATATTGACGAGGGTATCGTAGAAGTATCGATCAGAGAGGAGGTAGTCCACTGGTGACTTTTTGAGACGGTTCAGGTGCCAACGGAATCGTATCAGATCAACAATAAGTAAGCATCGACGCAGCCATAGACGAAAAGAAGAGCTTTTGGTTTCTGCCTTGGCAAGTCCGGCACGACGTGATCCGAAGAACATACTCCGAAGTGTCTCAACAAGACTAAAAGAAACAGCGTGAAAGTAGTGTACACGTTTTTCTTCAGCTTGAAGCCGAGCACGGAGTCTTTCGAGCTGAGTGCTTTTGCCACTTCCATCAACACCAGAGAAAGTGATGAACTTCATTAGTACATGATTACTGAAATTGGCTGTAATTTCACGATTGGTTTGACTACTTCATTCTCGATGACGCTTTCGATAACGTCTTCAGCCCGTTTGTAGTGAGAAGAGTCTTGTTCGATCACCTTGGATGAACGGCCATTGTAGAGTTTTACTCCTTTGGTCTTGAGTTTTTCATGGAGAGCTGCCTTACTTTCAGGGACAACATCCTCAGTCTTTTTGGCTGATTTCCCGGCGCCATGGTTGCAGGAGTAGAAGCTTGTTACATTACCATCCTGACCCACACAGAGGTAGGCTTCGGTACTCATGGAAGTAGGAATGAAGGCTGGTTCACCGGTGTCTTTGAAGAGGGGATGATCAGCCATCCTGGCTTTCCCATAGGCCCGGCTGGTACCATTGCGGTGCACCCACATTTTTTTTCCGTAATGTTCTTCTTCCGAAACGAGAATGTGGGGCATATCATAGAGGAGATCAGCTTCGATAGGCCTCCCGATTATTTTTTCGGCTGTCTGTATGAAGTTGTGCGTGATGGTAGCTCGGTTGGCATGAGCAAAATTGGAACAAGCCTTTCGTACTTTCATGTAGAGTTCACCATCCTCACCATGACCATCAAAGGTGATGAGTGGTTCCTTGGTGCCAAAATCTGAGGCACGAATTTTTTTGGCAATAGACCGGATTGTTTTTTTGAATGGAGTAATCCAGAGGAGTCTCCCTATATTCATGAGAATAGCGGTCGAAAGGTGCTCCCGTTTTTTGGCGGTGTACATGTACATATTGTACTGACCAAGAATACCCGAACCGCAGTGGACCATGAGGAGATACTGGCCTTTCTTGAGGTTAAATTTGGTAGCTATTTCTGGATCAAGAATATCGGTTACTTTCATGAGGTCAAGGAAATGATTGCCGGCAGCGCCAATGATGCCAGAACGAAACTGAGCAAAAAAGAGGAAGAGCGGTGGGATAATATCGAGGATATGGCGACGCGAAGGGATTGTCTCGAAGAAGTTGCCTCGATCGATGCTATTTTCGGCCTCGTGTTTGGTCTTGATGCCGAGAGAGTCGATGAGGGGTTGTATCCCGAGTCGACAAATATCAACGATGGTCATGAGAGGGAGAACGGTGCCAACGTATTTTTTGGTAGGGACGGTTTTGGTAGCTGCCTGAAAGATAGCATCGATTTCAGCTGGAGTGATGTTTTCTTCATCAAGATCAAGGCGAACCAGGCGCATACCACAGGCTGGGTCAGAATCATTTACTTGAGGAAGAATATACTGTTCTGATACCACGGTGGTACCAGTGGCATTTTTACGGCCAGGCTTGCTGTGGACATCAGCCATAGCGGCGACATGCTGCGAGACGCAGTCATTACTAGCAACACTTTCAAGTTGAGTGAGGGTAGCATCGCTTGGCATGAGTTTGTCACCAATGTGAAAAATAACGGGGACTTTCATCTTCTCCGTTTTCATCTCACTCTTGTGCTCAGATATTTTTTTGAAAGCTGATTCGTACATAGCTGGAAAATTTATAGAATAACCATTTCCCGGCTTGAGGAATATCTACAGAGAGGCGTAGAGTTTTTCGTAAGCCCGGGCAGTTTTTTTAAGATCAAAATGCTCAATAACAAAAGCTCTGGCGGCGGTACTAATTTTTGCTCGTAATTCATTATTTTGGCTCAAATAAGCCACAGAATCGGTAATAGCTGCTCCAGAACCTCTGGGGATAGTAACACAAATATCGGGATTTGAAAACTCCTGGAATTCCTTGAGATCAGAGAGGATAACTGGCTTGCCACAAGCGTAGGCTTCGATAATCACGAGCGGTACATCAAACTTGCCCCGCAGATTTTCTACCGGAAAGAGTACTATATCTGCCGTATTGTATAGCGTGGCCATACTGACCGTAGCGTGAGTTTTCTGGAAAAGGATTTTATCTTCGAGACCAAGATTTTTGGTTTGTGTCTCGAGTTCTTCTCGTTTGGCTCGGTCGGCCTCGTTTTTGATTCGGCAGGCAAAAAGGAAACGAAGGGGAGAATCAGGATGAGTTTGAAAAAATTGTACCCAAGCCCGAAAGAGGAGATCAGTTGCACCAAGACGGGTATATTCACCAGGATAAATGGCGAGTACCTGTTCTTTGGTGAGTCCATATGTTTCGAGTACCGCTCTGTCTTTTGGTTGGGGTGAATAGAGATCAAGGTCGATGCCGGGATAGATACGACTTACCTTGGTAAAGCCAAGTTTTTCGAGCTTTTGCTTGGTTGCTTCAGTATAGACAGTAATATGATCAGCAAAGAGAAGAGATTTCATAACTTCTGGTGAGTAGAGATCTTCCCGGAGTGTGGCGATAGTCTGGATGGTTTTTCCTTTTTGAGGATAAGCCAAGAGCTTGAGGGTACGTGTATTGAGCGTCGTCGGAGTAAAGAGATAGTGAGTTATATCATACGTATGCCTATTTTTTCTCAGATAGCGGAGGAGTTCGAGTTTGGCTCGCCAATCGAAATGAGCCCGGGAAAATATGGGCTGTACTTCTGCTTGTGGCATGAGGCCAGGGAGAGTGGGTACACTTGAGAGGAGAGTAAGCTTGTGTTCGGCTACTGTTTTCCCGAGGAAATACGCAAAGTTTTTGGAGGCTTCATCCCAAGGAGGGGTGAGTGGGCGGGTGGCAAGGAGAACTTTTTTAGACATAGTTCGATAGTTGATAGCAAGTAGCTTTTAGGTGATAGGTAAAACCTAGCGAGTGAGGGATCTTTCCTCATTGCCAAGTTTAATCATGACTTTTACCCGTGTATCGAGAGGAGCTCTTGTTTGGGGGGAAAATCGGGTAGTGGTATTGTTGGAGATATCAATATCCCTACTCTCAAGCAGTGCTTCATCAATAGAGATAGAATAATTGCCCTTCAGAATATTGCTATAGTTTTCAATTTCAAACTCAAGGCTTCTGGAGTTACCTGGCTCGACAAAGCGCACTGCCCACCAATTACCGCTTGCCTCCGGGTCGAGTGCATGGTTGTGTAGAGTAAACAGTATGGTACCAGCGACCAGAAAAGCAAGAAAACCACCAAGAAGAAAAGTTTTTTGGCTTATTTGAAGCATAGTTCTATTATATCAGTTTTGAATGTACTCGCTAGTGAATGACTGAAGAAGATGAGATACATAGGTAACACTCTGAAAGGAGCGGATTTGAAGAAT
>CAZRXW010000009.1:0-41718 GCA_964604195.1 uncultured Bdellovibrionales bacterium
TGGAAGTTATCGCCTGAAGGCGAGGGAAATCACCTGCCCAAAGTGGGGCCTTATATGACAATAATATTGTTCGGCAGAAGAATCTTCTCCCGAAAAAAATAGTACTTTCCACTAGAGCCAAGGATTATCAACCATGGAACACTATCTCATCACACATGGCCATCAGCATCTTGGATGTAATTCAGGCCACAATGATGCTGGTTTTGCTCAACTGGATAACCTGATACTTCCGGATGATGTCACTCGAGTGATTGTCGGTACTGGCCAGAGATTCGAGGAGATGCTCCTTCGTTTCTATCAGAGGGGTAAGCTCTCAACCAACCTCCCTCGGTACTTCAGCCCTTTCTGCGGTGGCCCCGAAGCCTTTGACACGCCGGACGAGATCATTCTGGTAACAGGTACTCGCATCTGCCTCGAGGCCGAGTACATCGGCATGGATAATCACTGGGGATTCAACCCTCAAGGATTCATCCGCAGTCAGCCCGACAATGCACTCTTTCTCACTGGCAGCGAACTGATGCAAGCTCTTCACGTAGATCGACCAGCTCACGGGGCCCTGTACTGCCTCCTCACGCAATAACAAGATCAAGCTTCTCCAACGAGGCTAACTCATCTCCAGGAGCAACCAGTTCCTACCCCTTGACCGCGTTCACTGGCAAGTGCAACAGCACTCGACGGCGGACGCGGTTTAACATTGTCTTGCTTTTCTAAAATATCTAAAATATGAGAAACGTACATTTAGCCTTGGGATTGTTCCCGTTTGATATGCATGAGCTCGAGTGGCTCAGCAAACTTCATAGTTTCTGGCTTCACGAGGAGCTCTTCCACAACCGCACCCCTCTCTGAGAAATACCTCGCTATTGCCTGAACCAAATCTTCTGGTGCACTCGCACCTGCAGTAATTCCAATACGCTGTACACCACTAAACCATTCCTCTTTAAGAGACTGAACTCCTTCGACAAGCTCTGCACGAACTCCAGAGTTCCGAGCTGTTTCAGCTAAACGGTTTGAATTTGATGAAGCTTTTGAACCAACAACCAAAACAAAATCAACCTGCCGAGCAAGTTCCTTTACTGCTTCCTGACGATTGGTCGTTGCATAACAGATATCCTGAAGTGGCGGGGCAATGATCTGTGGATACTTCTTCTTAAGCGCATCGATGACCTCTTTTGTATCATCAAGAGAAAGGGTAGTCTGAGTTAAATAAATCATCTTCTCTGCGCTAAGAAGATTCAAAAGCTCCACATCGCTCACCGTCTCGACGAGTGGCACTTCAAGATCGGGCAACTCTCCTAATACCCCAACTCCTTCAGGATGACCTTTGTGGCCAATATAAATAATCTGATATCCATCCTTTATATAGCGCTGAAACTCCAGATGAACCTTGGTAACTAAAGGGCACGTAGCATCAATAAGCTTAAGCCGACGCTTTGCAGTCTCCTCATAATGAGCTCGGGGTGATCCATGAGCCGAAAAAACTACTACCGACCCTTCTGGGACTTCAGCAAGATCTTCGATAGTTACCGCTCCCAAATCAGCTAAGCGTTTCACCACTGCCTGATTGTGCACAATCTCGTGTTTGACATAGACTGGTGCACCAAAAATTTCAAGCGTATCTTCTACAGCTTTTACCGCTCGAGTTACTCCAGCACAGAACCCCCGTGGCGAGACTAGCATTACTTTTTCAATCCCCATATCAACTACTTTTTGTCACGAATTACTGTCCCAATAAATTTTTTCCCACTGATATACTTGGAGACATTCCCCAAATCGCCACCATGAAGCACAGCTACTTCCATGCCCTCTTCCTCCGCCATCTGAGAAGCTATTGGGTCAAAAGGAGTATTCATACCTGGATTCCACTCATCTCCCACAATTTTCCGAAAATCTTTCCAAGATAAGGAATCGTAGGAAATAGCATCAGCGTGAGCACGCGGATCCTTGTCATACACCCGCTCAATATTGGAGAGATTTATGACTCGCTTTATACCAAGATATTTTCCCAAAACTACTGCTGCATAGTCAGTTGATCGTCCTGGACGCCAACCAGCTGCTACCATTATTGGTTCTTTAACAGCATAAAAATCCTCGAGATCATGGGGGTTGGTATTAATTCGCGGGTGAGCATACTCACGAAAAATTGTTCGGACCAGATGCGCATTCATTCTTGTCGCGTGAATACCGAGCCAGTCCTTATCTTCATCATTAATATTTGTAACTGTGGCTGCAGCCTCGATATACCTTCTAGCCGTCTTACCACCGCCAGTTACCAAAATAAAATGATATCCTGCCTCAATATGTTCAATAATAAACTTTTTAAAATTTGCAACAAAAACAGCATCAATTGATTCCGGAACGAGAAGTGATCCACCCAATGAGATGATAATGCGTTCTCTCGCTTGATTATTCTTTGTTTGTGTCAGTTGAGACATATATTACTTCTTGAGCCAGGTAATAACTGAATCAAGAGCTACCTCCTCAGGAACGTCACCTGTTCTTTTTTTGATTTCAACCTTTCTGTTTTCCAACGACCGCTTGCCAAGAGCAATTCTCACCGGAACACCCAGAAGATCGCTGTCTGTAAATTTTTCTCCAGCGCTCATATCACGGTCATCATAAAGCACCTCAATACCAGCCGACTGAAGGTCAGTATACAGTTTATCAGCAGCCTCATTCACGCCTAGCGAGAGGAGATGGACCCGAAACGGTGCTACAGCTTCTGGCCAAACCATTCCTTTTTGATCAGAAAGAACTTCAGCAATAGTTCCCATGACTCTTGCTGGACCAATACCGTAACAACCCATAATAGGAACTTCCGACTTACCTTCTTCTGTCTTAAAAGAAAGCCCGAGGGCGTTCGAAAAACGAGTACCCAAATGGAAAATATTTCCTACTTCAATTGATTTTTTTTCAACAAGTTGCTCACGAACTAACCCAAGATCCTGAAGAACATCATCATTCAAAACTTCTTCATTGAGTGCTCTCCTACTCACCTCGTCAACATAGATGGTATCCTCGCCAGCATCACTCACTGTTTGAAATTCTTCGGAATACTTACTAAACATCCCGCCCGAAGCAAAGGTTTGGTACGTTACCATTCCTAAACCAACTCGCTCAAAAATCCTCTTGTACGCCTCACGAACTGCAGCATAAATACGATCGTGCTCTTCTTGATTTTTTGCAAAAGAGTAAAGATCTTTCATGATAAACTCCCGAGTACGCATGATACCGGACTTAGCACGAGTCTCATTACGAAATTTGGTCTGGAATTGATACACCAAAACCGGCAAATCTCGGTAAGAACTGAGATGAGTCCTCATTAGGCGAGTCACTGGCTCCTCATGGGTAGCACCAAGACCAAGCTCGGTCCCACTCTTCAGGCGAGTTTTAAACCACACATCTACTTTGGCATCATCCCAACGGTCAGTAGTTTCCCACAATTCACGTTCCTGGAGAGCGGTCATCGAAAGTTCTTGCCCACCAATGGCATTCATCTCCTCTCGAATAACCTGCATAATTTTATTGAGCACCCTCAATCCCAAGGGAAGAAAAGCGTAAACACCCGCCATCTCTTTATGGATAAAACCCGCCCGAATAAGGAGAGAGGCATTCTTGGCTACCTCATCTTTTGGCGAAGTTTTTGAGGTTTTTGTAAAAAGCTGGGATTGGCGCATATAGTATTCAATCAATAACAAGAGTGTTAAAAATGGTAGGGATCTGAGAATACTCTATGTTCCCTACTTTTAGTGCGAACTCTTTTCCTATTCTATCACAGTGAAAGATCAATATTCTGCTCAGTTCCATCTCTCAAAAGAGTCAACTGAACTCGGTCGCCAGTATGAAAAGCACCCACCATAGTAGAAAAGGGACGTTCAGACGTAACCAGCTCTCCGTTTACATGGGTAATAATATCGCCATACAAAAGACCAGCGCGTGCCGCAGGAGAACCAGCAAGGACAGCCAGTCCGGTTCGACCGGAAGGACTGTATACCAGCGCACCCTGACTCCGAGGAAGCGCGAGATCTTCTGCTCGCTCCTGATTGAGAGAAAGATAATAAACACCTACGGTAGGTCGATCAACTTTGCCTGTCACGAGCCGATCAAGAGATTCCCTCAGAACCCGAGCAGGAATAAGGAAGAAATCTGTCTTACCATCCAGTAAACGACTTCCTACAATACCAGCTACTTCTCCATTGTTTAAAAGCGCTGGACCACCAAGATATCTCTCCTGAGAAAACATGGCTAATTTTAGAACCCCCTCCCACTTCTCCGAAGAGGCTACTGTTTGGGGTGAAAGATTAAAAAACTGATCCCTTTGCTCGATAATCGATGGGTAAATGCTCGGACGAAAATCTTGCGTTAAGCCCAAAAGCGCTACACGACGCCCTGGCTTTATATCATCAGAATTAGTAAGTGCTGCTGCTGCAGTATTACTACGATCTACTCGATAATAGGCAAGCTGGGTCAAGGTATCATACCCCACAAAGGTAGCACGTTCCTGCGTACCATCATTGAACCAAACAAAATAAGAACTCTCCTTCTGAGGCGACGTCGTTGTGTAGGCAACAATAAAACCATCGTTGGTAATCAAAGTCCCCAAAAATCCCATCGAGAGGAGGTTAGCAGTCGTGATATTCTGGCCTAGCAAAGATTGTGGAGTTAACCTCACAACAATAGAACCATGCTCTGTTGCCAGCCGTTCTAAATTCTCATCCTGTGTTACAGTCACAGTTTCTCGACGTTCAACAATGGTGGTGCGGTCGCTCAGACTTGGCAATACCCCCCATTTCTTTGCCCAATTACTCCCTGCCATCCACGAAAAAAAATAAAGCTCACACAAGAAAAAGACTGAGACCAGCAATAAAACTCCTCCTATTGCCTTGACAATAAAAATAATTTTTGGTCTAAATCTAACTATCAATCGTGCCAGCCGATCAAGCATAGAGCGCCGTACATTATTCTTCTACGGGAGATGATTGTAGCACTAAACCGGGGCTCCGACAAGAAAAATACTCTCCTAAGCTAAACTCCAGTGCGCCGAAAAAATGAGGGTGCCAAGAAGCAGCAGAAGAATTCCTCCCTGAATAAGTAACCGCTTCAATGGAATATCGTCCTGAAGGAAATCAACACCCAGCTTCCAAAAAAAGAAAAAATGAATAAGCATAGCCATGCCGACAGTAACATAGCCAAAAGGCCAAAAATGCACCACCCACATAAGCTCAGTCATAAGAAGACCAACTACAAACGCCGACAAAAGTGAGGTACGAGCATCTTTTGGTTCTGTTGCAGCAAAGAATGTTTGAAAAGCCACCACGAAACTTCCAGTAAAAAAGACTCCCAGCAAAAGGGCGAGTGGGATTTCGTAATTGAGATACAAGCCGTATGTCGCAGCAAAAACAAAAAACAAACTCGCCAGTGCTGCTAAATTCAGCATCGCTCTTGCCGTTTTATCTTGGGGAGCCTGATGAAGACGGTACACTCCTAAAAGAGCCAAATAATAAAGACCCGCAGCAGCAATAATGAAAACTCTCGTCTCTACTCCTCGATCAATAAGCGATAGAAGAAATGGGACACTAAAAGCTAGGGTTGATGGCAAATAGGCAGTGTACCAACGATCTGTAAGACGTTTGGCAGCTATCACTGATAACGTAATTAAGCTTCCACACGTCATCAAATAAAAACTCCAAGCAGGGACAATCGGACGCTCGCTAATAAAGAGGAGTGCTAGAAAAAATAAAACTGAAAAGAAGAAAACTGCAACGTGAAATAACATAAAAGGCAACATTATGAACACGCTTTCCGTGCTCCCTGCCAGCTTACCGCTTTTCTGTGAGCTCGACAAATACTACCTGGTTCTTTTTTTCAGTAATTTCAACCTTTGAGCCATCCACCAATTTCCCCTCCAGAAGGGACAGCGCTAGCGGATCAAGGACAGCTTCCTGAATAAGTCGCCTCAACGGCCTCGCTCCATATATAGGATCGTACCCTTCCTGAGCTAGCCACGAACGCAACTTCTCTGTTGTTCGAGCTTCAATACCTCGTTCCCTGAGCTTGGCCAGTACCCGCTGTAGCTGGATATCAACAATGGAGAGGGTCATTGCTCTCGTAAGCGGGTGAAAGATAACCGTGGCATCAATACGATTTAAAAACTCTGGTTTAAAGGTAGATCGTAAACGTTCCTCAACCACCGAACGAATTTTTTCTTCTGAGATTGGTTTTGGCTTCCGCTCAGCTGTAAACCCAAGAGCTATAGCATTTTCTGTTATTGCTTCCGAACCAACATTGGAAGTCATAATAATAACAGTATTCTTAAAATTCACCAGTCGCCCTTTAGCATCGGTCAATCGACCATCATCAAGAATTTGAAGCAGAATATTAAACACTTCTGGATGAGCTTTTTCTATTTCATCAAAAAGAAGGACACTGTATGGCCGGCGGCGAATCTTTTCTGTAAGTTGACCACCTTCTTCATAGCCAATATATCCCGGAGGTGAACCAGTAAGTTTGGCCACTGCATGAGATTCCATGTATTCACTCATATCAACCCGAATGAGTGATTCCTCATCATCAAAGAGAAACTCCGCCAGTGCCTTTGCAAGCTCTGTTTTTCCAACACCAGTTGATCCAAGAAAAATAAAGGAGCCGATCGGCCGTCCTTCATCGGCCAAACCCGCTCGCGAACGACGGATGGCATTGGCCACTGTGGCAATCGCCTCCTCCTGACCAACCACTCGTTTTGAAAGCTCAGTCTCCATACAGAGGAGTTTTTTGGTTTCTTTTTCAAGCATTTTCGCCAGAGGAATCCCTGTTGCCCGAGCTACGATAGAGGCTATATCTTCCTCAGTAATTTCCTCTTTGAGAAGCATGTTTGTGTTTTGAAGCTGAGCTAATTTTTTGTCTGATTTTTCGAGACGCTTTTCAAATTCTGGGATTTTTCCATACCGAATCTCTGCTACTCGATCAAGCAAGCCTTCCCTTTCAGTCATCTCTGCTTCCTTCTTGAGTTCTTCAATCTGTTCCTTGAGTTTTTTTGAACCAGTAAGGACTTCCCGCTCTGACTGCCACTGGAGGGAAAGTATTTGTGATGCCTGTCTCAATTCAGCAAGCTCAGACTCTATCTTTAGAATCTTGACTGTGCTCTCTTTATTAGCCTTCTCTTTTTCCAGTGCGAGGCGTTCAATATCAAGCCTACGAATATTTCTCTCAAGTCGATCAAGCTCCTCGGGCATAGACTCAATTTCCATACGACGAAGCGAGGCAGCCTCATCAATAAGATCAATAGCTTTGTCTGGCAAAAACCTATCCGTGATATAGCGACTCGATAACCGTACTGCTGCCACAATAGCTGCATCAGTAATTGTCACTCCATGATGAAGAGCATATTTCTCTTTGATTCCGCGCAAAATTGCAATAGTATCCTCCTCTCCAGGTTCTTGCACTATAACTGGCTGGAAACGACGCTCAAGAGCTGCGTCTTTCTCAATATATTTCTGGTACTCCTTCAGCGTAGTTGCCCCGACACAGCGAAGCTTGCCGCGTGCTAAGGCTGGCTTGAGCATATTAGACGCATCCAAGGCTCCATCGGTGGCCCCAGCACCGGCAAGGGTATGAAGTTCGTCAATAAAGAGAATAAACTTGTCTGACCCCTGCTCAATTTCTTTCAGTACTGCCTTGAGTCTTTCTTCAAACTCACCACGAAATTTAGCACCAGCTAAAAGACTACCCAGATCAAGTGAAATAACTTCCTTATTCTTCAGGCTTTCTGGGACATCTCCCGAGACGATGCGCTGAGCCAAACCTTCAGCAATAGCTGTTTTCCCTGTCCCTGGCTCGCCAATAAGGACTGGGTTATTTTTCGTCCGCCGAGAAAGTATCTGCATTACTCGGCGAATTTCTTCATCTCGCCCAATCACCGGATCAAGTTTCTCCTTGCGAGCCAGTTCGGTCAGATTGGTAGCATATTTCTCAAGTGCTTGATAGCTCACTTCAGGCCGATCACTTTCCACCTGTGTTCCCCCTCGCACCTCACGCAAGACTCGAAGTATTGCCTCTGGAGTAACTCCAAATGACTTTCCCAGCTTCGCGAGTTCTACATCAACAATAAGCAGTGCCATCAAAAGGTGTTCGGTCGAGACGTATTTGTCCTGCATCTCACACATAGTCCTCTCTCCTTGATCAAGCACTCGACCAAGCTCTGGAGTAATTAGAATTTGCCCCATACTCCCCTGACCAGTTACTGGAAGTTTATCGAGAAGATTGAGCACTGCACCAAGAAAAGTCTCATGGGCTTCGGTAAGTTTCCGCACCACCACTGGCACAATAGAATCCTCTTGAATCAGAAGAACATAAAAAAGGTGAGCTGAAACAAGCGCCGCCTGCCCACGAGAGAGAGCAATTTCTTGGGCCTGCCTCAATGCCTCCTGACTTTTTTGAGTAAAATTTTGGATATTCATAAGCGTGTAAAAGGGAAATTACCTCCTTACACACCCACCTTAACATAATTAGCACTCTCAATGCAAGAGTGCTAATTTTCCAGTATCCTCTCCTCAGAATGGTCTACCTTCTTTCTTCTAATCTAAGCTTTAGTTCCTTAGTTTCACCCTTGTGCCATACCTTGAGCATTACCTCATCCCCTACTTGTTTTTCGGCAATCAGATCAGCCAGAGTATTTTCTGTATCAATTTTCTGACCATTCATCTCCAAAATAATATTATTTTCGATGAGCCCAGCTTTATCCGCTGGTGACCCCGGAATTACAGCCAAGTCCGTCATGCGCTCGCCACGCAAGATAAGAGCACCGTGGTCTACTGGTAGACTATATTCCTTGGCCACGGCCTCATCGAGAATAATATACCGGACACCAATATAGGGAGTTGAAAGTTTTCCTGTTGTTTTTACCTCATCCACCACTCGCTTGATCGAGTTGACTGGAAGCGCAAAACCAATATTCTCTGCACCCTGTGCCACCGCGACGTTGATACCAATCACTTCCCCTTCAATATTGAAGAGTGGACCGCCCGAATTCCCTGGATTGATAGCAGCATCGGTCTGGATAATATTATCAAGTGTTTCCGTATCTCCATAACCTGAACCTGCTGTAACGCTTCGCTTAAGTCCAGAAATAATACCTCGCGATACTGAATTAGCAAATTCACCTAAAGGATTACCGATCGCAATCACTGTCTGTCCTACCCGAATCACATCCGAATCACCAAGCTTGAGAAACGGAAAATCGTTACCCTCAATTTTCATTACCGCAATATCATTACTGGGGGCAAGAGCAAGTACTTTGGCTGAAAATTCCCGTTCATCAGACAGAATAACCATATACTCAGCAGCCGTATCTGATACTACATGTTTGTTGGTTACAATGTAGCCATCATTTGAGATAAGAAAACCCGAACCACTGCCCACCCGTTTCCTTTCTGTTTCATTCTCACCCGAAACATCCTCGCGTTGACCAAAGAAAGGAAAACCAAGACCAAAAGGTGATCGAAAAATATCTCGGTATTTAGGAACGTCTTTCGTAATAACAATACTCACCACAGCTGGAGCACTGCGTTCTACCATGGAAACAATCTTTTCATCCTCAGGAGCAAGCGGGGGATTCTCGTGCGAAGAGATTGAGACCTCCTTTACTTCACCCAACTTCACACCTGATCCAAGCCAACGAGGCAAGGCCCCACCACGACTTGCGAGACCACCCACAATACCTGAAATAAGTGAGACAGCAACGATAAGAACCCAAGGAGTACGGCACGACCGATGACCTACCACCTGAGGGAGTGGCGTTACTGGCAAAACTCTGAGATCTGGTTGCTCGGGAGTAAGAGGTGTATTCATATTGGATATTTGTAAAGGATAGAGAGAACGCGATGACTATTTAACCAAAGAGCTCGTAACCATAAGATTAGTAAAAGAAGAGCGGGTCTTGATCTGGATTCGAGCGAAGCTTTTCTTCAAAATCTTTCATCTCTTGAGAGCGAAAATCTATTCGGCCAGTCTCCTTGTCAAAGTGATAATCGGAAAGAAGGATTCTTACTGGTTCACCGCGAAGCTTTTCTGTTAACCAATCAACAAAATTTTCTTTACGTACAAAAACCTGGCTAAGATGATAGAGTCTTTTATTTTCCTCAATCTTTGTTTCTTTTACTAGAAGAATGTGATAGCCAAGACTACTCTCGATCATACCTGTCGGGATACCAACTTTGGCAATATCAACAGCGCTCCGAAGCTCGGGAGCAAGATCCTCTAGAGCAAACCAACCCAAATCACCACCATTCGCTTTCGTGCGTCCGTCGGAATACGCGTTGACTACTCCTTCAAAGTCATTAGTCTTTTTGAACTCTTTTACTGCTTCATCAATCTGTTTTTTTGAAGCCTCATAAGAAACCTGTGATGCAAATTTTTTTGAAAGAGCTTCTTCATAAAGACTCGGCAAAACTACTTTTGATTCAAAATCTCTCAGTGTCCAGCCGTAAAGCCTCGCAATAGTTGCCTCCACTTTATCAGCAGCGCCATATTCTTTGAGTCGTTTATCCACGTCTGCCCGGGCCTCAGCCTCAGTAATAACAATCCCTTCCTCTTTGGCAAGTCGTTCAATAGTAGCGTCCTCAAGAGTCTTGTTGAGTAAATCACGCTCACGAAGCTTCAGTCGTTTCTTACCTTCTTCAGTTGAAAAATCTACCCTAATCCCCATCTGACTAAAATCCTGTGATTCATAAAATCGCTTGATAGAAGCAACGTCTCGAGTCAAATCCTGAGAATTCATTACTGGAGTCTTGTCGACAAGAACTACAGGAAATGGAAACTGGCTACCCACCATACGCCCAAACCAGGTATCGGTATAACGATAATACATCACGAACACCGCCGTAATAATAACCACTAACAGTCCCAAAATTCCTAGGACAAGTGTCCTTGGATGAATCTTTCGCTCAGCTGTTAGAGAAGGTTGCTGGTCCATAAAAGAAAATGCAAAAAGTAATCACTACTCTTTCATTATAGTAGACAATATCTACTATTCAAAAAAACGCTTCCACCATTTCCTATAATTTGGAGTAGCATCAGGATTTTTTTCCTGATACACCCCTCCCAATTGACCATTGCCGCTTCCTACCTCTGGAAAAAAGGCGGGGGTTTCATGCAGGGCTATAACTGACTCTTCTTGCCGACGAAGACCGAGCTTTTTCTTGGCTTCCTGTTCCTGAAAATCGGGTGAAGCAAAATATTCAATCTTCTGTGCAAGGGTCTCATTTTCTCTCCGAACCTTGGCTGCCTCTGCCTCAAGTAAGGAAATTTCTAATTGAATCTTGGCATTGCGCTCATGTTCCTCCCAGCTCTTGTATCCAAGATACCCTCCTGCAGCAAGCAGGGCCACCATGCCAAGACGAAGAGAGATACGCCAATGCATACCGTCATCATTTAGTACATAAAGAAAGGAGCCATCAGAAAAGCAAGCATGGAGAGCGCTACGAGAGCAGAAATAACTACCCAGGCAGCATAAATTTTCTTGTGTCGTGATCGAAAACTCATAAGTATTGCAGGAATTAGTATAGCATAGCACTACCGAAGAATTCAAAAGTTCCTAAGTAAGCGAAAGCTCAATTTGAGCTTTATCTGGATGCTGAGCAAGAAAGTCTTCAATAAGCTTTCGTACTGATGTAGCCTCATGAGTAAGCATCAGCTCATTCCTGAGCTCCTTGGCTCCAGGAAAACCAACAATATAAGCCTGGAAATGTTTCTTCAGGATTTCAAAACTTTTTGTTCCCTGCCAAGTTTGTCCAAATAGTTCAGTGAGACAAAGCATCGCTTCGAGTCGTTCGCAAACGGTCACAGTCGTTTTAGCCTCATCAAAAAGCCATGGATTCCCAAACACTCCCCGTCCAATCATCACTCCATCACAACCAGTTTCCTCGCACTTGTTTCTGGCCTCAGCAACACTTTGAACATCACCATTCCCTAAGATAATAGTCTCTGGACTACATTCATCACGAAGCTTCACCGCAGTCGCCATTCGGTCCCAATGTGCCGGAACCAGCGACATTTCTTTTTTCGTCCGAAGATGGAGCGTTAGGACCGCCGGTTTGGCGGCAAGCATCTGAGGAAGCCATACTTCCATTTCATCCTTATTAAATCCTAATCTTGTTTTAACTGATACCGGAATAGGGTCTTTCCCATCAGCTCTCACCCCTCCCATGGCTGCCAATATAATCTCCCGGGCTAATGCCGGCTCCTTCATACACGCTGCGCCGGCTCCTTGTTTCATCACATTTTTGTCTGGACAACCCATATTGATATCGACACCGTCAAAGCCGAGTTCTTTGACCAGTTTGGCTGCTTCAAACATTTTCTCTGGATGACTCGTAAACAGTTGCGCTACGATTGGCCGTTCATTTTCGGAGAACCTGAGATCATGGATCAAGGCTTCTCGTCCACGCGGGTGACAAAGCCCGTCCGCCGCAACAAATTCAGTCCACAAGACATCGGGTTTCCTATACCTTACGATAAATTGCCGAAAGGCATAATCAGTCACATTAGCAAGTGGCGCCAACACAAAAAAAGGCTTCTCGAGCCCCCTCCAAAATCCCAAAAATGGCTTAGCTGAATTATTCATATTTTTCCTAGCCTATCAGGATTGACAGACTCTATCAAGACTGGTAGTCTGTAAATCAGACTATTTTAGTCCGATTTATGAAGATTTCAAAAAAGGCTTATTACGGCCTCCGGGCAGTACTGACTTTGGCCCAAGCCAAGGAGCCTCTTTCTATCCGCTCAATCGCCGAGACCGAACACCTTCCTGAGGACTATCTCGAGAAGATTCTGCAGATTTTGCGTCGCGGGAAAATCGTTGAGGCCAAAAAGGGAACGACTGGAGGTTATGTTTTAGCCCAACCAATAGAAACCATTAGCACCTGGGATATTTTGAAAATTCTTGATGGACCAATCGAGATGTTTATGCCGCCGGTCAAAGGCGAGCTCCCCTGTCTCCAAGTCAGCCACTGCCAAACCAATCAAGTCTGGCGAGTGCTCGAAGAAAAAATAGAACAAACGCTTTCTAATATTACTCTCGACACTATTCTTCACTCATCACCGAAATAATATGCTCACCATCGAACACCTCAGGGTTTCCATAGAAGACAAGACTATTCTCCCTGATTTTTCTTTTGCCTTTCAGCCCGGAAAGAGCTATGTCCTCATGGGTCCCAATGGCTCTGGAAAATCCACTCTCGCTTCGGCGATCATGGGTCATCCCAAGTACTCAGTAGGTCGTTCAAGCAAAATTATCCTGGGAAAGCCTAACCACCGTAAAGGAGGGAGGAATATAAAAAACCTTTCTCCCGATGAACGCGCCAAACTCGGTATCTTTCTCTCCTTTCAGACACCCCTAGAACTTCCTGGAGTAACTGTCTTTGAACTCCTCCGTCTAGCACTCGAAAAAAAGTATACCCCGATGGAACTCCACACGCTCGTCAAAAAATATTCAGCCGAGCTCCGTATCAAAGACGAACTCCTGAGGCGCTCCCTCAACGTCGGTTTCTCTGGCGGCGAGAGAAAGAAGCTCGAGGCGCTCCAGGCAGCTCTTATCGCTCCAAAGTTTGCCCTCTTTGATGAGATTGATACCGGGGTAGATGTCGACGCACTCAAAACCATTGCTACCTTTCTCAAGAAACATCTCCCCAAAGAAACCACCCTCATCTTTATCACTCACTCTACTCGCCTGGTGAAGTACGTGAAACCAGATGTAGTGATCGTACTTCAGGAAGGTAAACTCAAAAAAACCGGTACTGCCCTCCTCGCCAAACAGATTGAAATCAAAGGCTTTGATGCTGCTATCAAGTAACTATGCCCAAAACTTCAGAAAAAAATTTGGAGTTTGACTATCGTTACGGCTTTGCTATGCCTGAACGTTCCGTCCATAAGACTGGTACGGGTTTGAATGCAGGTGTCGTCAAAGAAATCTCTCGCGTCAAAGGTGAACAAAAATGGATGCGGGATTTTCGGTTGAAGAGCTACGAGATTTTTAAAAACAAGCCGATGCCGACATGGGGCGCTGATCTTTCAAAAATTAACTTTGAAGATATCACCTATTACCTCAAGGCAACCAGAGGACAAGCCGATGCCTGGGACAAACTTCCTCAAGAAATTAAGGAGACATACGACAAGATTGGTGTCCCAGAAGCAGAGAAAAAATTCTTGGCCGGTGTATCAGCTCAGTATGAGTCAGAAGTGGTCTATGAGAGTTTTGATGCTGCCCTCAAAAAACAAGGCGTGATTTTTTGTGATATGGACACGGCAGTAAAAAAATACCCCGAGCTCGTCAAAGAATACTTTGGCACACTCATCCCACCGCACGATAATAAATTTGCTGCCCTCAATTCAGCTGTCTGGTCCGGTGGATCATTTGTCTATGTCCCCAAAGGCGTTAAAGTCGATCTTCCCCTCCAAGCCTACTTCCGCATCAATGCCGAAGCCTTTGGTCAATTTGAACGTACCCTCATCATCGCTGATGAAGGCAGTTCGGTGCACTACGTCGAAGGTTGTACGGCACCCATCTATCGCACCAGTTCACTCCATTCGGCTGTCGTGGAAATATTTGTCAAAAAGAATGCTCGGGTGCGTTACACAACCGTCCAAAACTGGAGCAAAAACATCTACAATCTCGTGACCAAGCGCGCCAAAGCCGAAGAAAATGCCCTCATGGAATGGATCGACTGCAATATTGGCTCAGGTGTCACCATGAAATACCCAGCTGTATATCTCACTGGCGCCAACGCCCGCGGCGAAGTCCTCTCCATCGCCTATGCCGGAAAAGGTCAACACCAAGACGCTGGTGCCAAAATGGTCCACATGGCTCCAAACACCCGCTCTCGTGTGATTTCCAAATCCATCTCCAAAGACGGGGGTCGTACCTCCTATCGAGGCCTCGTACACATTAGGAGTGGCGCTACCGGTTCCAAAGCCTCCGTCGTCTGCGATGCGCTCCTCTTGGATCCCAAATCCCGCTCGGATACCTACCCGACTATGCGGATCAAAGAACAAAACGCCATCATCGAGCATGAAGCTACCGTAGAGAAAATTGGCGAAGAAAAATTGTTTTACCTCACTTCGCGAGGTATTAAGAAAGAAGACGCCGAAGGCATGCTCGTCAATGGCTTCATCGATCCCGTGGTCAAAGAAATTCCGCTGGAGTATTCGATTGAACTCAATCGTCTTATCAATCTCGAAATGCAAGGATCTATTGGTTAAATCTATGCAATTCCTCGATATCTCCCATGACAAGCACTCTACCTATCGTCTCAAGGCTCATGAGAGCAAAGTTTTCTTTGCCTTGAATAGAAGTGGAGAAATTACTATTGAATTATCAGGCGAAGGAGCGACTGCACATGTCTTCGCATTCTTCACTGGAAAAGGAGAGGGAAAACAAACGCTCAATATCGTTCAGAAACACCTCGCTCCAGAAACTATGTCGAGCGCTCTCGTCAAAGCCGTGCTCAAAGACAAAGCCAAGCTTCACTATGACGGTACTATTAAAATTGAAAAGAGGGCTCAGGGTTCAAATGCCTCTCAAGAAAGTCGTAGCCTTCTTCTTTCGCCGGAAGCCAGTGCTCATACCAAACCTGCCCTTGAAATTCTAGCTGATGATGTACAGTGCCGCCACGCAGCTACCATCAGTCCCCTCAACGAATCCATGCTGTTCTATGCCAAAAGCCGCGGCCTCGGAGAAAAAGAAGCTACAGAACTTCTTATTCAAGGATTTTTTGGTGAAGCCTTGGAAAAAATAGTGGCGCTTGGAGTAAGTCGAGCACTGATCCCTCCCGTAAACTAATCCTATGCTAAATCCAGAGACTCTCAAAAAAGATTTTCCGATTTTTGAATACAACCCAGGGCTTGTCTATTTGGACTCGGCCGCAACCGCCCAGAAACCACAATCGGTGTTGGACGCTATGGAGACATACTATCGAGAATATACTGCCAATGTTGCCCGCGGACTTTACCCTATAGCTGAGATGGCTACCCTCGCTGTTGCCAATACCCGCAAGGAGATTGCTCGCTTTATTGAGAGCGAAATTGACAGCACTATTTTCGTAGGTAGCGCTACTCATGGTATCAATCTCGTCGCTACTGGTCTCCGTGAAGAAATCCATCCTAGAGATAATATCGTCGTCACCGCTATCGAGCATCATTCCAATTTTCTGCCCTGGAAAGAACTCGCGCAAAAAACTGGAGCTGAATTCCGAGTAGCACCAGTTGATCAATCAAGCCTCCTTTCAGCGCAGAGTATTCTTGCCCAGCTCGACACTCATACCAGGGTACTTGCTTTGAGCGCCGTCTCCAATGTTCTTGGTCTCATCAATCCCGTTGAAGAGCTCATTGCTACCGTAAGAAAGAAATACCCAGCCATCCTAATTCTCGTCGATGCCTGCCAAGCCATCGGCCACCTCCCAGTTTCAGTAAAAAAATGGGACACCGATTATCTTGTTTTTTCGGGCCACAAAGTATTCGGCCCAACTGGCATCGGTATCCTCGCTGGAAAAAAGAAAAGTCTCGAACGACTTGGGGCAATCAATGTAGGCGGTGGAACAGTCCTTGATCCCCTCTCCTCACCTGCAATATACAAAGGGCTCCCTGATACTCTTGAGGGAGGAACACCCAACATTGCTGGCATCATTGGTCTCGCAGCAGCCATCAACTATATTGAGGGGCTCGGTATCGCCAACATTCATGCACACGAAAAGAAACTTCTTCTTCTCCTCGAAAAAAAGTTAACAGAAACATTTAGGAAGAGCATCCATATCCTTGGGGGAACTGAACAAAATCGAGCTGGGATCCTCTCCTTTACGCTTGATGGCATTCATCCCCACGATCTTGCTCACCTCCTTGGTGAAGAAAATATCTGTATCCGAGCTGGTGAGCACTGTGCTCGGCCGCTTCATCACAACTTAAGTCTCCCCGCTTCAGCCCGAGTATCGGTCAGTATTTACAATACCGAAGAAGATATTGAAAAGCTCATGACCGGCATTCAAAAAGCCCTGAGGATTTTTGTAGCATAAATTTTGTCTATGTCGTCACTCTACCAAGATTTCATTCTCGATCATTACCGTAACCCCAGAAATTACGGCCATCTCAAACGGTCTACCCACCAAGGGAAAGCTCATAATCCTACCTGCGGCGACCAGCTTGAGATGGACATCCAAATAAGGAATGATACAATTGAGGAAGTGCGGTTTCGTGGTAGTGGGTGTGCTATTTCCCAGGCAGGAGCCTCTCTCTTGTCGGAAGTAATTAATGGGAAAAGCCCCTCTCAAGCTCTCAGTCTCGAACCAAAAGAGGTACTGGAACTTCTCAGGGTTCCCCTCTCCCCTAACAGACTCAAATGTGCCTTGCTATCACTGGAAACCCTCAAGAAAGCTTTAACTCATAAATAAGTCTTATGTCTCAATGGAAAGATGAAGCCAAGCCGGCTGGTCCCGTTACTCTCAAAAATGGATGGATTATCGAAGTTGATCACGACGCTTGCATTGGTTCCGCTCCTTGTGTTGCTATGGCTCCCAATACCTTTGCCCTCGAAGACAATGGGAAGGCCTCTGTCCTCGCTACCGCTGACGAAGACACTCAGGAAACTATTCTCAACGCTGCTCGCGCTTGCCCTGTAGCCGCTATCCGTATCAAGGATGCTACCGGCAAACAGATTTTCCCAGAATAATATCAACACAAAAACTTTCTTCAGTCGCTATTTTATTGGAGGAAGTTTTTGTTTACTCACATGACTAAAGTTTTACTCAAGAACCAGGCCTATGAAAAGCTTCGCCTCGTGCTCGATCCAGAGCTCGGGGTTTCTATTGTTGATCTTGGTCTTATTTATGACGTTGCCGTATCCAAGGAAGGAATCTGTACTATCACCATGACTCTCACCACTATTGGCTGTCCACTTTTTGGTCAGATTCAAAAAGAAATAGAGGATCGGGTTATGGAAATCGATACTATCAATGACGTAACCGTCAATCTCACCTTTGATCCACCCTGGGACACGAGCAAAATGAGTGAAGCAACCAAGATTCAGCTCGGTCTCGACTAGAAAATAAATCCCCTGTATAGGGGATTTATTTTACTCAGTTCTTTTTAGAGCTTAGGAGAAGAACCCCGCCACCGCCTTCACCAGGACAAGAGAAGCTAAGGCAATGGTGATACCAATGAGGGAGTATTTAACAATCTTCTTTCCTTTATCAAGAGTATCTTCATTCCCAGCAGCGGTAAGGTACATGATACCACCGATAATGAGCATGATGATAGCCAGGATACCAATGATCGTCAGGAGAAAGCTTAAGACATTGGTAGCTATTTGGATAAGGGTAAGCGAAGTTCCTACTCCATTGGGGAGATTCGGAGTACCCCAACCGAGAATAGAAGCTATCTCTCTTAAGAAAGCAGGGGCAGCGATACCTAAGGCGAGACCAATGAGAGCAGCGAGGATAGCTTTTTTTCCTTGAGTCATTCTTCCTTCGTCTCCAGCAGAGGTAATGTAGAGGAAGGCTCCGATGATAATGAAGATGAGGGAGAGGATTACTATGATCCCCTGGAAGAAGGTAAGGAGCGTGGTAAGGAGATCGTGAGGATTATTGAACTTAAGAGGGTTTTGGAAGAGGATTGGATTCGTGTCAGTCCCAGGAGTGACAGGAGGAGATGGAGGAGATGGAGGAGATGGAGGAGATGGAGGAGATGGAGGAGATGGAGGAGGACTTCCTGCTATTGTAATACGAGTTGACGCCTTAGTATAAAGATTTGTGGGAGACATAAACATCGACGAAAAAGCACCCTTACAAAATAACGTAAAGTCTTGCGTATAAGTTACAGATAATGGCCACTCAGATTTACTTGATGGATCCCCATTCCAAAGAATGTCAAAATATAGTATCGGTGTTCCATCCATTCGAACAAACAATGGACTTCCAATTCCAGACCAAACAGAATTAATCACTGCTTGACCATCAATAAGGTAACAGTGACTATCTGTCCCATCTACAGTCCATTTCAATCTACTCATACCAGTGGTAGTTAAGATATTTGGATCCGCTGTAAAAGTGATCCTCGGTCTATCAACCACAAATACTTTTACTGTAGATGTACAAAGAGAGAAAGTGTATACCCCCTCACTGTTTTGCCGAGAAGCATCAAAAGGAATTAATGCGACACTGCCACCACTCTCAAGTGCATTTTCATCTAAGTAATCGTTCCAACCAGGATGATTAACAGCAGTTCCATCTAAGGATACAGACATACGACAAATCCCACCTGCAGGAATACCAATAGCTGACCATCTCAAAGTAACTTCTTCCCCTGGCTCCACATTAGCTTTATCTACCAACAAAGTAATCAGATTTGCTTCCCCAGGAGGACCACCGGGGGAGGAACAGGTCATTCCTCCATGGCTCAAAACCCAATCAGATCCTTCCTTACAATGAAACTCACATTTACGAGCAGTATTAGAAGCTGAGTAAACCCAATCGATACTTTCTGTTAATCCAGTTGTTTCTTCAGCACCATCAAAATCAGTATAACTAGAAATATACCATGGAGCAGTTCCCGTGCAAGAGAAGTTGTTGTTTCCACTTCCTCCTAAAACAGTAATACTCACTAATGGAGAAGCAACAGTATATGTATTTAAATGATCGGAAGATAGTCCGCAACGAAACTCATAAATCGTATCCTTACTAGGAGTGTAGTATATTTTCCTTAATTGCTCGTTCAGTTCAAAAACTGAATAACCACGGATAACCCTCGAATTTCCGTCACTATCTGAAATGATACAAGTTTTTTCAATATTCGATAGGTGATTATTGGGCGCACTAGTCACGTGATAAAGAATAGCAATAGTATCTCCGCTATTAATAGTCATCACGGGAGGTTGCACTCCCAACGCATCACTCCAATGAGTCATTGAAATATCCCAGCTATCGGCTGCAAGAGATATTTCCGAACAAGGCAAAAACCATATAAAAACAAGAAGCCCAATAAAAAACTTTTTTAGTTTTGATACATTCATAAATATTTTATATTATCAAAAATACCTATTAAAGCTACGAAAACTCAAAGGAACCAGCACCCTCTAATACTCAGGTTATTTATAGTTTCTCATAAAAAAGTCCTTCAAAGAAACTCTGGAGGAGACCTGACATGGAGGACCATTTTCATCCATTACTAATTCATTATAAACTCCTCTTCCAACCTCTTGATAGATAACTCCCAGTGCCAATGTAGACATGTCAAACGCAATTTCGAAAGCCTTCGAACGATTAGATCGATCGTGTTGTTCATTGAGGTAGTAAGTATTTTGTTTAAACCACTGATAGGTATTTTGTTTATTAAACACCACGCAGGGCTGGAAAATATCTACTAGAGCATACCCCTTATGCTGTATAGCCTCTTTTACAATTTTGACTGCCTGGACAACGTCACCAGAAAAAGCTCTTGCTACAAAGGTAGCCCCACAAGAGAGAGCAACAGCTATTGGATTGAAGGGTTCCACCATTACTCCAGTCGTCTGAACTGGCGTCACCATACCCCTTTCACTCGTTGGTGAGGCCTGACCCTTGGTAAGGCCATAAATCATATTGTTATGAACAATATTGGTAATATCAGGGTTTCTCCGTATAGTGTGTAAGAAATGATTTCCTCCCTCTCCATAGGTATCACCATCACCAGACTCAGCAATAACCGTGAGTTTTGGATTGGCAATTTTGATAGCCGTTGCTGGAGGTAGAGCTCTCCCATGAAGACCATTGAAATAATTTACTCGTAGATAATGAGGGGCTTTGGCGGCCTGACCAATACCCGAGCAAATAACAGCTTCTGTTGGTGGAATATCGAGTTCCGCAAGAGCAGTTTTTACAATATTAAGAATAGGAAAATTCCCACAGCTTGGGCACCAAGCTATGTCCGTCTTATGAGGCATATCATACAGTTTCTTGTCGATCATACGCTATATTTTTCTCAATCTATTCACCAAGTCCTCCACAGCAAAGGGATTGCCATCATACTGCAGTATCTTTTTGTCTACTTTTACCCCATATTCACGCTCCAAGAGATAAGCGAATTGACCAGTGGCATTATTTTCAACAACCACTACCTGCTTCTTTTCAAGCAATTTTTTCCCAACTGGTGATAAGGGATAGACCTGAGCAAAATGCACTTGAGCAAACGCCTGATTACTCGAAATCTCAAGAGCCTCTTCCACTGGCCCGAGATTCGATCCCCAAGTAACTACTACGGTCTTAGCTTTTTTGATATTGCCTATTACTATTGGGGGAAGTGTTTCCTTAAGAAGACCATCCAATTTTCTCAAGCGTTTTTCATGCTGCTCCAGGCGAACAACATGGCTCTCGGTAATGTGACCGTCAGCATCATGTTCATCACTATCCACCCCTACCAAACCAGTGCCAAAACCGGGGATACCTCTTGGAGATATTCCATCTTTTGTCATGGCATAACGCTGATAATCACGAGTTGTTTTGACGACATGATTTTTCCAACGCACGTTCACGAGCGATGGTACAGCAACAGTGGTAATACTATCCAAAAGATACTGGTCCGTAAGGACCATGACTGGTACTTGAAACCGATCGGCCATTTCAAAAGCTTGCTGCATGCACAAATATGCCTCTTCCGGAGATCCAGGCGCAAAAATAGCTCGTGGAAATTCACCATGTCCAGCATACAGGGCGAGATTCAGATCAGCTTGCTCGGTCCTTGTCGGAAGCCCCGTCGCTGGCCCTGGTCGCTGCCCGATATGAATCACGATTGGTGTTTCGATCATACCCGCAAGACTCACTCCTTCGGTCATGAGCGAAAAACCACCTCCAGAAGTAGTGACAATCGCTCGCGCTCCCGCATACCAGGCTCCGATCCCCTGATTCACGGCAGCGATTTCATCTTCTGCCTGATCAACGGCTATACCAAATTCCTTACTATGCTGTGCGAGATAGGTTAAGAGCCCCGTCCCTGGAGACATGGGATATGAAGAAATATAATTGCAACCAGCAGCTAGAGTTCCCATTCCTACCGCGTCTATCCCCTCCAGCAGAAGTTCTTTGTCACTTCCCCGATTATTCCGAGGCAAGGCGATCTCAATGCCCTCCACAAAAGCGATGTGCCTCCCGTGAGCAAAACCTTTTTTAGCTGCTTCTATATTTTTAGTGACTACTTCATCCCCTTTACGGGAGAAATGTGTCCGTAAATAAATATGGAATGTCTCCTCATCTGCCTGGAGTAACCCCAAGACTACCCCAACCGCGACGGTACTCGTGTATATCGGATGCCCAAGTTCGGAAGCAAAACGGCTAAAAGGAATATCTACCACGCTACAATTCATTTCACACACTTTTGATTTCTCCCCGACAATTACTGTTTTACTCGTAATTCGATGCTTAAGATGGGGGACTACTTCTTTATCAAGAGCAAAGAGAAGATCAATTTTCTTTACAAAAGCCCTTCGTTTTTTATTGGTAATTCTGATCTCGGTGGAATTAGAACCTCCGCGTATACGTGACATGTATTCTTTAGAAGCAAAAACAAAATACCCCTCCTGTTTGAGAATCTGCACGAGCAAAGATTCAACAGTCTGAACCCCCTGGCCAGCTGCTCCACCTAAAACGATAGAAATATCTCCGACAAACCGATGCATTGAGTATTTGCGTTTCTTTTAGTATACCACCGGATCAAGAAGGTAAGAAACTATTCCTGTTCAAGCTCTTTCCGAATAACGTGAAATTCATTTTCTACTTGCTTTAATTTCTCTCGGCTCAAGCGAAGGAGCCTAGCACCTTCCTTTACTTTTTCCAAGGCACGCTCAACATCAATCGCTTCCTGCTGATCAAACCATTCGGTGATAACTTCAAGCTGCTTCAGGGATTCGCCGAGCGACATTTCCTTTTCCTTTGTCATAATATAAAACTATACTATTTCTTCCTCAGAATAAATTTGCTTTACCTCTGATTCTAGCGCGCCTCTTCCAAGTTGTATACGGACGGTGTCTCCTACATCAAGGTCATGGGATTGGCGGATTACCCGACCATTCTTCCGCACAAGACTATATCCGAGCTGTAAAACCCGCACTGGATCATATTGAGTCAACTGCCTTGTCTGATGATCTATCCACAGATTGATACGATCCAAAGCATCCTGTAATTTCATCATGAGAGTGGCTGACTGCTGAGTCAGTAAGATTCGAGTCACCCGTATATACTCTGGCAAGAATAAGGCTTTCTGCTCAAAAGATTGTTTGACATCAATAAAATGTTCAAAAACTTTATCAAAACTTCCCCGAAGGAGCCGCTCTTGTTCATCTAGAAGTACATTTCCTTGGAGAATAACCCTTTCTGAAACCATCAGTAACCAAGTCTGAATTTTTTCCAGGCTCTCTCTCGCCATATCATAACCTTGCGATAACTCTTTGGCTGTTGCTGTAGGAGTCGATACCATCTTATCTGCTGCCAAAGCAGCCAAAGAAATATCTCGTTCATGACCAATGCCAGCGAGCACAGGAATCTTGGAATGATAAACTGTTCTTACTAGAGACTCTGTATTGAATGCTTGCAAACTCTCCAAGCTACCACCGCCACGGATGAGTACCAGTACATCATACTGATCTGATTTTTGATTGAAATACTCTACAGCACGAATGATATCAAACACTGCCTTCTTCCCTTCAACTAAAGTTGGATAAAAATCTACCTTTATACCAGACCGAACAAGATTGGAACTAAAATCACCGATAGCTGCACCATCCTGTGAGGTAATCAAGGCTACCCTGCGAGGAAAGGTTGGAATTAGTTTCTTATTTTCCGGGGAAAATACTCCTTCATCGGTAAGCAATTGGTACAGTTTGAGATATGCCTGCTTCAGTGCCCCTTCACCAGCATACTCAAGAGAACCAGCTCGGACACTCAGGCGACCCGATGGCTTATAGATATCAGGTACCCCTTCCACGATAATTTCCATCCCTACTTCAATCGATACTCCACTCATATTATACTGGTGCCGAAATATAAGACAGCTCAGGACACTTTCATCCTGTTTATCCTTGAGGCTAAAGTACACCACTCGTTCACGGACATCTACACTTGTCACTTCGCCCTGAATGCGAGCAGCCATTCCTGAAAGTTCCAGATTAAGACCATCCAAAAACTGAGATACCGTCAACGCTCTAGACTCAGGAGCATTCTGTTCAGAAGATTGTTCATTGATGTGAGTGAGGTATGTTTCTGCGTGAGTATCTAAATCTTCTTCGCCTACAATTCTGAGAATCTCCTTCCCATATTTACGAAATTTTGCGTCCTTAATCCCCTTGATATCACAAAGTTCCTCCTTAGAATGAGGCAGTGTTACAGCAATGAGTTCTAGCGTCTGATTGGGAAGAACACGGTATCCTTCAACTCCTTCAATCCGAGCCTGACGATCACGCCACTGGCGAAGCTTTTGCAAAAGATTATTGGAAAGACTCATAGTGTTTTTTGCCTCCTCTTCCAGGCAGTATACAAAAGACCTATCAAAAATGCTCCACCAGCATCAATCAGTACATCAGATAATCTCGCTCCACGACCAAAAATAAACGATTGGTGTATTTCATCTAAAAACCCATAGGTAACTGCCAAAAGAAAACTCGCCAAGCCCACTTTTTTCCAAGACTCCTGCAAGTACAAGAGAGAAAGCCAGCGCAGGGCCAGGGCCATCAAAATAGCGTATTCAACTACGTGAGCCGATTTCCTTTCCAGGACATACCATAATGGTGGCTCCCAATCTTTGCCGCTCCCCGGCTGATGAGAGAAGAAAAAAATAACTCCCATCCACAAGAACAACATGAAACCCCACCACCAAGTTGAAGCTAATCCTCGCACACGCGTTACTCCTTATTGAGATGCTCCCGCCATTCCTTTAGGAGAGCAAGGAAGGCATAAAACGGGAGCCACAGCCAAACAGTTGACTTGAGAAAATCATCCAATTTTGAGTTAAGATTCATAAACAATATTGATCTTGTTTAAATGACCTACGAAGCTACTGCTTCAATGGTACTACCGAACTCATAAACAACGTCTTTTTTCTCTACTACCATACGCCAGCCTTCTCTCTCTGCCAGTCCTTTAAGGTTTTGATTCGGGTTAAACGCAATCGGGTAAGTCACCAACCTCAGGAATCTCCCGTCTGACTCAGTATCACCCACACCATAGGAATTTTCGAGAGTAAGTCCATGTTCATACACATACTGTTTCACTACCTCCCCTTTATTGAGTGACGGCTCAAACTCTGCTCTCCCAGTATAAATCCCATCTCCATCTCGCTCGTAGATACTTCCAAAAACATGATCGAAGTGTAAATAATGGCGATTGTATTCCTCTACAATTTCCTGTGGCGATCCGGAAACAGCCAAGAAATGATAATTTTCCGAGCGTAACTTCTGAATCAGTTCCTCAGCAAAAATATAGGTACGCTTAGCCTGAAACGGGATAACAATCTTGGCCGCCTCTTTTACTTGTTCTTCAGAGACTCCCTTGATATGTTTTGCATAAAGCCCGACAAGTGCTTTGCGATAGTCCTCATATGTTCCTTCATGTTCAAGCCAATTGGTGTAAACTTCGGTCAACTTCCTCCGAACCTCGTGCGGAAATATATTCATCCAAGCCAGCTCATTGATAAGCTCAAAATGTAAATTTTTCCGAAAAATGGTCCCGTCAATATCAAACACAGCAATCTTCTTTTCTTTCATACACATTCGTACTGTTTTACTTAAATCAACTCACCGCTTCTCCATTGTAGCTGACAAGTGGTACATGGCAATACCAGCTGCTACCGAGACGTTGAGAGAGTTTTTTCTTCCCCGCATCGGGAGCTCGATAACAGTGTCACACTGCGCCAGAGTCTTGACTGATACCCCCTCTACTTCATTGCCTACAATAAGCGCTATCAAGCCGCTCTGAGGAGGACTCCACAATCGATAGTCAATACTCTGCTCTGATTGTTCGAGAGCCACCAAAACATACCCCTCCTTCTTCAGTTTTTTCAGGAGCGGCCCAATCGTCTTTACTGATTGCCAAGCAACGTTTTCTTCTGCTCCCAGTGCTGTTTTCCGAAGTGTTTTTTCGGCATCGGTAAGATACAGCTTTTTTGCTGTTGGCTGAGGAGTAATCCCGACCAGATACAGCCTTTCAACCCCAGCCCCATCAGCCGTCCGAAACATTGCCCCAACATTGTGGGCGCTTCGAATATTATCAAGAATAAGAATCATGGAAACTGCTTAAAAAGTTCTTTCCCCTTTTCCCATACAGCTGGGTAGTCTTTTTTGGTTTTGAGCCAATACCACCATTCCCCACCCCACAGATAGATATCCTGGAATCCTACCTGTCTGGCATACGTCACATTTTCTTCGAGGAGTTTTTCATTCATCGTAATAAATTGTTCGGGAAGCGAAACATTTCCCACCCAACCATTAGTCCAGGGCTCAGCCTGAAGTTCGATAACCATAAAGTGTTCCTGATCAGTGACAAGTCTCACCAACCATTCCTTGGCTCGGAAAAAATTTGGCCCAATTGGATAGGTGACATACCCCCACCCACCTTTATAAATCATGCGATACATGGTCGTGCCAAAGATATCACCTCGCTTGGCTGCCCTCGTCCAAATAGAAAGTTCGCCGCTATCAGTCAAAAGCACTGGCCGCTGTCTCTCTCCATCGAGCGCCTTTACGAGAGCTACTTCTTCTTCCAGAAAGTCCACATCAAGTGGTGGACACTCACCAAAGAAAACAAGAAAGGGCTCGTTCTCTACTTGCCAGGTTGTAATGATTGATTCATATTTATAGCGATTCACTGTTTCAGCAAGAAATCCCTTAAGTGCCTGCTGGCGCTCTTCATCACTTTTTTGTTTAGCCCAACCCGGAATATGGCATTCTGGCCAACGGGGCACCCTTTGGCCAATAGAAAGAATGATTTCCGCCCCAGCCTTCTTCGCCTCTTCTATCTGCCAATCAACATCAGCATAATAAGTTTTTCCCGGCTCCGGCTCTACCAAATCCCAGTATACCGGTATACGCATCTTTTTTACTCCCACATCAGAAAGGAGTGCCCGATACGTTTCTTTCCAGTCAAGACCAAGATCCGTAGCATAGCGAGAAGAAAAGGTCATACCAAGATGAACATCTTCACGGGGCATGGGACCAGGGAGATTAAAATACAAAAATACTGCCCCAATACACGAAAGAAGGCTGAGTAGTGTGATAGCGATTACCTTGAGTACCCCTTTCCAGGTATGCATAGGTTAGAGAAAAAGAAAGTCCACTCCCGAATGAACAGCAAGCCACATCCCAAAAATGATCAGTAGCACAGCAAAAACTTTCTGAGCCCAATCCCAAAACAACAGTTTCTCTTCAAAAATATGAGGGAAGTAAAAAGAAAGTGGTAAGGCAAGAAGCAAAACAAAGGCATATTGAATACCATTAAGTGCTTGAATAAAGGTGATAGGCCCAAGATAAGCAGCATAAGTCAAAAGAAAAGTAGCCACTGCACCGAAGACTTTATTCAGAACAAAGAGTGACCCGGTCACAAAGTTATCTTTGCTGGCTACTGTCATAGCGTGAGTGCTTTCTAGGATAGCATTGCGGTATTGTGGAATAATAAAGAGAGAAAATCCACCCAGCACAAAACCAAGCCTCGACCAAACTAGGCCATTGATAAAATCAGCGTTACGATATCCGGTCTTGAGAAAAATAAGTGAGAGAGCCATCAAGGCACCCGCAAGCAGTGTCGACTTCATCAGGGCATCATTGGGTTTGAGTGGCAAGTCAAAAGCCACCAAAAAAGCGCCTCCCAAAAGAAGAAATAAAGAGAGGAAATTGAGAGGTGAAAACGACATGGTGGCTGCTGGTCCAAAAGCAAGTGAGGCTACTCCAGCAATAACCGAAATAGCAATCCCCACCAATGGGGCCACTCGTGAAATCTCGCTGCGTTTTACGGCATTATAAAAAGCGACTAAGCCATACAAAAACAAAACACCAGAAATCACAAAAACCACGATCGTTTGCCAAGGAATCCACTGTACTCCAAACGGCACAAACACGATAGCAAAAAGTGAAAGCACCGCAACAAAAAAGGCATACACACAGGGCTCCTTGACTCGATCAGAAAGAAGAAATTTATCAAAAATAGCTGTTACCGCATTGAAAAGATAACCCCCGAGGGCATACGCAATCCAGCTCATACTTCAAAACAAGATTTATATTTTTAGTATACCACTCCCTTCGGACTATATTGAAGAACAAAAAACACCTCCGCTTTCTGGAGGCGTTTTCAAATGATAGTCCAAATTAATTTCTCGCGATTTCTTGGAAGTAAAAGTTCACATCAGCAATCCACTTGCGGACACTTTCATCACTATGTCCAGCACAAGAATTACCACATTTCCAGACAATCATCCGAGCTGGCTCAGCACTGAGCCTGATTTCACGTAGTTTCACGAGTCGATCACCGATAGTTTTGACAGCCTCTTCAGGCTTCTCCCAACAACCGTAACCATCCGGGGTAAATCCACGGGTACCCACCCCTCGATAACCCCAATAGTTATAGCATTCCTCACCAAAAAGCTTAGGGGTTCGCTTTCCCCAATTTGATTCTTTCTTTCCGATACCCACTATAAGACCAGCAATTTCTCTATCATAGCGAGCAATAGCTCCCGCCATTTCCTCAAGAGGGAAGCTCTTGACTAGCTGTTGAATTTCCTGTTCCAACTCGCCATCACCAGACTGATATTCCGGTTTCATTTCAGTTAAAGCAATATTCTGTAGTCTTTCCGTACAATCAATAGCCTCGGCCTTACGTTCAACCGTACGCTCGCGAGAGAGAAAAAATCCTAAATCACGCTCCCATGCACAAAGATCCTTGGTTTGATTGCCCAAGGAGAAACGCTGTTCAAAATCATCCAATGAAAACTCTGTAGCGCCCTCTTTTTGCCCAAGAGGAGTCTCTGCTGCCATCACCGAAGAGAGAGCAGGGGAAGAAAAACCGAGAAAAGAAGTCAGGAGAAAAAGAGAGGCACTCCTCAAGAAGACTCGCTTCTGAAGGGAAGAAACCCCTAAGACCTGATGGTCCAAAAGACAGTTGTAGTGAGAATGCATCATAAAAGACACGAACCCAATCTTACCAAAAAAATACTCTCTCGTCAATCAATTTTAATCACTTTTTTTAAAATTTTGGCTTATATAAAGCATTATTTTAAACATTTTAAATTTTAATTTATACAATGAAATAAATATAATGTCAATATACGGAAGAAGACACCCGCAAAAGAGAGTCCAGAGAAAGGCCGGCCTCACCTCGCCAAAAAGAGAACTAAGCCAAAAGAAAGGCTGCCATGACAGCGAGTGTTGTAAGGCCTAAAGCAAGCGGGGCCACCCGCCTAAGATCAAGTTTCATTTCTTGCATATTGTTTTTATAAAAAGTCCACCTCCCCCATCGACCAGACTTATGGGGTAACTGCTGGATTCATTACCAAACCGTCCTCATCATCCGTCCCCTGGAGCTCTTGAAAATACATATCGACATCGGCAATCCATTTACGGACACTCTCACGACTATGTCCATCGCAACTATAGCCACATTTCCAGATAATCATCTTGGCTGGGGTATCAAGCTTGTTGGAATGGATCAATTTCTCCAAACGACTGGCTACCGTATCAACAGCATCTTTGCGACTATTAAAGCAAGTGTGCCCGCCCGTACCCATCAGCCGACGTATTCCCCGATAGCCCCAATAGTTAAAACAATCTTGACCATCCAAAACTGGCACCCGCTTTCCCCAATTAGACTCTTTCTTGGCAATACCAACCAAAAAAGCAGCCACTACTCGATCTTTTTCCAAAATATAAGGAAGCATGTCTTCGATCGGATATCCAGCCACTAGTGAACGGATCTGCTCACCGTATTCTTCCTTTTCAGATTCAGTAAAAAATTGTAGAAAAATATCATTGTCTGGATTATACCGCTGACTCTCGACACCAAGCTCCCGATTAATTGTTTCTTGAGCGACGGGTTCTGACACAGTAGATGCCGGCATGGCCTCGGCGTTTTTATCGGTAAAGCCCTGAAACATTGACATGGCTACCATGCCAAAACTTACTCCTCCAATGAGAGAGGCATACAGAGCCTTTTTGGGTGGAATACCATCAAAATCAGGAAGCAAGCGGCCCAGGCGTCGCATACATCTTCGATTCCATATCTGAAGCCGGCGGAAAAAGAGCGCTCTCGCTACTCGGGAGGTTCGATAAGACCAACCACGTCTTTCTTTTTCTCGAAGTAATACAGCATCAAGCTGCTTTCTCGCCCGTACCATTGGTGGAGTGACCAATGGTTTGTTTTCAAAATGAACTGGTTTCGGTGTATCAAAAACGCCTCGTACTACACCATCAAGGATACGGCGAGTAGATAGTGGCTCATGGTGTTGATTTTGATATGATCGGCGCATGGAAACAACGTATTCTATCAGGAGAACCCCTAGAAACTACTCTTCTATTGTACCACAAGCGGCTGACGAGACTGCCGAAAGAGGAGAAGCACCCCCCACAAGACAAGTACGGTTGATAACGCTTGGCCAGCAGTAATACCGAGACTCTGGATAATACTCGCATCACGAAAAAATTCCATAACAAACCGAATCACTCCATATCCAATAAGAAAGAGTGCTGTCACATTGCCAGACCTCGCCTGCAAGCGATTGGCCAGCACCAAAAAGAAGAAGAGGATCCCTCCTTCGGCAAGTGCCTCATACAGGGTTACGGGATGCCTCAGTACATCCTCTGAAAACCACTGCACCCCTATGGCCAGTTCTGTAATTTTCCCTGGGATTTCGTGGTTTAGAAAGTTTCCCAGCCGGCCAAATAAAATCCCAATAGGTACTGCCTGGACCAGAGCATCAGCTATCCCCCAAAAATCTCTACTGCCTTCACGAGTAAATCGCCACAAACCAATGGCTCCCCCAATAAGCCCCCCATGAAAACTCAGCCCTCGAATGCCGACCCATTCACCCAGAGTAAAATCGTATGGGGAAATAATCCTCCATGGCTCCTCCCAATAACTACTATCTCCATAGAACAGTACGTACCCCAGTCGCGCCCCAATAATCACTCCCCAGAGCACCGAAACGATAAGCTCTATAGTACCCTCTTCAGAGACCACCAATCCCTTGCGCCGCAAAAGACTCACAAAGAAAACAGTCGCAAAAACGACTCCAAAAATATAACACACCGTATACCAAGGGATCGGCAGACCAAAGATCGAAAAAACAATCGGATCAATAGATTGAGGGAGCGTCTGCCACCACTGCATCATAGGAAATAAGCTTAAGCGTTAAACTGCTCAAGCTGAGTTTTGAACTCAACAGCATAGATTTCCCACAGAGCCAGAAAGAGGGAAATAAAGATGGGTCCAATAACAAATCCCGGTAGACCAAAGTAGGCAATTCCTCCGATAATAGCGAAGAATATCATCAAGGGATGCATCTGTGTATCCTTCCCTACAAAGCGGGGCCGTAAAATATTGTCGATAACAGAAATTACTCCAAAACCAACTGCCAAGAGAAAGACTCCCTGCCAAATATCACCAATCAGGAGGAGAAAGAGAGCTGCCGGGAGCCAAACAAGAGCTGAACCCACCAAAGGAATCATTGAAAGAAGAATCATCATCAGCCCCCAGATAGCTGGAGACGGCACCCCCACTATCCAAAAGGCAATCCCTCCGAGGAGTCCCTGGACTGTTCCCACTACCAGCGTCCCTTTGAGCGTGGCTCGACTAATAGAGATAAATTTCTCGGTCAATAGCTTCTCGTGTTCATTCTTGAGTGGCGACAAGCGCAAGAGATACCAGAAGGCCTTCTCTCCGTCAATGAAGAGATAAAACAGGGTGAAAAACATGATAAAAGTCCAGAAGAAGAAATGAGTTACACTCTGGTAAGCAGTCTGCAAGATACCCAGAGCATTGGTACCAAATGTCTTGATATCGTTCGCGATCTTATCGGGGTTGAGAATTTCTTCACTAAATACATAGTGAGTGAGTGGCTTGCTATTGAGATAGTCAACACCTGAGCGAATAAGTTCGTCAATCGTTTGGTCCTGGGCGATAGTCTGATAGAGATTATTGGCCTCGACTACCGCCAATGACAACGTAACAATAATTGGGGTCACAATAAGGAGAGCGACCGCGAGGCAGGCAGCAAATGAACCCCAGATTTCACTCCCTCGAAAAAAGCGAGTGAGGAATCGATAGAGTGGCTTGAACAAAATAGAGAGAATAGCGGCAGCGAGAATAGCGGTCAAAAATGGCTGGAAAATATAAAACGCCACCACTGACCCGCCAATGAGGAGAAAGAAGAAGAAATATACATTCAGCTGACGTACTTGCATAAGCGTACCTATAATTTTTCCCTTTTAGTATACTCGACAACAGCCGATTTGGGAAAAACAGAGAAATGGGGATCGCCGAGTAAAATCTGGGCATGAACCAGAGATACCGGAACTTTTCCAAGAGTTGCAGCGCTGTGTGGTGGGCGTACTGCCACCGAAAGACCGTACTCCTTCAAAAAAAATTCTTTAACCGCAGCTCGCGTCAGATACCCTCGGGGTAAAAGAAATGGCTGGTAATGCTTTGTTTGAGACGAAAAGTAGTGTCGGTGCCGTTCGTGTAAAAATACCAGCACTCGCTCCCCCTTCCTCTTGGATTGCGCTACTTTTTTTCCAACAGTTTGCACTTCCTGTTTTCCTAGCTCTTTGAAATACTGGCACCGCTTCTGGAGAGGGCAATTGGCGCATTTTGGCCGAGCTGTGCAGAGAGCGCTCCCAAAATCCATAAGAGCAGCATTGAGTTCTCGTGCTCCCTTTCCAAGGGCTTTGTTCAACATAATCATCTCTTCCTCTCCCACTCGATCCTTCCCACCAAAGAAGAAACGTCCAAGCACTCGCTTGAGGTTAGTATCCCACGCTAACTCTGAGGCATCGTAGGCAAAACTGGCAATAGCCCTTGCTGTATATGGTCCAATACCAGGTAGTTGCTCCAGCTCTGACACTGTTCGAGGAAATCGTCCTCCGTACTCCTTTACCAATGTCTCCGCCGTTCGGAGCATATTCCGACCCCGAGCATAGTAGCCAAGCCCCTCATAGTAAGGAATGAATGCTTCCCAATGAGCCTGTGCTAGTTTCTCTACCGTTGGAAAACGTTTGAGGAAGCGACGATAATAGGCAATAACACGCGATACCTGGGTCTGCTGCAGCATAACTTCAGACACCCACACCTCATAGGGAGTGACCTTTTTCTTTCGCCAAGGAAGTTCAAAACGTCCGGATTTCTGGAGAAAATCCAAAACCGTCTCCCGGAAAAAATTGATACGTTCAGCTCGAATTGACATAAGAATGCCGTCATTGTACACTGCCCTCTCCCGCTCGAGCAAGACGCGGAATAGGTTGATAGAAACCTTCCTGAAGAGGAGTCTCGGTGATCAAAATAATCGTACATCGAACCAATACTGGCTATCAGGCCCACGTTCATGGGAACGAGAACACTCATTCAGGCTACGAAGGAGGCACTCCTAATGAGGCAATGGGAGCTCTGATCGCTCAGCACCCCAAACTCTTTGGGGTTGAAATAATTGATCAGTATCCCAAAGCAATTAATCGCACCTCGACTGACGATGGCAGCGATGAGTTCGTCAACTGACCATGACCCGTCGCACAATGCTGCTTCGGGTCAAAATATTTTCTCAAGCGTTACCACCGCGGAGTCCCATAGCGCTTTTCGATATAGAGTATGCGCCAAAACCAAGTGTAGAGAACTATAAGCAACAAAACATTGGGAATAAAAATTTCGGGACGACTCCATGAATAACCATCAACATGAAAGTCGGAAATCGGCCACAGAAAAGGTGTTGGAAAAAATTCCGAAGAATGAGTTGGGATATCTACGAGGATATGGAGCGGCCAACCAAGCATTTCCCATAATGGTCGGCACCGAATAACCCAGACTGCAAGCAAAGACTAGAGCAAAGACGACCAGACTATGAGTAATGTCGTACATTCCATGAACATACCCTGGGATAAGTGACTCTAGCGATGGTCCCGCTAACCAATAACTCCACCGGCTGCGGCGACCAAAAACAACGCGCCATACAAAGCATGCGAGAGAGTATCCATGCTTTTATTGTGGCATTAGACCCTTTTGAAAAGCTGGGTCACGCAAATGCCTTGAGAATTCTGGATCATCAATAGTAGGTGTGCGTTTCACTCGATACATATTCTTATTCCAAACAGCGCTATCCATCCGATTTACAAGACCAAGTTTCAATAGCACAGTCTCAAAATAACCAGGAAAAATTGTTTTCCACGTCAGCGGAAATTTTACATTAGCTACAGCAGTCACTCTCTTTGTGATGAAATTGGTACAATTATTAGTCAACGTGTGATAAAAATGCGGTTGTCCTTCGATTGACTGTATATCAGCCATCATTCCCAACAGAAGTTTTTTGGAAATTTCTGGAGTAGCTACTGTTGGATAACGATACAGTCGCTCACGACGAACATTAGCTCGTAACCCAATAAGATCACGCTCTGTCCCCGCTACTACCATAAGCTCATACTGAGCAAACATCCCCTGCCACGGTGAAAATGTCTCGCCAACTTCCCGACGAGATTCTACCGAAAGCACAAGCGGCTCACTATCGGTAAAAGTAAAAGAGAGAAAAATATGTGCTAGTCCCTCAAAAGAGGAAAAGTGGGAAACAAAGACATCGACTCCTTGGATCTTGTCAAGATGATACACACGCGTCTCATAACGACGATCAGCCTCTTCGTGCCCTTCCGCTGTAGACCAGGTGAAATTTCGGAGTTGCTCAACAATGAGGGACTCCCCCTCAAGTCGAAGTACCGGCAAGCGTTCCTGACCAAGCTCCCACACATGATCATGTGATGGCTCGAGCCAGAAATGTAAGGCTGCCGATAATATTGCTACCGCTAGTACCAACACCCCAAAACAACCTACAATAAACCGCCCATATCTCATACCATATCCACAAAGGCCTCGAAACCAGCAAAAGACATACGATTCATATCAAACGGCATAGGTGGCTGCTCGTCACCAGCAGACTTTTTGTCATAATACGCCCACACTTTGGCATTGATCTCGTTGCGCTGTTTCTTGGAACGATAGGTGATAAATGAAAAGATGATCACTTCGCTTGGCTTCGCCTGAGTCAATTTACGAAAAGTTACAGTTACTCCCTGTGGTTTTTCATCATCGATAAGACATTCTTTGTAATCGAGGGCTCCATATTCCTTCCATAGTTTCCCGCCCTCTTTGGCCATTCTCTTGTACGCCTCGAGATTTTTCTTGGGCACCAGTAGCACAAATCCATCGACATATTTTGCCATACATTTAGCTTTATCAAATCAGCGCCTCCAGTATACCACGAGAGCGCCTCAAGATGGCTAGCGATTGAGCCAGGTAATGGTAAGCTGGAGCACGGTAGCAAAACTTACCCAAGCGAGATACGGCAAATTCGCAAGGGTCACCCATGGTACATATGGCCGGATAACCATGAGCGCCCAGATGAGCGTCCCGAGTACCAGAAGAATATCCAACGCTGCCAGCTCATTGTTTCGAAGACCAAATTGAATGGGTGAAAAGAGCAGGTTGAAGACTATATTGAGCACAAAAGGAAGAAGGACTACTCCCGGCAACGACTTGTGAAAATACCGCCAAGCGACATAACCAAACGAGACGGCAATAACAAAATACAGCACCGTCCATACCGGACCAAACAGCCACTCGGGTGGTGCCCAAGAAGGCTTTATCAGACTCGCGTACCACATTGATACATCGTTGGTATTCATAAATCATGTTATCAAAAACCATACACCATACATATTAAATTGTATGTCAACTAGCATCATTCTCTATCTAGTCAGTATCGTTGGATCAATGAATCCAAGCGAGGTAAGCCACTGATGCATCAGAAAAAACGGCATCGACACAACTAGAGGGAAGAGCATACCTACAGTATATCTCACTAAAGGTGGGAGTGTTCGATTTCCTGTCTCTTTTAAAGAAAGTATTGATGGAGCAATAATTCCCATATACGTAAACATCGTCGGAAGAATAAGCGGGATACCGAGAAGTGGTATAGATAGTACGTGCACATATATTTTTTCTGAGAACAAACCAAATAAGCCCACCAATATAAAGACTTCTTTTTGTGAATAAGAATAACACCGCAACAATATATACCAGGCCACGAGAAACCCTGAGAGGAGAAAAAAGTTATTGGCATAATACTGGGGCAAGATAGCCAACAAAGAAAAAACATCTGTGACTTGCAATATATTCACGGCAACTCCAGCCAAAGTTTCCTCAAGACCAATCATGAACCATCCAAGAACAATAAAGGTAACGCCGCTCCCCCATGGACTACTCTGAAAGATACGAGCAAAAGATTCTCGCCGCCGCCAAAACATTGCCATAATCCCAAGCCAGACAGCATAATAAAAACCACGAGCTGAGGGTGTCTCACTACCTAAAAAAGCCACCGCCACAAATAGAATCGATAAAATGAGCAGGGGGTACCAAAGAGTATGCATATTTCATTCCATACCAATCACCTCAAATGAATGCTCTATAAAAAACTGGGAGCCGCTAACCTTTCCTCCCTAGCACCTAACAGGGAATATACTGAACCTGAAACCAATTACTTTACCAGACTCGCGTACCACATTGATGCATCGGAAGTATCCACAGAGAAAAGATTATTTTACCCGATATTCTTAATTGGACTGGCTAAGACTTGCTTTGGTAAAAGGAACACTGAAGGCGCGACACCATACATAGACTTCATTGAAGCGGGCAGTATCAAAGCCCTCTGGTAATTCATAGTTCTGAGCTCCGACATTCCCCTTGAGCGCACCGACTTCTGATCCTGAAATATACTTTCCATCTTTGCCAAAGCCAACAAAAAGATCCGGCCCATTGGATACCGTAAAGTCAGACTCGAAACGAACATAAGTTTTCTCGCCAACCTGGATAATCTTGGCAGTGCCAGATCCCTGATGAAGCCGATCAAAACCGACAAAGCTGCCAGTGAAAAGTTCTGTTGTGACATCAGCACTTTTAGGAGATTGATCCCGGGGGACCATCGATGGATCCCCTGACGAAAGAGGGGTTGTTTCCGGTAAAGACTCATCCACTCTTTCTGTTCGCCACAAAGGTGAGAGAAGCCAATATCCAACGCCGATGACTCCCAAACAAATTCCGACAATAAAAAGTTTTTTCATATACTCAGTATACCTTATGAGGATTGAAACAGAGCTAGTTTTTCTGCCCGAGTAAGCTTTTTGATTCGGGACTCGGCACTCGAGGCAGCCGCACGACTATGAAACTGTTTACTATAGACCAGTGCTACCGGCCGACGACTCCGCGTATATTTTGCCCCACGAAGTGATGTATTGTGCTCGATGAGTCGCCGCTCGAGATCGGTCGTGATCCCCGTGTAGAGTGTCCCATCGGCACACTGGAGTAAATAGAGAAAATACATAGTTCTAATACAACCGTTTCCCCTCTGCTCGCAAACGTTGCCGCAGCACCAGGTAATCCGGCATGACTTTCTCTACCAGCGCCCAAAAGCGAGGTGAGTGATTCATTTCCTTGAGATGACAGAGTTCATGTACGACGATATAGTCTCGTTCTCTCGGCGAAAGATAAACAATCCGGTAATTGAAACTGAGGTTCCCTCGACTTGAGCAACTCCCCCAACGATTTTTCTGATTGCGAATCGTGATACGACCGACCGAGAACTGATATCCCCGATTGAGTCTCTCTACGCATTCCTCGACGATAGCCCTCGCGGCTTCTTTTTTCTCTGCATAGTCTCGCTGCTCTTCCCGTTTCGTCCGGCGCCGAGGGAGACGCTTCACGAGAGCAAGCTTTTGCTGTAGCCACACTGCTTTCTCTTCAAGAAACCGCTCAATCGCTTCTCCCCCAAGCCAAATCGGGGCCGAAACAATAATCTCGCCAGGAGGCACCACCCTCAGCCTCAAGTATTTGGCCCCTCGTTTTTTTCGCACGGTATATTCAAACATGCTTATGCTTTAGCTGCTCTTTGCCCAAACCACTTGGCGGCCTCGGGCCGACGATGTGGACAGCCCGGCCAGCAGCACGGCCGGCGTTTGCCACTGCGAAGATCGCTGACCAATCGCTTGAGATGACTCGCTCTCGTTTCAGCTTTCTTGACGATGGTGACATAACAAATCCACTCATTCCGTGCAAGTGGAGTGAGACTTTCCCACTGCTTCCGTACAGCAGGCTGACTATCGAGAATTGCTTTGAGATCCTGGGGAACTCGGTGCAGCGCGCCCATACTCTACCTATGCGGCCGCACAGTTTATCATCCAGTGCACTCCAAAACGATCCGTAAAGGATGCGTAGTGATCTCCCCAAAACATTTTTTGAAGAGGCATATCCACTTTCCCTCCTTGAGAAAGCGCATCAAACAAGCGCTTCGCTTCCTCTAGAGTATCTGGTTCCAGATTGATATGAGTAGCATTGCCTTGGTGCACCACAAAGCCCATCGAAGCCGGAGCATCGGTACCCATAAGCACGTGTCCACCGAGTATCGGAAGCTCTATATGCATGACCAACTGCTTGTCTTCCTCAGCCAGAGGCGGCATACCCTCGGCGGGTGGTATGTCTCCAAAACGAGCTACTTTACCAACCAACTGCGTCCCAAAAACTTCTTGATAAAAATGAAAAGTCTCTTCTGTTTGATTGGTAAAATTGAGATAGGTACTAACCCTGGCCATATATAAAAGGTAAAAAAATTATTTATTAAGGAGTGCCTCAAGTTGATTGAGTCCCATGGTATACCCCTCCTCCATGCCCATCTCGATTGCTTTGCGAAGATCATCTGCTCGAGCATAGTGCACCGTGGTTATCATCTGTGTACCATTTTCCTGTGGCACGAGCTGCATCGTCCAGTGAGAGACTGGCATATCTTCTTTTTTCACTCCGTTTTCATCGCAAAAATAATCCTCTCCTGTAAAACTTATCCCCGGCTCAATTGTTTCATAGGTCTGCGTGCAGTAATGCCGCTCACCCTCGGGCCCGAGCATGTAATAGAGCCACTTCCCTCCCTCACGAAAATCCATCGAGACCGTCACCGCTTTCCACGGCTGTGGTGCCCACCATTCACCAAGAAGTTCACTCTGTGTATGTGCTTGCCACACCCGCTCTGGAGCAACATCAAACAGTCGCTCCACTCTGAGAGTTCCTCGCTCAAAATCTTTGGTAAAAATAGCTTCGTGCATAAATTTTTTTTAGGTATTAAGTTTTACGTATTAAACTTGAATCATCAAATCTATTCCAATGTTCTCAAGAATTTAAGAATAGATTTACCCAATGGAGTAAGGGCGTGCCGAACAGAATTCTTATCATTACGCTTCATAACTATACCAGACAAAGTTAATCGGCGAATATGTTCTGAAGCTGTCTTAAAATTAATTGCTAAAGCCTTTGAAATATCCAAAACTGAAAGTTCTGGTGTCCTGAGCAAAAGAAAGGCAATCTCAATCCGCCGATGATTGGCAATCCCCTTCATTTTCCGCTCGAGCATTCGATAGTTCTTCATAGTTTCTGAATATAGCACACTTCAACCTATTCTCAAATTCTTGAGAATTTAAGCATAGATGCAGTAGAAAAGTACTCGCAGAATGATCGAGGAATTTGCTATGTTCGTTTCTTGGCGAGATTGCGTTTCACATGAGCTCGCACCAATTGCATGATCACTCGCACTGGTACCCGCTCCCCACGCGGAATGTGGGGTGTACTCCCCGCTACTTTCACTTTTCTCAGAACCTCACTCAGCTCCCGCTTGTCCTCGCTACTCACCCAGTGGAAACTGCAGTGATCTCGGTACGCTCCGAAATAGGCCACCCGCCCCTCCTCGGCATAGTAGGGCATGTGATAACTGATCGACTCCTTGGCTTTGGGAGCGGCGGCGCGAATCACTCGACGGAGCTCTCGCAGCGTCGGCCGGGCCCACGTTGGCGCCGCCAGGATATATTCACTTACTGTCTCAATCTTTTTTGACATATCCGTTCTCCATTTATGTCCGGCTCCTGATAGCGGACTCGAGTTGCTCCGGCTCATCGGTACCAATACGGTAGACTTTTCCATTAGTCATGGTGAGTTCGACAGCATCCAAGCCGGAAACATTATATACCCACATTTGGGGCCACAGCCACCACCGGATACCCCAGCCATAGTACCAACGATTTCTAACCTTCTTCACCGTGGCGATCTCGGCAAGCACAAACTGCTTGCGGAAAATACCCCAACCAAAACGGATTTCCAAAACACACTCGTCGATATGCACCATCAGCGTCGAAAACGATGCCAAGACAAGCACCATGCACGCCATGAGAGCGGTCATGACGAAGTTCGCACCGGAGTCGTGCGAGGGCGACTCGGCTCTCGCCGTGATCTGCAGCCACGCGAAAAGCGCCAGCACCACGAGCGTGATACTGATCATCAGGTAACCAATCTGAGTATGCTTGTAGATGGTCATACGGCTTTATTTCTTATTATTACTTTCTCAAAAAATTTTTACAAAAATTTCCACACCGCAAAAATAGCAAATGCTAATCCACAAGCTGCGACAATAAGTGTTGGCGTAGAAATTTTTCGTAGTTGAAATCCTCTTAGGAAACGACTTGCTAGTCCTTGGACGACAATAACAAGTAACATAATCAAAATAACCGAAAGCTATGGCTTGATCGCCATTGGCTGTAGCAGTGCAGAAGTCCAATCTAGAGTCATACCTTCATTCTACAACACTCAAAAACAAAACAGGCTCTGCTTCCGGTGTGGATGCAGAGCCCAAAGGTCGAACTGCTCTCTTCTGGCGATGGCCTAGGCATTGGCCGGCGTGCGACGCATGCAGAGCGCGGACATGATCACGTTGAGGCCGATGAGCGCCCAGTAGACGAGCGTGTGCTCGATGCCGGACTTGCCCTCGACGTACTTCGCCACAAGCGGAAACAGGATCGCGATGACGCTCACCTGCCAGACCCAGGCGCTTTTGCGTGCCACATCCGGATGCCGGACATAGTCGCGTGCCTGCGGCAAAGCCGAGAGGAACGCGGCGATGAGATAGCCGAGAAGCGAAGCGAGGACCGCTTCACTCGAAAGCCAGATCGCGACCGACAGTGCGCAGAGGATGAGGACAGCCGTATCGATGGACGTCCACTGCCAGTCGCCCTTCCTGACGAAGGCAGCCGCGACGATGAGCAGCGCGGCGACGCACCAGCCGATCTGGATGTAGGGCTCGTGATTGCCCGTCGCATAGGTCAGGTAGAGACCGACCACGTCGAGGACGAGGACGATCGACCAGGTGGCGAGGTTGGCCCGCTCGTACTTCAGCCAGACACGGACGGCATAGAAGCAGGCTGCAAGCGAGCCGAGCACAGCGCCAAACACATTCAGAGCGAAGGCGATTTCCTTGACGGTGAATTCTTCCACGGGGATTCCTTTCGTTGCAGAGGAGTGGACAGCAAAAAGCGTCTCTCTAAAGAGAGTCGATTGAAAAGGTACGAAAATTGGTCTAATGTATTCTCTTAGGTGTTTTTTCTTCTCTGAGAGGCGCGGATTTTCC
>CAZRXW010000010.1:0-36191 GCA_964604195.1 uncultured Bdellovibrionales bacterium
CTTGTTTCAGCATAGATCTAGACTAAATCACCTTAGGGTGATGGTCTAGAGCCAAGTCAATTACTTTCTACCTTACAAGCCAAAAGAGATTATAAACACTTTTTCCACAATTTATACACTTTTTTACCCGTGAAAGTTTATCCACAGCATGCTATACTAGGTTCTGACTTTTGATTCCCAATTTTCCCTTTATTTAAGCCAAATTACCACTATGTCCCTCTCAAACGATGAACTTTGGAGAGCTGTGCTTGGGCAAGTGGAACTTTCTATTTCCAAAGCAAACTTTATTACTTGGTTTAAAGGGACTTCAATTATTTCACTTGAAAATGGGATAGTCACTATTGCTGTCCCGAATGGGTTCGCCAAAGAATGGCTTGAAAATAAATATAACCTCTACATCCTGAAAGCGTTAAAGTCACTTTCTCAAGATATTACTGATATTCGCTGCACAATTGTTCAAAATAATGAAATTAAAAAACCAAGCAAGGTAATTGTCAATAGCATTGATGCCGTAAAGCCTTTTTTCTCGTCAGAAAATCACCCTCAAACATTCACTAGGAAGAAGATAGATGTTTCTGTCAATACCGCTCCAGCCACCTCCCCCTCCCTTTTTAAAAGTAACCTCAACCCGCGTTATACCTTCGATAAGTTTATAGTGGCAGAAAATAATGAACTTGCTCGAGCAGCGTGTTTTGCCGTTTCTCAAAATCTCGGCCACCTCTATAACCCTCTCTTCATCTACGGAGGTGTAGGGCTTGGGAAAACTCATCTTCTTCAATCTCTTGGGAATGAAGTTCTCAAAAACTACCCAGAAAAACGAGTAAAATATATCACTTCTGAACGCTTTACTGGGGAATTAGTTGATTCTATTAAAAATCAGTCAATAGACCAATTTAAAGCAGCTTACGAACAAATAGATCTCCTGATTATTGATGATGTTCAGTTCCTCTCTGGCCGAGAAAAGACCCAGAATGAATTTTTTCATATTTTTAATGCTCTTTATCAGATTAATAAACAAATAGTCATCTCAAGCGATCGGCCACCCAAAGCCATTCCAACCCTAGAAGAGCGGCTGAGGTCGCGCTTTGAAGGAGGAATGATTGCTGATATTAGTCGCCCAAGCCTAGAAACCCGCCTAGCTATTCTTGAGGCAAAAGCCCTTGAAAAAGGCGTTGCCCTTGATCCTGCTTCAATTCACTTTATTTCTGAACACATTACCAACAATGTCCGTGAGCTTGAAGGAGCTCTCTCCCGTATTGCTGCCTACAGCGAATTGCAGCATATCCCGATTAGCCTTACCCTGGTCCAAAAAGTACTTGGCGATACTATTCAACATAAAAAAAAGCTTTCCCCGGAGGAGGTTCTCAGTGTTATAACTGATTTTTATCATGTTTCTAGAGAGGATCTTATAAAAAAAGGTCGCAAAAAAGAAATTGCTCATCCAAGGCAAGTAGCTATGTACCTTATGCGAACTGAATTAGAAACTCCACTTTCTTCTATTGGTGACTACTTTGGAGGAAGAGATCATACCACCGTACTTCATGCTGTTGAAAAAGTAACTAAAGAAAAAGAAACTCGCCAAAGAATCAAGGAAGAGCTCACAAGTCTCCTTGATCAACTCAATACTCTTCGTGGATAACTCTGTATAACCCTGTATAAACACTGGATGAATCCTGTACAACCTCCACATTTCTTAGAAAAAAATAACTTTTATCAACATTTCCCACAAAATCATATTTTTTATCCAGAAGTACCCATGAGAAATTTATAACTTCATAAAGCCAAAAGTAGACTTTATCCACTATTCCACAGCACTAATAATAACAATAATATATTTATATATCTTATAAGAATCTATTATGAAACTCTCTTGTACTCATGAAAATCTTATCCGCATTCTAAATTACCTCGAATGGGTAGTGGGTAGACAAAGTCATCTCCCTATTCTTTCAAATATTCTTTTTGAGGCTGAAAATGGAAGACTTCGTCTTTTGGCTACGAACCTTGAAATTGGGGTAGTGGCAGAACTTGGGGCAAAAGTTGAGGAAGAGGGAAAGGCTGCACTCCCCGCAAAACTACTGGTTCAGTTTGTTCAAAACCTCGATCCTCAAGAAATTGTCCATATTTATACACAGGGCAGCCAGGTAGTGGTGGAAAATAATAAGGATCGAATTCGTCTGAATAGTGTTGATAGCCGTGATTTTCCTCTTATCCCAGAGTATCAAGATGATTACTCATTACGTTTTACTGGACTTTCCCTAGTGGAAGCTCTAAAGAAAGTGGTATTTGCTGTTTCTACCAATGAAAGTCGAGTAGAACTTACAGGAGTGTATATTTCAGCCTCTGAGAGAGGAATTCATCTTACTGCCACTGATAGCTTCCGTTTGGCAGAGGTAACCCTACTTAGTATGGAGTCTCATGAAAAAACGAATCTAGAGGCCTTTTTGAGGGATCAGGGAGGGGTTATATTGCCAGTAGACGCTTTACAAGAACTTACCAGGATTATTCATAGTCCAGATACGACTGTTTCTATGGCTATCAAAGATAATCAGGTTTTTTTTGAAGTAGATGGGGTAAGAATGGTTTCAAGAATTATTCAGGGGAAATATCCTGATTACCAGCAAATCATTCCAAAGGATTTCCAGATATCCATGAAGGTGGGGAAGCAGGAATTAATACGTGCTTTGAAAATGGCTACAAGTTTTGCTCAATATGGATCAGGGGAGGTTCGTCTTGGGTTTTTGTCAGAAAGTGGCACTCTAGAAATATCCACAATTTCTTCTGGAGTAGGTGAACAAAAAACAACTATTTCTGTTGCTGAGGCATTTCATGAGGATAGGGAGATTATTTTTCAACCGAGACATGTTTTGGAGGGAGTGAATGCTCTTTTTGGGGAGTTTGTTACTTTTCATATCAATACCAAGGATACTCCTGTACTTATGACGGGGGAAAATAAAAAAGAACATTTGTATCTGGTGATGCCGGTAAGAAAATAGGTGGTATGAAGTCGCTTTCAAGTCTTCTTATTCAGCACGATAATAATGCTTTAGAAAAAGAAGAGTCAAAAAAAGTGATTGATGAAAAAACAATATTTTTTTTGTTTAATAAAATTATTGAAGAACAATACGGGAAACGTGGTCGGATAGTAATTTTTCCAGCAAAATATCAAGAGAAAATACTCTTGGTAAGAGTAGCGAGTCCACTGTGGGCCCAAGAGTTAATTACTGAAAGAGTGGGTATTTGTAGGAGTTTAAATAAGTCATTAGGGGAAGAAGTTTTGGTTGACTTACGAATAGTACATGGCCTTACAGGTGATAATTCATAAATAATAAAAAGACTCTGTGAGAGAGTCTTTTTATTATTTTAGTATGCTACCGATATTGAACCATTTGCCTTTGTTTCGTTGCCTACTTTATCACGGAGGATAACCTCAATATCAATGGAGCTATTGTTTTGACTTCCTGGTATTTCGTAACTTACCTGGTAAGGTTTTCCGCTTACTTCTCCTACCTTATCACCTTCCACTTTGAAGGTGATAGAATCTACTCCGTAAGGGGCACTAACATTAGCGGAAAGAGTAACGTTATTTGAACTGGCTGAGCTTGGAATATCGAGACTAATGCTGGGTCGATATTTTTTGAAGTCATCCTCTTTACATTCATCTTCTGGGGCCTCATCAGCTATTACCCCTTTTTGTTTTTCCTTCTTATACCATTCTTTAACTCCTTTTTCCCAGTTTTTATATTGAGGATCTTTTTTGGGATCTTCTGGTGACGGTCCGCGAGGATCTTCACGATCTACATAATGAAGTATGTCATGGGCTTCAATAAAATCTCGTTCCTTTCTTTCATTCTCAGGGCAGTATTTATTGGCAAGACAATATTTTTTATCTTCTCCAGGTATCTCACAAACATCAAGATTTTTTGTTTGTTCTAATTTTCCGCTAAGGAGGGGGGTCTTTATATCTTCTTCCTTTTCATATTTAGGAAACTGTTCCTTGGTATAGTTTACTAATACTTGGTCAAGAAATGATCTCCAGATAGGGGCTGCCACATTTACTCCGTCAGCGCCAGTGGTCATGGGGCTATTATCATTGTTACCAGCCCAAACACCTACTGCTATAGAGGGAGTAAACCCAACTGTCCAGCCATCACGGAATTCGTTGGTGGTTCCGGTCTTGGCTGCCACATCTCGATCATCAAAACGGAGTGGGTTTTTCTCACCAAATACGGGTGCTCGGTAGTTATTGGTTGACATAACATGCTCGAGCATAGTGACATATTTTTCCTCGATAACTCGCTCACCAGGAGTCTCGGCATAAGCCTCTAGGGCATTTCCTTTGGCGTCTTCTATGCGAAGAATAGCAGCGAGGGGTTGTTTTACTCCACCATTGGCAAGTGTGGCATAGGCATGGACATGATCAAGGAGACGTACTTCACCACCACCGAGCACAAGTGAGAGACCTAGTCGTTTGGGATCATTAATACCCTCTATACCCAGGCTTTGGGCAAGTTTTATGGCCTCAGGAACCCCTACGAGGTAGAGGGTTTTTACGGCAGGAATATTAAGTGATTGAGCGAGAGCCTCTTTCATCGCTATAGGACCACGGAACTTTCCATCATAGTTCTGTGGTTTGTAGCTTTTGTCTTCTCCTGCTGTATCAAACTCTGTTTCTACATCGTAGAGGAGAGTTTCGGGAGTGTAGCCCTTGGTAAATGCAGTGAGATAGACGTATGGTTTAAAGGATGACCCTGGTTGGCGCTGCCTGGTGGCGACATTTACCTGGCCGTCAATAGCAGCATCAAAATAATCTTTTGAGCCAACCATAGAGAGTATTTGTCCATTTTTTGGATCAATAGCTACAAGAGCAGCGTTAGAAGCTCGCCAGTTTTTGTTTTTCTCAGCTCCTTCCCGAACGGCTTTTTCAGCAATTTGTTGTTTATCCCAGTCGAGAGTGGTGATCACCCTATAGCCGCCTTCCTCAACGGCACGGTCACCAAATTTTTCTTGGAGGTGTTCTTTGATGTACATCACAAAGTGGGGAGCGGCGATGATATCTTTTTGGGGCTGGATCTTGGCGAGGGTGTCAGCAGCGATGGCCTCATCTCGTTGCTCGGGAGTGATATAGCCAAGGTCAGCCATTTTCCGGAGAGTGAAGGCTTGCCTCCCCGAGAGAGCTTCAGTACGGGAACCATAAGGAGAGTAGAAAGTAGTTGCTTGAGGGAGGGCGGCCAAGAGGGTAGCTTCATCGAGAGTGAGTTCACGGGCTGGCTTACCAAAAAAAGTGCGAGCAGCTGCCTCGATACCGTAAGCATTAGATCCGTAGGGGATTTCATTGAGATACATTTCAAGAATTTCATCCTTGGAATACTTGAGTTCAAGCTCAAACGAGAGGATAACCTCCTTTATTTTTCGAGCGATTGATTTTTCATTGGAGAGTAGGGCATTTTTGACCAGCTGTTGGGTGATGGTTGATCCACCCTGGGCTCGTTCGAGAGTGACAATATCTTTGAGGAGAGCGCGGGCAATAGAGGTAAATTTGATACCAAAATGGCTGTAGAAGTCCTCATCTTCTAGAGAAATAGTGGCATATTTCACCACATCGGGAATGTCGGCAAAGGGGATAACTGTCCGCTTCTCTTCCCCATGAACCTCATAGAGGAGATGGGTACCGGTACGATCATAGATTTTGGTAGATTCAACCACTATCCGATCCCGAAAATTGTCTGGACTCGGGAGATCTTTAGCAAAGTAAGCAAAAGTGGCTCCGACGAGGACAATTCCTGCTACTATGAGCCAACCCAAGATGGTGAGGATTTTTTTCCAAGGCCAGTTTTTCCACGGTTTTTTGGGTCCACCAGTCATGACGAGATCGGGGGAAGATATTTTTGGCTTGCGGGGGGAAGAAAAACCTTGTTTTGGGCTCCAATAAAGCATAAAAGACACTTATAATGTGTCTTTGGTATAGCACAAAAGGACGATTTTTGAAAGAAATATTTGACTAGATGAGCTCCAAGTAGGAGACGAGTCTGAAGGGGCTAATAAGTTTTTGAAATTGATCGCTCTTTAGAAAGAGAATTTCTGACTCACGTTCCTGGTTGTACGGATAGTCGCAAGCGGGGTCAAAATAGCCAGGGTGTACCACGAGCTCAGAGAGGGAAAAATTTTTGGCAGTAGTTAATCTTTCTGCCAGTACAGACAGGCGATCTGGGTGCCAGGAGATGAAATGATCGGGAGTGATAATATGCCGTTGCTGGAGGACTTTGCGATCTTCATCAAAGCGAGAGCGGACGGGGAGAGAAAAATGGCGAGCAGCGCTGGCAATGAGGGTAAGGTTCTTGGGATTCAGATGTTTATGTTGGTGGCCGTCGAGGTATTCTGGAAGTTTCCCAAAATTCTGCTGGAAGCTCGCTATCTGAGCAGTAATTTCTTTTTTGCTAGAGATTTCTTCGAGTTCAAGGTGCAAACCCAGGGAAAGGTTTGGAAAAGGTAGTTTCGCTGCCTCAATAAATGGGCGCTTAATCATAACAGATATCCCAGTAATGAGCCCAAGGAAAGCTAACTCTTCAATCCCACGATTGAATAAAGGGGACATGCCGTAGTCATCGGCGGTGATGATGAGTTTTGGCTGGGGCATAGATCGAATTTACGACCTTTTTTTTGGCCTCGTTTAATAGAGCCTGAATGATAGCGAGATATAATTTATCGATATAGGGCCGCTCGGACTCATCGGGGTAAAGCCCAGGCATTGTGTTGAGTTCCACGATCCATGGACGGCTGTTCTGATCAAAGATGAGATCAATGGTGTAAATTTTCTGAGAATATTTTCTGTAGTATTTTTGTACCGCCTCAACAATTTCCCACACAGAAGAGGGAATTGATTGTGAAGAAATCATAGTTTGAGTTCCGCCCTTGGCCACATTGGCAAGGTAGCTACCTGCCTCAGGGGTTCGAAAATAAGCATAGATTAACTCTTCATTGGAAAAGATGAGTCTTAAATCATGAAATCCGGACATTACGCCAGGAATGCCAAGTCTTGAGTCAACAAATTCCTGAATAAGAGCTGGGAAGGCTGGTGGATTAGCGAGGAGGTCTTGTTTGGAGACAATGGATACCCCGTCCCCACTATTTCCACGGTCTGGCTTGGCAACCACTTTGTCGCCAGGGATGAATTTTATTGATTGTTCGAGCTCTTCTTTTGACTGTACGAGAAAGTACGGTTTGGTATATTTTTTAAATGCACGGCTCACAGAAAGTTTGCTCCCTGCATGCATTGAAAAATCAGGGTGATTGATGAGGGGGAACTCTTTCAATAAAGATTGTTTAACGGGAGTTGTTTTTTCATTGCTGGCAGCCTTATCGTAGATGACGTCGGGGATAACATGGTAGGCAATGGCCCACTTTGTGCCATCCCAATGCCAGGCTTGGCGGAAAATTTTTTTAGAAAGGTCATACCATTCAGTTGAAGCGCGATACAGTTTGAGCCCGTGTTTTTCTCCGAGAGCGAAGAAATTAGTGTAGGCTTTCTCCAGTTTATCTTGAGTGAACGCTTGGCCGTCAGCAGTACTGTGTGGAGTAAAAAGAATAACAGCATTTGTTTTCCTCGATGTTTGTGAATGAGCTGGTGTTCGATGGGTTAGCTCAGAATGGGCAAGAGCCTTTTTTATTTCTTGGAGTAATCGGGTATACACGCGGACCATAGTAATTTTTTCTGAAGGAGGGAAATACATACCGGGCATGGTATTGAATTCAATAATCCAAGGTTGGGTGCGCTCATCAAACATGAGGTCTATGGTGTAGGTTTTTTGATGAAAAGGAGAAAAGAGTTTTTGAACATCTTGAACAATAGGATTGAGAGAAGGTGGAAGTTTTTCTTGGGGCACTATAGCCATGTTCCCTCCTTGAGCAATATTGGCCAATAATGATCCAGGACGGGGGGTGCGGACGTAGCTATAGATCATCTCATCACCAATGAAGACGAGTCGGAGATCATGATTTCCGTGGACCAAACCAGGTATACCATTTGACCCATCAATAAATTCCTGAGCGATGACAGGGAAATCAAGCTCTAAATTGTGTGCCTCTGCTTTTTCAACAATGAATACTCCTTTGCCACCACTCCCTACAATTGGTTTGATTACGATCTTCTTTCCCTTGAAAGACTCGAGGAAAAGATTCCATTGATCGGAACTGGAGATCTTTTGATATGGTTTAAAGTATTGTGGCAGGAGTCTACTTGTTTCATATTTGTTATTAGCAAAACGGGTAAAAGCAGGGTCATCAATAAATGGGTATCGCTCAATCAGTTGCCTCCTGATGGGATCATTCTCTGAATGGTTGTTCGTTTTATCAAAAATAAGATCTGGTTTGACTGGACCAGTAATCTTCCACAGCCCATCAACATACTCCCATGCTCGTTCAAAAACGTCTTGATCAGCATCGTACCAAATGATTGGTGCTCGGCAGAGATGGATCCCCATAGCCTCTCCGAGGGTGTACAGTGTCTCATAACACGCTTGATATTTGAGATCGAGAAAAGGCTTCGTAAGACTAGGATTACGAGCGGTATAGAGGATGAGGACAATTTTTTTCATGACCTATTTCTTACTAACGTCAACCAAGAAACTGCCTAAGTTTCTTCGGCCAATGATAGCACGATATTGGAGTGATGAACGATCAACGATAGTTGGCTTTGCCAAGATCTCTTGTTTGTCTAGGAGGAGGGTCAGATTTATTTTGGGACGGAGCGAGAAACCGTTTGATGAATATACAAAAGCGACGTCAGCAAGATCAGGGTGCTTGCCAAAAATTTCCTTTCGGATTCTCTCTTCGGCTTGACTTGCTTCCTCACGATTAGCAACAGTTGGTTTCGGAATTGACTCGAAAACAGTGAGCGCCTCATCAAAGCCGAGTTCTTCGGCAAGCCCGCGATCGATTGAACTTGAATCAGCACCGGTATCAATCTTGGCTTCGACTTCGATTTCGACGCCGTTTTTACCAATGAACTTAACCTTCTCGATAGACCCGATAACATGCTTCCCTGAAAGCTCCTCAATGTTTTCTTCGATTTCGCCACCAAAAAGATTCATTCCTACTCGAACGCCATGATCAACACTTTTAATCTTGAGCCCGCGCACTCGTTCGAGACGCTCCTTGAGGCCAGCTATGTTGGCGAGCTGGATAGAGAGGCCAGGTCTCGCATTAAGCTCGAGAATGACCGCCCCGAGGTCACGGTCAATGGCCACGTCGGCACCGAGAAAACCGAGCCCGGTAGCGTCTTGAGCGGTGACCGCCATCGTTAGAATATCTTTCCAGCGAGGAATTTTGATACCAGAAAGAAGAAGTCTGGTCCCGGGGACGTACTCAATCCTTTTCCCTTTGCCAATAATAGCTGTGGTGGTAGTACCGTTGGCCATGTCGATACCGACACCGATAGCCCCTTGCTGAAGGTTTGCTTTTCCTCCCGAACTTATCGTCGGGAGACGAAGCATGGCCATAACTGGCACACGGTTGAAGATAATAACGCGGATGTCAGGGATCCCTTTATAGGTGTAAGGTTTGAGAATCTTGGAAAGTTTCAATCTTTCTTCAAAGAAGGCAATGTCAGGACTGTTGGAAAGAGAAAAGGAACCATCGAGGATGTTGCGGATGTGGTTTTTGAGATCATCAACGGTAACAGTGCTCCCGTCTGCCTTTACCCAGGTATCAGGATGGTTTTTCTTTCGGGCATAAACCACAAGAATCCCTTCACCGCCAAAGCCCCGATTCGGTTTGAGAGCAAAACTGTTGGGAAGGGTATTCCAATCGAAAGCATCAAGGGCTGCTTGATTCTTAATTTTGGCTATGAGTCCCGGGACAGGAATGCCAGCTTGTTTGAGCACTCGCTTGCAGAGGAGTTTCTGATCGGCAATTCGTTTTCCTTTGGTATGATTGTACGGCCGCACATAGTCGAGATTGCGGGCATTCATTCCGAGGATGGCCTTTTGAGCCTGAAAGAAAGAGAACATAGGATTAGCGCTCCGCTTTGAGAATGGTGCGGAAACGAATAAGCTCGATGAGGCGGAGCCCGGTCCATTTACCGAGTCCGATATTGATAACAATCGTAAAGAGGATGGCCCAAGGATAGTGGAGAAAGAAGTCACGGATCCAGGCCTGGCTCACGATAAAGAAACCGATTACTGAGATAACGAGCGTTTCGAATGCAAGGATAAGGGCAGTCTTGGACCCTTGTTCTATCTGGGTAGCGACAAATTTTTCCGTGAGGGTGATCATGATGAGAAGCGGGAAGATATCGACAGCAGCGAGGCCGGTACGCTTGAGACTAGCACCGAGGGCTAGGATACCGAGAATGGTGAGTGAAATAATAGAGAGGGTAATGGCGACACGGGGGAGATAGAGGAGGCGAAAATATCGGAGGAGGTAGCGCGAGAGGATGCCAACGCCAAGCACTGCCAAAAAGATGGCGATACCATACTTGAGCCCTTTTTCTCCAAAAGCCAGGAAAGCAAAGGTGATAATAGAGGGGGTATAAATACCGAAGGCCTTGACTCCAATAATCTGTCTTGAGAAAGCCACAATGGTGGCGATTACTGGAAGCATAAGAAGGAGATACACTGTTTCTAGAGGTACTCCAGCATGAACAAAGAAATTTACAATCGAGTGGTAGTTCATAGAAAAGGTTTGCCGCAATAGAGCGGCAAAAGTATTAAAAGTAATCCTTAGTAACGAAAGAAAAAATTATTTACCTACTGACTCCATTTTATACCGAGCGAAGTCACAGAGGGCAATAGCGAGAGCATCGGCAGCATCGTCAGGTTTAGGGAGAGCAGAAAGGCCGAGGAGTTTTTGCGTCATGAGCTGCATCTGCTGCTTGTCAGCTCGGCCATAATTGGTGAGGGATTGTTTTACTTGAAGGGGGGTGTACTCGGCGATACTAAGAGAGAAATCCGCCAGTGTCAAGAGGATGATACCCCTTGCTTCGGCTACGGTGATTGCAGTCTTTTGATTGTTGAAAAAGAAGAGTTCTTCGACGGCTGCACGATCGGGCTGATAGCGTTTGATGATAGTCGTGAGGTCACTCCGGATTTCTTGGAGGCGAGTCTCAATGGGGAGGGCTTTATCAGTAGCGATATGGCCATAGGCAATAGCTTTTGGTTTCCCATGGGTTGCTTCTATCATACCCCATCCGACCGTCGCGGTGCCGGGATCGATACCTAAAATGCGCATAAAGAGGCAGTATTATTCTGGATCAAATGTCAGTGCTCGTGGTCGGTCATACTTCCCCTCCAGCGCTTCCCAGAGGAGTTCAAAGGCCTCACCAATAGCAATGGCAAATTTGGGCGATTCAACAATGAGGGTTTGGGCACTTTCGATGAGGCAGATACGGACAAATTGTTTGTCGCAGGATTCGATAGAGACTTTGGCGCTGTAGAGCTCTGGAGGCATGAATTTAGCCTCAATGCTACCTTTCCCCGGTTCGAGGTACTTGGCATAATCTCTCAGATTAGAGTTGTCGACCGTAATGCCACGAACCTTGGGACCATATTTTTCTTTGTACTCATTCCATTCGAGAAACACCTTGGTCACTTCTGGCGAAGCATCTTCCGGCGAGGCAAAGAAGCCAACAATTTCTTTCCCGTGAAGTTCGTGCTTTTTATAGTCATAGGCCTGACGCATGCCATCGGCCCCTTCGTAGTACATGATACTTGGCTTTTCAGCGGTGCCTTTTTGGAACGAACGCAGTTCTGGGAGGATAGCTCGGGCGGCTCGTAGCTTTTCACTTTGTTCTTCTATAAAGGCATCAGGAGTACGGGCGATGTAGCGTTTCTTGTCTTCACCTGGGACATGAACGACAAGACCCTTTTCTACTAGCTCCTCAGCGATGACATAGGCTGTGGGGCGCTTCAATTCGGCCTTTTTAGCAATCTGGTAGGGGGTAGCCGGTCCAAGCTGAAGCAGGGCTAAGTATATTTTAGCTTCCTTTTCGGAAAGCCCGAGATTTTTGAGAGGATCCAATAAGTGTTCCATGACCCTATAATATACCTTTTTCATAAAATAGTCAATACTTTTGACAAATAAAATAGCAAAATAAAACTAAATAGCTATAATAAAGCAAAAAATAGTATAAAAATAGGACATATATTTGCGTAAATATAGACGGTATTATTGACATTATGCTGTTTTCAGAGTATAATACGGAGTCAAGTTGAGTAAGGGAAACCTGAAATAATTTGATCCAGTTCTTTCAAACCACCGGCATAAACGCCACCCGCTCCTCGGGGTTCTGGGGAAAGGAGTCATCATGTTCCAAGATCACGCTACCGAAATCCTTGTTGCCCGTGGTCAAATCGCCCGAATCAACCTGAGCGTTCATTGTGAGTACGAGATGGGAATTCTCAAGGACCCCCAAGCAGTTTGACGTAGGCTACCTGGTCTGGACACAAGACCGTAACCCAGCAAACTGTCCCGCATTTGTGCACATCAAACTGGATTGGCGTGGTGAGGTCCACCATGTGTCCTACCGAACAGTGGGACACTCGAATACCAGTACGCCAGCAAGCCGTCTTCCGAGGAGGAATCTGGAATGTGGTGATAACGACGAGTTTTTGGAGCAAACCATGCTTCAGATGGAGGAATGGTTTTGGGGTCTGCCAATGCGACGTGCTTGTGAGGTCTTGCGAGTAAACAAGATTGTGAAGCATTCGGGGTGTTTTCCCTCCAAGCTTCAGGGCCTCGAGATAGAGGTCGTAAACTCAGGAACGCAGATTTGGCGGGAGTAAGCTGAGTGGTTGGGGAATGCAGTCCCTTTCAATAACCTGCCGTTACATTCGGGGACGTTACTTCCGAAAGTTTTGGAGAAGCGTTGAATCAAACACTTCTCCTCTCCATCAAGTTTCCGAAATGGTTCGGAGACTTGTAGAGAAACAGTTCTTTTCAATCAAGGAGATCCTACATGAACCGACTCAATGTTCTCGTCATTGACGATGATCCGTGTTTCATGCCCTTTCTCTATCAGCGCTATGAGGCGAGTGCCGAGTTTGTGTTTGCTACGACGGAAACGGAAATGGAAGAACACCTCAAGAAGCAGAAGTTCGATGTCATTCTCATGGACGGTTCCTTGCTGGGATGGAGAAGGGGACTGAGCGAGGGAGCTGATGTCGTCCGCATGCTTCGCAGCCGTGGTCTTGCCATACCCATCATCATGTTTTCCGGAGAACAAGAGAGGAATGAATCAGGCATGATGGCTGGCGCAGATGCCGTCTGGAGCAAAGATAACCTCTATAAAAAAGAGGCAAAGATGACACTTGTTGCGACGATCGCTGTGGTTCGCGATATCAGGATCCTTCGAGGGGTAGGATAAGCAGTCGCGTTTCTCTCGTCCGCGTTATGACGAGAGCTTTATAAAGATTTTGAAGCAATTCGAAATCTTTTAGAGAAAGTCCTTTGAAACACCATGATTCTCAAACTAGGTTTTAGAATTTCACGCGTGATCGATAGCGCGTGGAATCCTAAGACTTAGGCACTCCACTTGATCGGCCCGTATTGGGTAACGAGAGTAGGGAGTGAGGAGACATCATGCAAGTCAAGCAAACCCAAGTTTTCGAAGCCAATGAAGTCCAGATTCATGGTGGACGTGATGGGGACAGCTTTGGAAATTGGTGGTGGGTTCCGAGTCACAGGCTTCCCAAGGTCCAGCTTGGAAAGAAGCTGGTAGTCCTCCATCCGTGCAATTGTGGTTGCTGGACAGAAAACAGCACGGAACGTGCCAGGGAGGTAGTTCGGGGTAGTAGTGGCCCGCTGTTCGTACTACGTGCGATTGACGAGAAGTATATCGTCCAAGAGCACGAAGACGGGCGGTGGTTCATCATTGATCGCTAACACCGACCAGCCGCAGAGCTTGCTAACTGCGGAATAGAAATGAAGCAGCAAAAGCGTCGTTGGAAATCCTACGACGCTTCTTCTTTTTACTGCGCCATTTCCCAGAGCATGAGAAAGAAAAGTCTATAGTTTTCGGCGACGGCAGGGGATTTTACGATATAGATGAGCGGTGGATTGAGAAAGGTGTAGAAACTAACAGAATCTTTGCGGACAACCATATGAGCCACGCCCCTCGGAAGCTTTTCCATAAAACGATACTCCTGATTCGGGTAAATGCCAATAAATTTTTTGTAATAAGATTCCTCGTTGTTACTTCCCAGATATCTCACACAGATGTTCTTTTTTTGCTTGTGGCTGAGGTATCGGTTGATGGTGTTCCCCATGACTTTCGTAAATCCATCTGTGGCACCGCCAATAATATATTCTGTGTCACCAGTCTCCATTTTTTCGACATTTTCCATCTCAAAACGCTTGATAGCCTCATCTCCCTGGACAACTTCGAAGTCTTGTTCATAACCGAGACGTGAAAAGGTGGAGAGCTCATGGACAATCTGTTCAGCTTCAACTAGCTTTCGTCTGGCTATTTTTTCGATTTCTCCTTGTGAAACAGCTTTATAGCGAGACTGTTTGCCATGGGGGATCTCGATGACGAGACCACGTTCATGGAGTGAAGGGAGGGCGGTATAGACGTATTGACGGGGGATAGCGGCCTTTTTGGCGATATCTGAGCCGCCAAGTTCTCTTCCGGCTTCGAGGAGGGCGATATAGACCGCGGTTTCACTTTCGGATAGGCCAAAGTCCTGGAGCATGGCCGCTGCCCGTTCATGTTCCGAGAGAACAGATTTTTCCAGTATTTTTGACCGTTTGGTTTTTGTGATTTCTAAATCTGTCATAAATATATTTACAGTATATCATATTATTGCTTTTTTTAAGGTAAAAATGTATTTAAAATATGACATATTAATATTGACAGTATAGAAAATTTGAGCTATACTATGGCTTCACGATAGGAAAGCGAACAAGTTCTTTCCAGTCAGCCTCCAACTAGATCTTAGGAATACAGGGAGTGATCGATACCTCCCTTTCTCCTAAGGCCTAGGCACACCTCTCGATCGACCCAAGTTGGGTAACGAGAGATGGTGTGGGAGATGAAGATGGATACGAAACAACTGCAAGAAGTCGAAGCCCGCGTTTCGAACGCAGCCAGTGAGTACCACGGTCCGATCAACGAGACCGAACTCGTCGCAGTGGTACGAGCCTTCCTCACCTTTGACGCCGATGGCTACATTCAGGCCAAGGGGCGGAACAGCAACCGCAGGGTAGTCCTTTGGACCCACGCGCTAAGTCACTTTACGGAGAAGTTGTGGAAACTTCGCCAGTACGAGCATCTCAAGGCCCTGTACAAGGAGGCCGTGAAGCGTTCGGACGAGGTCGGCGACTACGGCTGCATGGACCGGCTCCTCGATAACTTCCTCACCCACGCACGCTGGTTCGACAACCCGCGCGACTACGGGTACGGGGAATCGGTGCCGGACTATGAGAAGCTCTATGCTGAGCGGGAGGGGCGCGAGTCTGGCCTCAAGGCCGTAGCGGAGCGGAACCCCGTGAAGCAGGCCTTCATCGAGGAGGTCGTCCGGATCCGTCTCCGTGGATTCCATAACGCGAGGGAGATGAGTGACTGGCGGCACCTCGCTAGTCTTCCGTGGAAGATAGGTCGCGACGAGTGATCCACGCCCCAAGTAGCGCAATGCGTTGACTTGGGGGCTCAATCAGGATCGGTAATGATACCGGTTCCGTAGAGCTAAGGAGTGGAAATGCGAGTTCTTTTTATCGATGATAGGAAGCGTGATATTGAACGCCTGATTAATCTTTCAGGGATCAATCGAGAGCACCAAGTAGAAACAGAGATTTTCAATGGGCTGGATACTTGTCTCCAGGCGGTCCAAGGCTTTGAGCCGGAGATCGTTTTCATCGGGCATGGTCTCTCGGCTTACCCGTTGACAGGATCTGATGTGATTCGGCATCTTCGCTCCGCTGGAGTAGTTACCAAGTTCATTGCCAATAGTGGTGGCGGAGCGATCCTCTTTGAAAACGATGGTGTCGAAGTCGACGGATCAGCCAACCGCTGTCCGGGCAAGATTACCGCACTCCTTGCCCAAGAGTAGGTAAGCCCGTCAATCGGCAGTCGTTGATTCAAACGCTGCCGGTTTTCTTTTTGATATACTAGGTAACAAATCTCAAATTTATTTATGTCATACGATATCCCTAAACCTGAGAAACATGAAACAGTTGGTTATGATCGAATGACTGCTGAAAAGTACACGGTAGGTCAAGAGCAATTTTTTGGTGTGGACAAAGTGACGGACGGAGCAACGATTGCGATGGAACGAACGATTGAAAATATTCAAAAGGGACAATCTCTCGGGACAGTCTATGATATAGGCACCGGGTCCAATCGTGAGTATCTCAGACGATGGCAAGCAGCGACACAAGCCAAAAATGTGATTGGCATCGAACCATCAGCGCATATGCGGTTGCTTTCGGAAAAAGACAAGAGGGAAGGAGGGCCGATTCGTGTCATTGAGGGTGATTGGCGCCATACCTCGCTTCCTGATAGCTCGGCAGATCTCGTGGTTTCGCGCTTCTCGCTTCATCATCTGAAAAATATCAGTGACGGGTATACCGAGCTTGCTCGTATCTTGAAGCCGGGGGCTTCGGCAGTGATTAGTTTGCCGCACCCAGACTACTGCCGTGAAGAATTGAAGAAGAAAAATGAGGAGCCGGCCGAAGGGAAACCGATGTCGGTCCAAGTTTTCGATACCACTCTGCATTACTATTACCACGATCTCGAAGCCTATATTGGAGAGAACGCTGAGAAAAATGGCTTGGAAGTTGTTGAGGTAGATTCATTCAACTGGGGGACAAAAAATTCCGAAGCAGCCACTATTCCCAACACACTTCTTTTTGTACTTCGGAAAAAAGAAAACTAAACCCGGTTGTCCCAGACTTTCTGGACATCGGGGTGGTCGTCGAGGGTTTCCAGTAGTCTATTGAAAGCGTCCATATCTTTGTCTTCGAGTGTAGTTGTCTGAGTGGGAATATATCCGAGTTCGGCACTTTCACTCACGAGATTTTTTGATTTGAAATATTCTTGGACAGACTGTAATTGGTCAATGGCAGTTATGACAACAAAACTCTCTGGAGTAGTAAAAAAATCGTCAGCCCCAGACTCGATAGTCTCGATTTCAAGAGTCTCTGCCGAGCACTTTTCAAGCGAGAACGTGATGAGACCGACCCGGCGGAACATAAAGGAAACAGCACCAGTCGGGACAAATTTGCCGTCACCCTTGGTGAGAATCGACCTCACTTCACTCACGGTACGGTTTTTATTATCAGTAGCTGCTTCAATGATGAGAGCCACCTGACCAGGGCCATAGGCTTCGTAGGTGAATTCTTCAATTTTGGCTGCATCCTTCAGCTCGCCCGTGCCGCGCTTGATCGCTCGCTCGATATTTTCCTTGGGCATGTTGACACTCCGGGCTGCATCGATAGCGATTTTGAGGAGATAATTACTGTCAGGATTACCACCACCATGCTCAGCGGCGATGATGATATTTCGGCCATACTTGGTGAAGACAGCGGCTCGCTTGGCATCATTGACACCTTTGGCCCTATGGGTAGTAGCCCAATGAGAATGTCCAGACATAAGAATAGCTTAAAAGCTTATCAGCTTCTTAGCTTAGAAGCTTTTTTGCCGAGAGGCAAGTTTAGGCCCCAAAGGAGCGGGGGCGAGCGTGTGACTGGGTCGCGGCAACTACACGGCCTATTTCCTCGTCACGCTCGGTGCGGAGGCGCTCCATAATCACGTCTTTGACATGGTATGGATCCGGTACTTGGCGAAAGAGAAAGAAATCTTCCTCGGAGGCCGTCTGCACTTTGACATCACCAAAATTGAGAATGGTTGGGATCATTCCGCGCACTTCGGAAGTAACATCCTGGATACGAGAAAATTTTAGTTCGCTCACTGTTCTCACAAAAAGACCCTTTTGCTCGATATTGATGACTCGCTCATTGGTAATGATCCAAACGTCAAAATAGTAGTCAATCCACACCAAAAAACCATACATCCAGAGGAAGAGGAGAAAGGTGTTTTGGAGAAAGAGAATAACGGCAGTGTTGGTGAGAATCCCAGAGTCCGAAGAAAAAGCAGGTAGTACAAACAGGCTCGCTACAATAAGACCGGCAAAGACAACAATAAGAATAAAGTGGGTGACAATATCAAACCAATGCCGATGTATCACTGAGAGGATAACCTCATTTTCTCGTTGGCCTCGGAAATGGTAGCGGCTGAAGTCTTTGGTCATAGCGAGGAGAGAGGATAACTATTTGGCAAGAGGTTTTCAAGAGGAAGACTAAAGTAGAGGGCGATATTCGCTGCCAGGAGAACAAGGGTAACGGTGGTGAAAATAAGGCTCATGAGAAGGGCTAGTTTCCGGTCGAGAGCGTAACGGAGTAAGTGAAACAAAATGAAAAGGGACGCGATAACACAGCCGTTGAAGAAAACAAAATATAATAGTCCAAAAAAATTCTGCATGTTTGTTTGAGTGTTTTTAGTATACCTTGGGTTGATGTTCTTATCTAGACATCAAACTCCCAAAATCCTATTGAGGATTTTATTTCTCATGAGGAGGAACAAGTCCGAGGTGGCGATAGCCTGAAGCGGTAACTACTCGGCCACGGGGAGTGCGATCAAGAAAGCCAATCTGTATAAGGTAGGGTTCAACAACGTCTTCGAGCGTGTGCATTTCCTCTCCAGTTACGGCAGCGATAGCCTGGAGGCCAGCGGGACCACCTTTGAATTTATCGATGATAGCCCCAAGCATGCTGCGGTCTGCTGGCTCTAGACCGAGTTTATCAATCTCAAAGAGAGCGAGTGCATCACTCGCTACTTCGCGAGTGATATGACCACTGTTGTGTACCTCGGCAAAGTCACGAACCCGTTTCAAAATTCGGTTGGCGACGCGAGGAGTGCGACGACTCGCCCCAGCAATTTCCTTGGCCCCACTTTCGTCGAGGGTTACTCCAAGGATACGAGCAGAGCGACGAATGATCTCTTCTATTTCTTCGGCGGTGTAGAATTCGAGTCTATGGATAGAGCCAAATCGGTTACGGAGGGGGTTAGTAAGGCTTCCAAGTCTGGTCGTGGCGCCAATGAGAGTGAACCGTGGAAGATCAAGCTGGATAGTGCGGGCGGCTGGTCCTTTGCCGATGATAATGTCCAGCTTGTAATCCTCCATAGCGGGGTAGAGCACCTCCTCGATAGTTTTATTGAGACGATGAATTTCATCAATGAAGAGAACGTCTCCTGGCTCGAGATTGGTGAGGATACTGCCAAGGTCACCGACTCGTTCGATAGCTGGACCACTCGTCACTTTTATACCAGCCCCCATTTCTCGCGCAATAATGTGGGCGAGAGTGGTCTTGCCGAGCCCAGCTGGTCCATAGAGGAGAACGTGGTCGATTGACTCATTGCGATTTTTGGCTGCTTGAATAAAAAGCTCGAGGTTTTTCTTGATTTTCTCTTGGCCGATATATTCAGTGAAGCCTTGGGGCCTGAGTGTCGTATCGAGAGCTTTGTCTTCTTCTTTTTCGAGAGAGGTATTGAGCATAGTCTTTTCGGAAATAGAGAATCAGGAATCAAGATCTAAGAATAGAAATCCTAAAACCGATAAATTGCAAATACATTATTCGTAATTCTGTATTGTTGATTCTTCCCCATTTTACCACCCTTTTTTGTCTTGAGGGAGGATGCAAATATGGCTTATCTAAGCCATATTTCTATACTTGACAGCTTGTCAAGGAAGTGATATCATGTCACTTCGTGCTTCAAAACAAATATTCATTTCAATACGGCTTTTTGATAGCCGATTTTTGTTCCTCCAAAACTGAGTGTAGGAAATAAGAAATTCCTCACATGTAGACAATTTGGGAAGCACTATCTTTTCTTCTCAAACCTCAGGATGAGTTTTCGCTTCGGCGAGAGTCAAGACTGGGTAGGGTGGTTCCGGCTGCGCTACACCTCGACACTCTTCTATCCCTCCGGCTCCCATGCCAGAGGACTATTGTCTACAGCTGAGGATTTTTTTGTCCCGAGTTCTTTTAGTCGCCATTGTGGCCCGATTGTTCCCCGGCAGTGGAACAGTGGAGACGGAAATGTCGAGCGATAAGCCAACAGTCAATTTTTCAGCCTACATGGATCGGCAGGGAGTTTTCTGCCCCATGCTGTTGCTCCCGGGAGGGTTTTATGCGCTGGCGCTGGAAGAGATTCAGCCTGGAACTGATGTCCAGGTAGACTTGAAGGAATTACGGGGGGCCGGAACCTTTGATCAACAACTCGAGATCCTCTTGGCTTTGGACAATCTCGACGGCGAAGGAAAATGGCTTGCCTTTGTCCAGACTGCTCTCGAGATCGGCGGCGAACTGTATCGACGCTCCCAAAAGGCCAAGGGCTAAACCTAGTCCTGGTGTGTTGTTCTCAACAACAAAGCCCGAGTGGTGAAAACCGCCCGGGCTTTGAAATTTTTACTCTCTTTTTGATGAGGGTAACCTAGGTGGTCTCCTCCTCAAACTCGGCGTATATTTCAGCGAGAGCATCATCTTTTCCGGTGGCGGTCCACACTTCTTCCATGGTGGTAACTCCTTCGAGAACTTTGATCAGACCATCTTCTCCCATAGTGATGTATCCATTTTTCCGAGCCTCATCGAAGACATCTTTTTCACTGCCGAGATTACTAATGATGTCGCGTATAGTAGCTGTCATTTCAACTACTTCAAAGATGCCTTTCCGACCGCGGTAGCCAGTAAAGGTGCAGTGCGAGCATCCCTTGGGACGGTAGAGAGTTTCAATTTTTTCGGGTTTGTGCGTTTTCCCAGCATCAGGGATAAGGGTTACCAGTTTGTGGAGAGCAGAAATCGTTTTTTTGGAAGGGAGATAGGGTTCTTTACATTTGTCACAGAGGATACGAACGAGACGCTGTGCCACGATGACATTCATACAAGAAGCGATCAGAGAGGGCTTTACTCCAAGTTCCAGAAGGCGAGGAATAGTGGCAATAGCACTATTGGTGTGGAGCGTCGAGAGAAGAAGGTGACCAGTGAGGGCGGCAGAAACAGCGGTATCGGCAGTTTCATCATCACGTATTTCACCTACAAGGATGACATCGGGATCCTGACGAACGATGGCACGGAGTGCAGAGGCAAAGGTGTAGTCTCGGTTTTTGGATACTTCCGTTTGGACAATACCAGGAATGGCATATTCGATAGGATCCTCGACAGTGATAATTTTGATGGATGGATTATTAATTTTGTTGATGATGGAGTAGAGGGTGGTCGTTTTGCCCGATCCGGTTGGCCCAGTGTTCAGGATCATGCCATTGGGCTTCCGGGTAGCTTTTTGGAGAACTTCGTAGGCGATGCCGTATATGCCAAGATCTCCCAAATCTACATTGACGTCTTCGCTGTTGAGGAGACGCATGTTGATGTTTTCGCCGTGCTGACCAGGGATAAGAGACACGCGAATATCAATACGTTTTCCATCAACCGAGACAAAGAAATGCCCGTCCTGGGCTCGGTCGCGGATATTGATTTTCATGTTGCCGAGCATTTTGATGCGAGCCAAGAGTAGTCGATAAACGGATACAGAGACATCACCTATTTCTTGGAGTACCCCGTCGATACGATACCGGAGGCGGGCCCCACCTTCGTGGGTTTCGATGTGGACATCGCTTCCTCGGAGTTTGGTGGCGCCAGCAAGGATAATTTCGATGATTTCAGAAGTGGGGACATCATTGCGGGCAATTTTTCTCAGTGACTCGAAATTTTTTTCAAAGTTCGTAAGATCCTCTCCTTCAAGACTGATTTGCATTTGATCGAGAGTTTCGAGTAGTTTTCTGCTTTGGTAGCGATCCCATACTTTTTCCAGAGAGGCTTGGGATGCTACCGAAAGAGAGAGTTGCCAACCCTGTTTATCGGCAAGCTCCTGGAGATACTTTACGACAGATTCATCTTTGGGGTCAGCAAGAGCAATCGATACCTTATCTCCATTTTTTTGAAAGCTCGCCACCCTTAGTCGGCGAGCGTCACTCTCTGGGATGAGAGCGATATCATCGGCGTCAACAGGAAAGAGATGGAGATCATGGTAGGGGAGTCCGGTCTCATTGGCGAGTGCTTCAGCAGCATCCTCGATCGCCTCTTCTCTCATTTTCTTCAGCACTTCTTCTGATGCTGTGGCGTGAATATTTGTCTGAGGAGTAATTTGGCGGGATATTTTTGGCATAGCAAAAAAGTAATGCTCTCATTTTAGCATCCTTCACTTGCTTCTCGATAGTTTCTTGAACTGATTAACTGAGTTTTTCGAGGAGAAATGTTTCAGTTGCCTCGGGAGAAAGTTTTAAACTTGCCTGGAGGGTTTCATCAGATATGAAGCTCCCAGGAAAATGAGGAGTGAGTTTCTCAAGAAGTCCCTCTTGGTTTGATTTGAGAAAAATTTGAGTGGTTTCTTTTCCCTCTAGATAGAAAACAGCAAAGGTATTTGCCCCGGCATAGTTACCTCGGATCTTTTCCAAGACTACCGGAAGATCGGAAATGCTGGAGCGTGCCTGGACCAAGTCTTCGATAGTAACGGTGGCCGTGATAAGAGAGAGCGCATCATGGGAGCGAATGTTGCTCATGATCCGTCCCCAAAGTTTAAGGAGATGGAGAGGCTGCGTTTTGTAGAGGTGCTTCACGATTTTTTGTTGATCAGCACCACGACTCATGAGATAGGAGGCAAGTTCAAGTGCGCGGGGCGTAGTGGTTTTTTTCTGGAAGGAGTCCGTAGCAGCCATGAGCCCAGCTAGGAGCGCTTCGGCAACTGTTTCCTCGAGGAACTCATCACCAATTTCCCGAAGGAGTGCAGTCACGATCTCGGCAGTTGATGAGGCTGTGACTTCGACAAGATTTACCTGACCAAATTGCTCATTGCTTCCATGATGGTCGATATTAATAGTAGGGACCTCATAAAAAATGTCAGGATGAGCTTCATAGAGCGCCCCCAGAGATTCTTTATCGGGGACACCGATTGTGATGACTAAATCAAATTTATACTTGGCTAAAATAAAGGAAAAATCTCGCGGATCAATAGTGCCATGTTCAGGAGTGAGGTAGATACGCAGTTCCTGGTCAACCCGCTCGGTCCGCACATCAAGAATAGGGTTGTGCTCTGTGTTGAACGAGAGCACAAAGTCCCGAGAGCCAGAAAGTGACTCGACAATGGCTGATGGACAAGGAAGGAAAGAGAGCTCTGCTAATTTTTTTTCTACCCCGGTAGCTGCAAGAGTAGGTTTGTTACCGAGACTCGTCAGATAATGAGCGAGAGCAATACTTGTTGAGAGGATATCTCGATTGGGATGGGGAGGAAGAAGAATGAGCGAGTGGTGGCTCTTTTTTACGAGATCGAGAAATTGAGCGGGTTTGGTGAGCGACATGGGAGGAGATCAGAATATCAGTGTAGGACACAATGGAGAGAGCTATTGATACTGCTCACTCTTTTTTACATTCAACATGAGGGAATAGATTAGCAAGGATACGAGAGGCGGTCAAATGCTTGCTCATTCTCCAAAAATTGCCTATGCTCGCCCTATGGAACACATGACCAGTCAGTCTCGGGAAGAGACTCTCGCTAGAGGAAAAGAACTCGCTCTCGTCTTTAAACCCGGGACTTTGGTCACCTTTACGGGTGATTTGGGCGCTGGCAAAACTACTCTTATCCAAGGCATCCTCGAAGGACTGGGGGCACTGCCGCCATATCCATCACCTACCTTTGTTCTCATGAACCAGTACGAATTAGCAGAACCCAAAGTAACTGGCATTGCCCGGGTGTATCATGCTGATGCCTACCGTCTTGGCGCTCCTGACTTTGAACGACTCGGATTTACCGAATGGTGTGCCGACTCAGAAGGTGTAGTCCTCCTCGAATGGCCAGGACGGATTGAAGGCATTCTCCCAGAAAAGCGCATTGAAATTACTTTGAAAAGCATTTCCGAAACCGAGCGGGAAATACATATGAAGGAATAGTCTCAATATCTCTCAATATTACTTATGACTACCAAACAAAAAACGCTCGTTCTTCTGGATGGCAATGCGCTTATCCATCGTTCCTACCATGCCCTACCGCCGATGACGACCAAAGGAGGAGAGTCGGTTAACGCGGTGTATGGCTTTGCTTTGACCTTGTTTGGTGTATTGGAAAAATTCAAACCAGACTATATAGCTGCTTCTTTTGATCTCCCTGGTGGCACCTTTCGTGATGATCTCTATAAGGAATATAAGGCTCATCGTGAAGCGGCTCCCGACGATCTCTATGCTCAAATTCCGCGAGTGAAGGAACTGGTCACGGCATTTAATATTCCTATTTACGAGAAGGCTGGCTATGAGGCTGATGATTGCGTGGGGACGCTGGCGAGGCAGGGAGAGAAGGAGGGGGTAGAGGTCGTGATTGTGACGGGTGATACCGATACGCTTCAGTTGGTGACGAATCGAGTGAAAGTATTTACCCTTAGGAAGGGACTTAAGGACATGGTACTCTTGGGGCCAAAAGAAGTGGAGGAGAAATATGGATTTCCACCTGAACGATTAATTGATTACAAAGGTCTTCGAGGGGATAGTTCAGACAATATTCCTGGCGTAAAGGGTGTCGGAGAAAAAACAGCAACGGAACTGATCCAGCAATTGGGATCGCTTGAGGATATTTATCAAAACCTCGAAAAGGTAAAGCCAAAGGTTCGTGAGAAACTGGAAGTTGATAAAGAGATGGCTTTTCTCTCAAAAAAATTGGGAACAATTGATACTGCTGCCCCGGTGGTGCTCAAACTCGAAGCAACGGTAACGCATGATTTTGATCGAGAGAAGATCAGTAGATTTTTGCGGGAGCTCGAATTTTTTAGTCTGCTCAAAAGAATACCAGGAGGTGAGAAACAAGATATGGAAACCAAACAGAGAGCAGCAGGGAAAGGTAAAAAAGAAAAAAAATCAAAAAGAATTGTCGATGCTAGAGCGCTAGAGGATTTTCTTGTTGTTCATCGAGAAGAACTCCTGGCTGTCATGCTTCAGGAAAAAGAATCGTCCCTGTTTGGAACGGGGATTGAAGCAGTGGGATTAGCCAGCGCTCTTGAAGGGAGAGTGGTGGAATGGAATGAGGAAACGCGGCTTGTTCTCGGGCAATATCTAGCTGATGTGAAGCAACCAAAACTTGTCTATGACTGGAAAGCGATGCAACATGTATTGGCCAAAGAAAAAACGGTGCTCCAAGGGGTGACAGAAGACCTCCTACTTAGCGCCTACGTTTTGGGGACAAGTGGAAAGCTTGATTTGGAAACTTTATTTGAAACGTATGTTGGCCGTTCGCTCGCTTCTGGTACCTTGGAAGGTAACGCACTTGCCTTGCACGGCATTTATCAGACGCTCAAAAGCTCTCTTGAGGAAGTGGCGAGTCAACAGTTAACCGAAAAGACAGTGCTCACCATTCTTCATAACCTCGAACTCCCGTTGGTTTCGGTATTATTTCAGATGGAGCAAAAAGGGATTTTGATTGAACGGTCGATTTTTGCAACTCTTTCAAAAGAAATCGAAGCCAAACTGAAAACAGTAGAGAAAGAAATATTTGTCTTGGCGGGCAAGGACTTCAATCTCAATTCACCCAAGCAGCTTGCCGAGGTGCTCTTTGTCGATCTTGCTATCCCGACAGGGAATATTAAGAAAAATAAAACGGGTTTTTCTACGGCCTCGACTGAGCTTGAGAAACTCCGTGAGGCGTACCCGATTATTGCCCTCATCGAGGAATATCGTGAACTTTTCAAGCTCAAAACAACCTATGTAGATGTCTTGCCGGGTATGGTAGCGGGGGATGGGAGGCTTCATACCAGATATGATCAGGCAGTGGCAGCGACCGGGAGGCTTTCTTCCAATGATCCCAATCTCCAGAATATCCCTATTCGTACGGATTGGGGACATCGGATGAGACAAGGTTTTGTAGCGGCTCCTGGGAAAAAACTGGTAGGGGCTGACTATTCACAAATTGAGCTCAGAATCGCAGCTCATCTGTCGGGTGATGAGACAATGATCAAGGCTTTTCAGAATAACGAGGATATCCATCGGACTACCGCTGCTCTCGTGCATGGTATTCATCCAGAACATGTGACCGATAGTATGCGACGTGAGGCCAAGGTGCTCAATTTTGGCATCATTTATGGGATGGGAGCTTTCGGTTTGGCTCAGGCTGCCAAGATTGATCAGAAAGCGGCAAGCGAGTTTATCAAGGGGTACCTCAAAAAATTCTCAGGCGTAGCCAAATACATGGAAGACATGAAGCAACATGTCCATGAACACGGGTTTGTTGAAACAGAACTTGGCCGAAGGAGACTTCTCCCTGAAATCGATAGTACGAATGTAGCGCTTGTGCGGGCGGCAGAGCGGATGGCGATCAATATGCCAATCCAGGGTTTGGCAGCTGATATTGTGAAGCTCGCTATGCTTGATTCACGGGTGCTTCTCGAGGAGTATGCTGGCCGAGCAGCTCTCCTCCTCCAGATCCATGATGAACTTATCTTTGAAGTAGATGAAGCGATTGCGGAAGAATTTGGGCAAGCACTGAAAAAAGTAATGGAAAGCGCCTACAAACTCAAAGTCCCACTCCTTGTTTCGGTAGAAAGCGGCAGCACCTGGGGAGAAATTTAGTGTGGCTTTTAAAAATTGAGAGCAAAAGAAAAACCCCGCTGAGGCGGGGAGTTTTCTTTTAGTGAAGCGGACCTTGAGTGAGTTCATTAAGTCTTTTTCGCGCTGCTTCAAGTCGGGCTTGATATCCTGGATCATGAGCGACAGCAGGATTTTTGAGTACCGCCTCCGAGAGTCGATCGAGCACATCATCAAGTTCATCGAACCCTTGTTCTCCTATTTGACGGAGTATGTCATTTTCCCGAGCTAACTCTGCAGTGCTAACACCATCAAGACTTTTTGATGGATCGAGATGGAAGTCAGCAGTTGGCTTCTTCCACTCTTCTGTAGGCATTTCAATACCCATAGTTTTTCTTTTAACGATTTAAAAAACAAAAAAGACGGGTCGCCACCCGTTCTTTATGAGAATAGTATAGCAAGAAAAATGACCCAAGTCAACAATGATAGCTTGATTTTTTGAGATAAATACGGAATGATACGGTATTCAAGTGAGAGAGTATGCCTGAACTTCCTGAAGTACAAACCGTGGTGACGCAGCTCGGTCGTAAAATTACCGGCAAAACTTTGGCATCGTTTTGGACCGATTGGGAGAAGAAGGTGCTCGAGCCGCTCCCAAAACTCCGAAAATTCATCAAAGGCTCGAAAGTCCTCGGAACGAGGCGCTTTGGGAAAACCATCGTCATCGATCTCGACAATGATTACTCAGTGGTGATCCATCTCAAAATGACGGGACACCTCCTCTACAAAGATGCGCATAATAAAAATGCTAAAGCATGGCAGGATCCTATCAATCAGTTTATTCATCACCGCTTTGTTTTTACCGATGGCTCATGGGTAGATTTTTCAGACATGCGCAAGTTTGGCTGGGTAGATATTTGCAAGACAAATGAAGTAGAACAACACTCCCATATCGAGAAACTCGGAGTAGACGCTCTGTCACCCGATTTTTCTCAAGAATATTTTTATCAACTGCTCCAGCGATACCCCAAGCGACCAATCGGAATACTACTTCTGGATCAGGAAAAAATTGCTGGCATAGGGAATATTTATCGCAGTGAGTCTTTGTATCGAGCGGGGATTCTCCCGTGGCGCTCAGTGATGAGTCTCACAGCGGATGAGGCGGAACTCCTTCATAAAAAAATCAAAGAAGTCCTGCGTGAAGCCGTCAAACTCCGAGGCACAACGGATGGTGATTTTCGTGATACCGAAGGTAAGCGAGGTGGATTTCAAAAGAAGCTCTTTGTCTACGCTCGGGAAGGGGAAGAGTGTAAGCATTGTGGTACAATAGTGGTGCGAAAAAAAATGGGTGGGCGAAGTGTCTTTGCCTGCACTCAGTGTCAGCGATAAATCAAGAACGCGGCACTGCTAAGCTTTTCATAAGGTCTATGTTTAAAAAACTGTTGTTTGTAATTTTGGTGCTTTTGGTAGCGGGAGGAGTGTGGTATCTATGGGGCGATCATAGTAAGACTGCTCTGCAGAATAAGCAAATCGATATCAATAATTCCCCCAAGCCACCGGTGGCGGATACCAAGCCGGTGAATCCTGACTCAGTTAGTGCTTTGGCAGGACTTCCTTGCGCCGATATGAAGCGCCGTCCGGTTGCTGTGATGCAGCCAGCCGATCTTACGGCCCGCCCAGCCGCTGGGTTTTCTGACGCAGATATGGTATTTGAGATGCCGGTAATTACGGCCACTATCAACCGACTTATGGCGGTCTATCAGTGCGCCTTACCTAAAGAAGCTGGAGCAGTTCGTTCTTCACGACATGATTTTCTCCAGCTGGCCAAGAGCCTCAATGCCATCTATGTACACTGGGGTGGATCACACTTTGCCCTCGACAAAATTAAGGAAGGAATCCTAGATAACATCGATTGTACTGGAGCAGCTGGGAATGGTGCGGGGACAGACGTATGTTATCGTGCAGAGCGAGTGGGTACGATGAAGCTGGAAGACACAAGCCGTGTCAATGTGCAGGCTGCTTTTGAGAGGGGAAAGTCGCTCGGGTACAGTACGGAGAATACCTTTGTTGGCTATCCGCATCAGGAAGAGGCGGCTCTCGAGTCTCGCCCAACGGGTGGTCGGGTACGTATTGGTTATCCGGGGGCTGGAGAGGTGGAGTACCTCTATCAGAAAGACACGAATGCCTGGAAAAGACTTTGGGGCAATACTGCTGACACCGATCGAAACAATGGCAAGCAGATCGCTCCAAAGAACGTGGCGGTTCTTTTTGCTCGATCAGAACAAATTGAAGGGCAATACAATAACTTGCAGCTTGGTGACCCATGGTATGATCAGACGGATTCAGGTGATGCGTACTATTACGTGAACGGCAAACAAGAAAAGGGTACTTGGAAAAAAGATAAGTCTAGTCTCGCCAGTAAGCTCTATATGTATGATAGTGCTGGTCGGGAAGTACGGTTTGTCCCAGGGCAGATCTGGGTCAATGTCGTCGAACCAGGCACTGCCTTTGAGTGGCAGCCAGGCCAGTAAATTAAAGGAGGGAGCAAAAAGAGAAAACAGGTGTCAAAGCACCTGTTTTTGATTGTCCCTACTTCAGGGTATACTAGACGATGAAATCTTTGTTTTTCTATGTATTATTTTCTTTCTGGTACCGATCGATTTTGTCTTACTGAGCGTAAAGATATTCTCGAGAAAGAGTTCTTCCAAAAGTTTCCTCAGGGAGAAAAATTTGTATTTGATGTTGAGGAAAACTGGGATGAGAATACTCGGGCTAGATTTTCGGCTGCTCTCCAGTCAGGAGGGCTTTTTGCTACGCCACACCTTGTCATAGTACGAGGTGGTGAATTTCTTGATGAAAAAGAAGGGAAACTATTTCTTGATAGAGTGGAGCATCAACCGCCTGAGAGGGTGCTTATTATGTCGTATTTTCTTGCGCCAAGAAAAAAACTCCCGGCTTGGTGGAATGAATTGGTAAAACACGGCACAGCTGAAACTTGTGCTGCTGGACGGAATACGGATTCTCGACAGATAGTGGAAAGTATTTCTTTGGAATACGGAGTAAAGTTTGAACCAAAAGCAGTGGCTTTTTTAGGTGAAATTTTTTCTGAAAATAGAGGAAGACTTATTCAAGAATCGACAAGACTCGCTCTCGAGAGTAGCGGGGTAGTTACTCTGTCTCAGGTTGAAATGAGTGTGCAGCCCCCAAAAGAACAAAATGTATTTGTAGCTCTCGACTATTTGACTCGTGGTGATCGGGCTCGAGCGGTGGCCCTCTTTCGGAGAGAAGAGACTGATGCTGAGGCACCCTTTAGTCTCTTGGCTCTGTGCGCATGGCAGCTGAGAAGACTTGTGGCGATAAAGGAATTGGCACAAGAATTGGATGGTAATGCTGGAGCTATTGCCCGGGAACTCAAAACTTCACCCTATCCAATTCAAAAAACATTACCACTACTTGGAAGGTTGCCACTCTCTCGACTTCGATCTGGACTCATTCTTTTGGCTGATCTTGATGGCGCTACCAAAACTGGTCGTATTCGTCCAGGTGTTGCTCTCGATCTCTTTGTCTGGAAGTTCTAGATCCTAGTAGGTCAGTATTGACAGTAATTATATTCTGTGATAAAAAAATTAGTCGATGACTAGTCCTTTAGTTTTTTGAATCGAACTGTATCGACCCGCCTGACATGGTTAGTCAGGATAGTTTTGTGTGGGAAGAATGACGAGTAGTCTTAGAGTTTCTGAGAAGAGTACTATTTTCCCACACAACCCCCTTGCAGCACCGATGAGTAGTACGATGGCTCTTAGCCGAGATTCCTGTTATCGTTGCTGCGTCCTTTTCCCTGGAGTGATGAAGTAACTGATAATTTTTTTGATGAGTCACCTATCGCTTCAGGTCTTGTTCTTCGTTGGTTTTGGTGTGAAGGATGATCAGGCCAGTAATGTATTGAGGCTTAAAGTATTTTTCGCACCGTCTATATTCAGAGGATGTAAGGAGGTCTAGTCCCTGATGACATAGCTATCCCCTGAATCCTGAAGCAGTGTGCAACATACTGCTTCAGGCCCTCACTCAAGTTTGGGAAATTTCTCTATTTTGAGTGAGTGGCTGGATGTTAGAAGAGATAATTTTTTGACGTTCTTCGTAATTCTTCCACTCGACTTTTTCGCGGCGATGATGTTGATTGGCCTTATAGTTTTTGATGATGCAGGATATATCGTCGTTGCACCATTTTGTCTCGTGAGATGAGGGTCCTTTTAAATCGTTCAACAAATGAGTATCTCACGAGACTCTTGTACTTTATTAGTTTCGACGTGAAGGATGGGAGATGTACTAACCATCGTTGGATGGGTCGTTATCCTTCACGTCACTTTTATTCAGGGGATGATCCGAAGTTTAACGTCTGATGGCACGACTATCCTCTGAATTCCGAAGTGTTGCAACGCAACGCTTCGGGCCCTCCTTTGAACCTGAGTCGTTGACTTTGTTTCCAAGGAGAGAGAAGATCCTACCGATAGCGTAAGCTGAGATCATCTGTTTCTCTCCACCATTGTTTTCTTCACAAACTTATCACACTTCGGTGCGATGTACTTCCGAAAGGGAAGCAAATGGAAACGTCAATTGCAGAGATCAATCCGGTGCTGGCCCAGGCTCCGCGCATCATCGCCATCGCTCACCGGCTGAAGGAAATCATCCGTGACGGCGTCGTCATCGAGAAGCGTCCGACCGAGCTCGCTATCGCCATCCAAGGCGGCACGAAGCTTCGCGAAGTCGATCTCAAGGACGAGAGCGACGAACTCGACTTCCTCCTTGCGCGGAATGCCTTCGCCGAAGACGGTCTCCGCCCTGGCGATGTTGTCCTCGCGCAGATGGGTGGGTCCGGTGCCTTCTTTGCGTTTGCCCTCTCGCGTCGGCTCGAAGAGCTCGGTTCTGGCGGGGTCTACTGGATCTCGTCGACCGTGTTCAAACGAGTCGCTGACGAGCAGGGGATTGACCGCAGCCGACTCAAGAAGATTGACGATGACGGTCGCCGGGTCGAGACCACATTTGATCACCTCGCGTTGCAGGTGGTCGCCCGGGTTGCGTGGCCATCCTTTTACCGGGTTGGTGCCCGCGAACGTGACAATATCCTCCTCCGTGCCGCTTACGAACAGCGCCAGGAAGCGATGCTCGTACGCATGGCAACGGCTGCGCGGATCCGCCAGCGCGCCATCGGCCGTATCTTCTGCAGCGCTGCCGGGAAATATCCCGAAGGCGATGTCGAAGACATGATCAAGGCTGAACTCGCGAACGATGCCGTGCTCAGCGCTTTGCAGACGGAGGAGTCGCGGGCAGAACGCGAACTGAAGCGGCTGCTTCGCTCGCTTCCGGTGTGGCAAGTCTTCGAGCCGATCGAAGGCGTGGGGGAGCTTACGGCGGCGCCGCTCGTCGTTGCGATCCAGGACATCAACCGTTTTGCTAAGGCGAGCAGTCTGATGGCCTTCCTCGGCGTCCATTGCCTCCATCCTGAAGGGAGGAAGTTCCAGAAGGGTGAGCAGCCGACGGGCGGCGTCCTTGCACGGCGGCGCCGCGGCCAGCTTTCGAACTGGCATCCGGATGGCCGGCAGGCGCTCTATCAGATCGGTATCCAGTTCTCTATGTGGCGGCCCAACTCACCGTGGGGCCTGGTCTACAAGGAGGTGCGTGCCGGTTTCGAAGCCAGGCATCCGAACCGCCAGGTCTGGGTGCGGGACGGCTCCGAAGTGACCGAGCGCATCGATCTCGTCGAAGGTCAGTACAAGCGCATCGCGGGCGGGTACATCATCACTGCTGCTGACGGCGGCGAACGGACGGTGAAGGGGAGTACGAAGTACAATCCGGCCCACTTGAACAAGATGGCTACCTGGCGGACACTGACGCTCTTCGTTGGCTGGCTGTACGAGGCCTGGAAGAATGCGGAGGCTGGAAAACCAGCGCCGTCGCTTCCGCGACTGAAGGCAATGGCAGTAGGGGTGGAGGCTGAAGCTGACCCTGAATCTGCAGCAACGGGCAGTTAGTTTCGGTCTGAAGTTCTTGACCTGTTTTTCTTTGGGACCCTGGACTCGAAAGAGTTTGGGGTCTTCTTTATTAAAAAATGATCAAGAAACTTTGTATCTTTTCTGTATAGATATGCACGATAAAAACAGTCTCCTCACTTTTAGGATCAAAGGGAGATATCTTCTTAATGTTAAATATCAAAACTCCCCGGAGAGGGGAGTTTTTATTTCTCAAGATAAGCCTTATTTGGTGGCCAGCTTTTTTACGCGAGCATTGAGACGAGACTTTCTTCGAGCAGCAGTATTCTTTTTGATGACCATTTTTTCAGCTGCTTTATCGAGAGCCTTCTGAGCTTTCTTGTACCACTCTTGGGCAGTAGCGAGATCACTTTTTTGAATAGCTTCGAGAGTATGCTTGGTCGTGCTCTTGATTACACCCTTGATAGAACGGTTGCGGGCGGTGTTTTTGGCGGTGACCCGCATGTACTTTTTAGCCGATTTCTTGATTGGCATAGGAGATAGTGCAAAATTAAAAAAAAGCGAAACAAGAACGAAAACCCTTGATTCAAACAAAGAGAACGAGACACATCATTTTTAGCAGAGAAAGCCTATTTTGGCAACCCCCGGAGAAAGTGTCGTCATGGTAGAATAGGTACGATATGATTCGAGAACTCAAAGGACAACTCGGGAGGATTGAGGGAAATGCCCTCATTTTGTTTGTGGGAGGTGTTGGATATTTTGTACAATCGTCCCCCTATACTGTAGGAAAAGTAGCTGGACTTGAGGGAGAGATACATCTGTATGTACATACTCATGTACGAGAGGATCAACTGGCGCTCTATGGTTTCCTCACCCAAGATGAGCTTTCCATGTTTGAACTCCTCCTTTCTGTTTCTGGTATAGGGCCCAAGGCAGGCCTTTCTATTTTGGCCATTGCCGATCCCAAAACGATTCGTACCGCGATCGTAAACAAGGATCCGTCGATTTTGACTCGTGTTTCTGGGGTAGGAAAAAAGACAGCCGAGAAAGTTATTATTGAACTCCAAAACAAAGTGTCGTCGCTCGATATCGCTGACCAAGCCGAAGCGCTGGCTGATCAAGAGGCACTTGAGGCACTGACTGCACTTGGCTATACCGTGACCGAAGCCCGGGAAGCTTTGAAACAGGTGCCGGGAGAGATCAGGAATGTCGGAGAGCGCCTCAAACTGGCCCTGAAGAGTTTAGGAAAAAAATAATTTTTGGTATGTTTCGCGAGCCATTTCTCCAGTCACCACAGTGGCAAAAATTCCAAGAAGCCAATGGGAGAACCTGCGTGAGCAGTGGGTTTGGCTTGGGAGTGATTGAAGCGTTGCCGATCGTAGGAAACTATGTGTATTTACCGAGGGGGCCTGTTTTAGATGTATCAAGTATCAAGTATCAAGTATCAAGCATTGAAGAGGAACTGACCCATCTTGCAAAAGAGCACAAGGCAGGATGGATACGGGTTGAGCCGGGGAGTATCGACGAGCTTGAAACATTGCGGAGCGTTTTTTCCGATTGCCGTATTGTACCAGCACCACATGATGTGCAGCCGAGAGAGATTCTTGTTATGAATATTGATTCTGATGAGAACACACTGCTTGCTCAGATGAAGTCAAAGACTCGTTACAATGTTCGTCTCGCTGAAAAGCAGAGTGTCTCTATTCGGTTCTCACGCGCTGCGAGCGATATCGAACTCTTTATCGATCTCATCTATGCAACGACTGAGCGCAAATCAATACGACCCCATCCCAAACAGTATTACCGAAATTTCTTTACTGTTTTTTCTGAGACAGAATGTGTATTGGCTCTTGCTGAGCATGAGGGAAAAGTATTGGCTGCCAATCTCCTGGTGTTTCATGCAGGGGCAACCTACTACCTCCATGGAGGATCGAGCGATGAAGGGCGACACCTCATGGCCCCATATCTTTTGCAGTGGGAGAGTATCCGCGAAGCAAAGCAGCGCGGTTGCACCCTCTATAATTTTGGTGGCGTAAGCACCAAAGGTGATCACGGGGCTTGGGCCGGTATCACTCGCTTCAAGCAAGGCTTTGCTCCTGCGACCGCATCGATGATTTTTCCTGGCACCTATGATATTATCCTTTCGTCGGGGCGGTACTTTCTCTATAACCTGCTCCGTAAACTACAGAATGCAAAAAAACAAATGAAGTTATGAGGCATTTTCTTTCTAGGCTTGTCCCACAAGCGATCAAAAATATTCTTTGGCACCTTCCCCAGGCGGTACTGGCGGTGTGGTGGTATGGTGCTCCAGCAAAAAAGTTGAGAGTGATCGGTATTACTGGAACCAATGGCAAAACTACTACCACGACACTTGTTGGGCGGATGCTGGAGGTGGCAGACAAGAAAGTGGCAATTGCCTCGACTATCGCTACGAGAATCAATGGGGTGGAGAAGGTCAATGATACGAAGTATACAACCGCTTCACCCTGGACCGTGCAGCGCTTTCTCGGTGACGCGCAGAGGGCGGGGTGTGAGTATGCTGTATTGGAAGTGTCATCGCATGCGCTTGATCAATACCGAGTGTGGGGGATCCATTTTGAGGTAGCGGTGATTACCAATATCACTCGGGAACATCTCGACTATCACCACACCATGGATCGGTATACCGAGGCCAAACGCAAATTATTTTGCAGCGCAGATATCGGAGTGATCAATGCGGATATGACCGGACCAGAAGTTTTTTGCCTCACCGTCAAGAAGCCAATCACCTTCAGCACTAAAAATCCCGAGGCAACAGTGGTAGCGAGTGATATTAATCTTGATTTTAAGGGGGCTACTTTTCAGGCGCTGACACATTTTTTCGAGCTTCATCTCCCAGGGTTTTTTAATGTTGAGAATGCTCTGGCGATGATGGCGACGGGTCAGGCGCTAGGAATTCCGGTAGGAGCGATGCAGCGAGCCCTTCGTGAGACCAGGGGTATTCCTGGGCGTATGGAGCTCGTGCCCAATACGAGAGGGATCGATGTTGTGATTGATTATGCGGTAACCCCGGATTCGTTTGAAAAACTGTATACCACAATGCTCGCGCTCAAGATTCCTGGGACCAAAATTATCCATGTTTTTGGAGCGTGCGGTGACCGTGATCGTGGTAAGAGGCCAGTGATGGCTCACATCGCTTCAGAGCGAGCGGACATCATTATCTTGACCAATGAGGATCCTTATTACGAAGATCCAGAAAAAATTATCGATGAAGTAGAGGCTGGCCTCATACGAAAAAAACTGGGCGAGAATTACCATCGAATTTTTGATCGACGGAGTGCTATCCGCAAGGCACTCGAACTTGCTGAAGAGGGTGATATAGTGCTCATTACTGGAAAGGGCGCTGAAGAAACTATGGCCTTTGGAGCCGAGCGGGTAGTATGGAGAGAACGTCAGGTGGTTGAGGAGGAGCTTGCTAGTTTAGCTTAGTGAGTGCCTTGAAAATTGGTTTGGCCGGCATTCTAGCGGAAATGACAGCGGCTGCACTCCGATTTCGGGGCAGCCGCGTTTTAGCGCGTCTCTAACCCCCTGGGCGTCAGCCCAGGGATGAACGCGCTTCCC
>CAZRXW010000011.1:0-33693 GCA_964604195.1 uncultured Bdellovibrionales bacterium
TTCTTCAAATCCGCTCCTTTCAGAGTGTTACCTATGTATCTCATCTTCTTCAGAGTCGAAGCATCGACTATTCTCGGGTACAATAAGGGAGAACTTATTATAAGCATCATTGAGATGAAAATTGCTTTAGTACACGATTATTTGGTGCAGTATGGTGGAGCCGAAAGGGTTTTGGAGGCTTTTGGTGAGATTTGGCCCTATGCACCTATCTACACGCTTATTCATGACCGAGAGGCGATGCGGGGGAAGTTTGAAGAAAGACGTATTTACACCTCGTTTCTTCAGAGTTGTCCCTTAGCACGGAAGCATCATCGGCTTTTTCCGCCGCTTATGCCGCTTGCCATTGAGCAGTTTGATTTTCGGCAGTATGATGTTGTTGTTTCGGATTCGTCGAGTTACGCCAAGGGAATACTGACACGGCCAGAGACGCTGCATATATCCTATGTGCATACGCCCATGCGCTATGCCTGGGATGATTGTCAGAAGTATACTGAGGATTTTGGTTTTCCTAAATTCGTGAAGCGGCTTGTTCCGGCTTTTATGAACCCTATCCGAGTGTGGGACAAGGTTTCAGCTGATCGTGTGGATCAGTATGTAGCCAATTCTGAATTTGTAAAGAAGCGGATTGCGAAATACTACCGCAAAGAGGCTGTGGTGATTCATCCACCGGTTGATATTGATCGATTCTTTGTAGCAGATAAGGAGGATCAGCAGGAATATTTCTTGATGGTAGGGAGACTGATTGCCTACAAGCGGCATGATATTGCTATCGAGGCCTGCAATAGACTAAAGCTCCCACTCAAGATTATCGGTCGTGGTCCAGAGAATGATCGTTTGCGGCAATTGGCTGGACCAACAGTAGAATTTCTTGATCGTGTACCTGACAAGGATCTCCCTAAATACTATGCTCAGTGTCGAGCTTTTATCTTTCCTCAGGAAGAAGATTTTGGGATCGTCGCACAGGAAGCCTTTGCTTCCGGGAGGCCGGTAATTGCCTATCGGGGTGGTGATATCGTTGAGCATCTTGAGGAGGGGAAGATGGGAGAATTTTTTGAGGAGCAAACGGCTGATTCTTTGGTAGTAGCACTTAATCGATTTCATCCTGAACAATACGATGCTCATTTTATTCGTGCTCGGGCTGAGCGGTTTGACAAGGGACAGTTTAAGGATAGAATAAAGAACTTCGTGGAGACGGCAGTTTATGAGCATCAAGCGCTCTTCAAGAAGTAAGCTTTTTGTAACGAAAGAATTATGTCTGTATACGATTTTATTTCTCTCTTTGTGCAACGTAGGAAAACCTTTGGAGGGGTATTCTTGCTAATTTTGTGTGCAGCTTTTGTCTTTTGGATGACTCAACCAAGCCAGTACCGAGGAGAGGTGCTCCTGAGTGTTACACGGACTGCTCTAGAGAAGTCATCAGACTACGCCTATGATGAGTACTACCGCTTTCAGGCTGATGAAAAACTGGCTGAAACGCTCACTCAATATCTTGAAAGCGCCCCAGGGAAACGCGTGGTCGCTGAAAGGGCAAGACTTTCTGGTAAAGGGTATGACCAGTATGTAGGTGCAAAACTTCGGGTGGTCAAACGGGGAACAAATGGAATTTTGATTCAGTACAAGTCATCGCGTTATGAAGAGGCCGTTCAACTGGGCGAAGCGCTTGACTTTGCAGCGAGTGCCTATGTTACCTCACTCAATGAAGATGCTCGTGATCAGACTTGGTTTACTGTTTTATCAGAAGATCCGGTGATTGAGGAGGTGAAGTGGAGCGCTTCTCATTTGAGTTTGGCCGGCATCTTTGGGGGAGTGTTCCTGGCTTTTTGGGCGGTTCTACTCCAATTTTTTGTTGAAGAGTATCAGAAATATGTGCGCTCAAGAAAAGAACTTCTTGAGGGAGATAGTAATTGAATTTGGAGGCAATTGAAGAGTTGATATAACGGCGTATGCGTATCGGTATCGATATTCGGGCTTTGGCAGGAGGGAAACACTCAGGAGTGGAAGAATATATCCGAGGAGTACTCTCAGCAATGTTTCAGGCACATCCGGAGTATGAGTTTGTCCTTTTTTTTAATGCTTGGAATGGGATTGAACCAAATCTTTCTTTCGCGCAGGATTTTTCTCATGTGACCGTACGGAGGTTTCGCATCCCGAATAAACTGTTGAACTTTTCTCTTTGGTATCTTCGTTATCCCAAACTCGATCGGCTCATTGGGGGGGTAGATGTTTTTTTCGTTCCCAATATGAACTTTGTTGCGGTCTCTCCATCAGTAAAGCTCTGGGTAACGGTGCATGATCTTTCTTTTGAGCTGTTCCCAGAAACATTTTCTTGGAAGCAGCGTTTGTGGCATTATCTTGTAAATTTGCGAGGTTTATTAAGACGGGCAGATCGTATTTTGGCTGTTTCTCAATCTACCGCCAGTGATATCATTGATCGCTATCAGGTACCAAGAGAGAAAATAGAAATTATCTACAGCGGTATTAGGAATCAAAATCAACTATTGGATCGAAATTCACTTGAACTGATTGAGGTGCAAAAAAAGTATCAGTTACCGTACCGATTTATTCTTTCTTTGGGAACACTTGAACCACGTAAAAACCTGATCAGTCTCCTTCGGGCTTTCGAAGCATTTCACCAGAGTGCTGTAGGCGAGCTTCTCAAATATGATCTTGTGATTGCTGGCGTGCCTGGATGGAAATGTCAGGATTTTCTTCGGGCGGTCCGGACTTCTCCAGTGAGACATCACATACATCTTCTTGGGTTTGTTGATGAGCACGACAAACCAGCTCTCTATAACCTAGGCAGTGTGTTCGTCTACCCGTCTTTTTATGAGGGGTTTGGCTTTCCTCCACTCGAGGCGCTTGCTTGTGGTTTACCGGTAATTACCTCCCACTCCTCTTCGCTTCCTGAAATTATTGGGCAGGCTGGAGTCTTGGTTGATCCTTATCGGCCAGATGAAATTCGTGAAGCCCTCTCTCAGATCCTGGGCGATAAGGACTATCGGGATGGTCTCCAGAAGAAAGCTCTCCAACAAGCCAAAAAGTTCTCTTGGAAGAAAACCTCAGAAGAGTTATTACAAAAGGTAGGAACGCTACGAGACGAAAGGGATTGAACGTAAATATATGGAAGACTTCAAAAATCTTCATGAGAAGTGCGTTTCCAGGGTATTCTGCGTGATACGTCTGTCAGATATTGTTGGGGAAAAAGCCTTTTTGCAACTTCTGTAGCTTCCTTGTATAATGGGCGTATCGTAATTTTTCTCTATTTTTAGGTTGTTTGTTTATGTCAACCGAAAGACCATCTTTTGTTCGCTTTGGTGGATCAACTCAGTTCTCACCTGTCAATGGTGATGTGTCAGGTGCGAACGTTTCTCCTCAAGTAAAATCAATGTCACAGACGGCACCTGGTCGTCCTGGTGTTTCGTCAATGCAGGGCCACTCCCGAACAGCCAAGGTTTTTGATGGCATTATCACTTTTGTTTTGGGACTCCTTATGTTTGGTCTCCCGATTTTTTTCACGGGGGTGACTTTTCAGGGGATTGCTTTTGAGAAACAGATCTTCTTTTATTTCTGTCTTTTGATTGGGTTAGTAGCTTGGGTTTCAAAAGGGGTGATGACTGGCGAGATGAGGATTCGCCGTACACCGCTTGATATCCCGATTGCTCTCTTCTGGCTTTTTACGATTGTTACTACTGTCTTTTCTGTTGACCGATGGCATAGTTTTTGGGGTTTTTTTGGTGATCCCTCAAGAGGTTTTCTTTCGGTGACGGCACTGGTGCTCGCTTACTACTTTGTCTTGAGCCACTTTAATGCTCAGCGCATGATGCTCATGTTCCGGAGTTTCCTCATCTCAGCTTTCTTAGTGAGTGTGTGGACCTTCTTGGTCATAATGAAGATTAAATTTCTCCCAGCTGCTTGGGAGCAGTTTGCGCCACTCTCTCTAATCGGCTCTATGTCGACGTTGGGGCTTTTCCTCTCGCTTACAGTACCTTTGTATATCACAGCTTTCTTTTTGCTGTTCCGTGAAGGGAATACACTGAGTGGACTTAAAAAGAAAGTGTGGTCGGGTCTTTTGGGGATTGCTCTGGTACTCAATCTCTTCCTGCTTTTGGCACTCTATCCTTTTGTGAACTGGGTAGTGATGCTTGGCGGCCTCGGATTTTTCCTCATCTATGTATTGGCTCAGATCGTGCGGCCAGCGGGTGAGTGGACATGGATCCCTATGGTGGTTTTTGTGGTGGTGCTCTCTTTCCTGATGATTGGTCCCAATAGTCTTACGCGAGCCAATCTTCCTGTCGAAGTAACTCCCAATACAAAGCTCTCATGGCAAGTGGCCAAGGAGTCGCTCAAAGAAAATACGCTCTTTGGAACAGGCAATGCTACGTATGGCTACGCCTTCTCACTCTACCGGCCACAGGAATTCAATGATAATAGTCTTTATACCTTGCGCTTTTACCAGGGGACAGGACTGGTTTTTGAAGCGCTTACTACCGTGGGTATTGTTGGAACGATTCTTCTTTTGATAGTCTGGTTCTCTTTCCTCTCTATTGGTCTCTATCTATTGACGCTTGATAAGACTAAGAATAAATTAGCCTCGCTCGGTCTTTGGTCGGTAGCAGTGATGCTCTTCATTGCGAGCTTCATGGCTCCCATCAATGCGACGCTCCTTATCCTTGGAATTCTTTTGGCTGCTCTCGCTCTGGGGACACTACTTCTTGAAAGTGGTTCGGAGGAACGCTATCTCGAGCTCTCACTTCGTGCTACTCCAAAATTCGCTCTCGCTCTCGCGTTCGTCTTTATGGTTGTCTCTGCTGGCGTTGCTTTCCTCTTTGTCTTTATGGGGAAGGTGTTGGTAGCTGACGTTGCCATGGGAAAGGCGAGTCGTATGACATCTTCAGTGGAGACAACCATCCCTGTCTATATCAAAGCACTTCGTCTTTACCCGCAAGAAGGACGCTATTTCACTCGATTAAGTCAGGAATACATGGCTCTCGCCAATGCAGAGGGCCGGAAACCAGAGGCTGATCGTGATGTAAATAAGATCGCTTTTTTGGTTCGTGAAAGTGTGGCAAGTGGTACCCGATCCAAGGATCTTATGCCAAATGATGTGCTTTCTGTCGAAGCGCTAGGGCTTATCTATGAAAATGCGAGCCTCTTTGCTACGGATGCCCTTCCTCGTTCGGAGGAGGCTTATCGGCGAGCAGTAGAACTTGAACCACAAAACCCACTTTTCCAGATCAAGCTTGGTCAGATTAAACGTTTGACGGCTGATGGGAAAGAAGCAGGGGCAGAGAAGAGTGCTCTGTATGAGGAGGCACTGACGGCCTTCCAGAAGGCAGCAGAAAAAAAGCCAAACCTTGCTATCGCCCATTATAATTTGGCGGTGGCCCAGGCTCGTCTGAAGCAGCTAGATGTTGCTATTGATAGTACGCGCAAGGCTTTGCAGTATGCTCCAGCGAATCTTTCCTTCAAGTATAATTTGGCAGCCTTATACCAGCTTCGTAATGGTGATGGGGACCGCAACACAGCAGAAAAGCTCTATAAAGAGGTCCTTGCTGCCAATGAACGTCTGATTGATGTGAGACTTTCCCTTGGTCTCCTGTACGAGTCGACCAATCGGCGTACTGAAGCACTTTCTGAGTATGAGAAGATTCTTTCTTTCTTACCGGAAGAAGATGGTACGGCGTCTGCTGTAAAACAGACCCGCGCTCAGGTTAATCAAGTGATTGATAATCTTCGCGGTGGTAAGGGAAATATTCCAAGCGAGAATTCACTTCCCGAACCAGGGCCGACAACTCCAGCAACCGTGACACCTACTGATACCTCAAATTCGCAGGGAGAGACGCTCCTGAATGGTCCGACCCAGTAGCACTAAATGAATAAAGTCCTTCCATATATCGCGAAGGACTTTATTCTATCCCAACAAACCCTATCCGGAACGAGTCCCATTACAGAGGATGAATGGAGGGCGGGGATGAATGGAACCATATTCCTACCCGCTCCGAAGGAGTGTGGTAGGATGGTTGCATGAGGATCTGAAAGTCTATCACTCCACCATCAGCACCAGTACCACATCGTGTGGGGAACCAATGGGAGACGAATGTTCTCAACTTATTGTGATATTACTCTGAGAGATATGGTATACTAGAAAAAATAATGTTGCTTATGATAAAAAAAATGCGAGAGCAGTTTCTTGGTGTATTGGGAGGTGTGCTAGTGTTTATGTCTATGGCGGCTTCAGCCAATGCTGCTTGGGAGGCTGGTAAAAAAAATTCCAAAGACGTAGGTCTTCCTGGAGGAGCTATTTATCAGATCATTTCTTCAACGCTTTCTTGGCTTCTCGGTATTTTCGGTTTCATCGCTATTATCGGTTTTGTAGTCGCGGGCATCTTTTATCTCACGGCTGCAGGCGATGAGGGTCAGGCTGAGAAGGGAAAAAATGGTATGAAATACTCTATAATCGGAGTGATTGTCGCTCTGATGGGCTGGGTCATCGTCCAGGCGGTAGACTCATGGCTAAAGGGCACCAATAATGCCTTCTAAAAGCGCATCATAATTCTTGCTTGTATGCAAAAACAAAATATTTTTTTGAGTATAGCATTTGTGATGGTGGTGGGCTGGCTGACTTTGGAGATTCCTTTTACTTTAGCCCAGACGTGCGGTGATGGCGGTGTTTGCGGGATGATCGCCGAGTGTCCCAGTAGTAATTTTGCTGCAGATCCAGTTTGCACCGATAATACAGTTTGTTGTCTCCCAGCTTCTTCTGGCGGTGGGACATGTACTGGTAGTTGTCACCAGGTATCTCGTGGATGTACTGCTCCCGAAGTTCCCGATAATACAGAGAGCTGTTCGAATGGTCAGGTATGTTGTAAAATGCCGTCTGCTGGTGGTCAGAATGAGTGCCAAATAGGGGGTGGTACTTGTCGCTCGGCTTCGTCGTGCGTTGCTCCAGAGACCCTCTCTGTGAGAAGTTGTGATGTGGGGAGTAATCAGATTTGCTGTGATATGCCCGATGGAGGTAGGGGAGAAGGGGAAGGCGGTGTGACAGGAAGTAAATGTACCGGCAGTAAGATAGGAGGAGTGTGTTTCCCAAGTGGGACTGGTCTCTCAGAAAAATCAATTGTTGAAATCCTTACCTCATTTATTAGTTGGATACTGGGTATTTTCGGTTTTATTGCTATTTTGGGTTTTATCATCTCGGGACTTCAGTATATTTTTGCCACTGGTGATGAGGGAATGGTCGAGACAGCCAAGCGCAATATGAAATACTCCATCATTGGAGTGATTGTGGCTCTTTCGGGATGGATTGTTATTAAGGCGGTTGATACACTCTTAAGTGCCAGCCCTTTGATATAGGATTTTTTGGAGATAAAAAAGAAAAACGGGCGGCCTGCATGAATGCAAGTCGCCCGCCGTTTGCTCCGCTGTGCGGAGTCTTATACTAACACTTCTCAACCCTGACGTTGAGTATCCCCTTGGTGTGCCGGTAGTCGACATCACGAATGTTGAGACCCACCTGGACCTCGCCATTCACGCTTTGGCACTGCCCTTGGGCAATGCCCACTGGCTGACCAGCGACAATAGCGATGATCTCACCATAAGGACGAGTATTGTCCGGACGGTGATCGCCCCGGTACACGTCAATTCGTGGATGGCTGGCCTGGATGACTGTTCCGTTCGACGTTTGTGCCGAGCGGAATGCTCCCAGGCAGTCCATCACGAATTCTTGAGAGGGAGTGTAACCCCCATAGAAGAACGTTTGTGTCCGTTCCCCTGTGCAGGTCACTCGGTACCGTCCATTCAGTCTTCCTAGTCTGATTAGACCCATCTGATTCGGGATGTAATTTCCTTGCCAGAGAGAGGTGGTTTGGGTAGCCGGGGCCGAAGCGGGGGCAGCTGCCGGAGCAGAGGCCGTCCGCGTTGGCGATGGAGCCGACGCAGCCGGTGCTGCAGCCGGTACATCTCTCTTGAACCACGGACTATTCCACCAGTCTTGTACCCCTTGAGGCAAGATTTCCTTGAGGGTCGTCTTGAGAGCTGGCATGCCTCGTTCTCTGATGGCAGCCGCTTGCTCACGCGTCCACCCACGAGTAGCTCGTTCCCAAGCGGCCCTGTCTTCAGGAGTGAGCTTTTCCACCTTCTGGTCGAAGGTGAGCCTGGGGTCCATCTTCTTCAATTTCCTGCCGATGCGATCAGCATCGTTCTGAAGCTCTTGTTCGTACGCGGCATTGATGTCTTGTTCGATGCGGTACGCAGAACTACCAGCAGTGATGTAGGGACGCACTTCTGGGAACCAACCGATGATGGCACCGTAGGTCACAGTCAGGAACAGTGTGCTTGAGAAGACGTAGTACACCTGACGCCGAGCCTTCTCTGCCTCGAACTCGCTGACATAGCGATGCGAGGCCATGATCACCACAAAGGCACAGGCGATGATCGGGTAGGCGAGGAATGTGTTACCGCGCGTCTGAACGACACACAGGGCGAAGAGGGAGAACCACCGCCACTTGTAGGTGACGATGATGGCACCGTAGACCCTCTTGAGGGCCTTTGGAACGGTCTCCCAGAAGTCCTTCTTGGAGAAACCTTCCTCGCCGCCTAGCTGGCTGTAGACACTGCTCCCTGCGAGGAGAGCAGCCCACAGCTCGTACCGGGTGATGACGAAGTAATCCACCACGAGCATCACGATGAAGAGCAGCCAGACATAGTCCATGCCGAACTGACGATTGATCGCAAGAGCGACCAGAGTGGGTCCAGCGAGGTAGACGAGTGCAGCAAGCTGCACTTTGAGCCAGAAACCTGGCCCTTGGGCTTGCCGCTTGATGGCAGACCAGCCCGAGAAGTCAGTGCTTTGTTCCATGGTTTTCCTCTGTTGGACTCTCAGTTGATGGGGAGTCCAGGGATGATGATGAAGAGCAGCAGGAAGATGATGCCGGTAATGAACCAGCTCCAGCTTCTCAGCCACCCGCGCATTCCGGACTGCTTTCGCTGCCCTTGCTTTTGGTCGGCCGTGAGGCGTGCCGTTTCCAGGAGATACCTTTGCAGGTCCTCATGGTGACGGCGGACCCCCTTGGGGTCGGTAGCGTTGTCGGCTCTGGTGCGGAGGAGCTTGGCATGGGGCGAATTCCAGATGTCCTGGGCTTCGCGCCAGCTGAACTTCCAAGCGAACATGAGGAGATGGAGGAGCGTATCGCCCTCCGCTGCTTTGCGAGCAGTGAGGGCAGCAGCCTTGTCTCCGCTACTGGTCATGTCGTCTTGGAGGTTGGCTAGTCGCTGGGATGATTTGAGCATCTCGACGACATAGATCACCCCCTTGAGTTCGGGATCAGTCCCTGACGGGACAGCCGGAACCTTGGGTGACGACTGCGCCTGCATCGTGTACCAGACGAGCCCACTGATGAGCTGAGGGCCCATCAGATTCTCTTCTATGACCATCTCCTCCTTTTCGGGAGTGTCAGGCCTGGGCTTGCCACCACCCTCAGGTGCTGGATGTTTGGTCCAGCCAGTCACCTTGGTATGTTTCCTGGTGACGATCTGGGTGGCAAAGGCATCGAAGAGCTTCTTAACGGCCCCTTTGGGGAGGCGCGTCCAAATGCTCTGCATGATCCAGAACTGATCCGGCGGGATCTCGTAGAAGATACCCGTCTTCTGGTCCTGGTTGGACATGGCCCTGAGCAGCGCGTGCAGCTCATGAGCTTCGTCCTTCATGGCCTTGTTGGCAGCAACATCCTTCGAAGAAGCCTCCTCTTGGGGAGCATCGCTGCTCGGCCTTGTAGAAGACTTCGCTCTGTTGCCCAGAAAGCTGGCAGCGATATTGACCACCTGCTCTCCGAATTCCTTGGCCGCAAACATCTTGAAGATGGTTTGCACGACCGGCGAGTTGAGCATGTTGTCACTCCTTGGCCTTGTGGCCGGTTGTAGGGTTGAGTTCAATTGTTAACAGTGTCTGTATAGTGAGTCGGGTTTTTACCCCCAAGTTGCATACAGACACGGACTTATTCTGCAACACTGAATGATAGCACAAAATACGTAAAAAGTCAATACAAAAAGATGATAGTTTTGAGGCTTATTTGAGCTATCTTTTGGCTAAAAACAACCATGGGGTTATATTTGTAATATTTATTTTCCATTCCTCCATATCTCATGTAACTTAAAACGCTATCGCATGTTATACTACATAGTCTAAAAATAGAGGAGTAAACGAAGAGAGTTATGCGAGGATTAGGACCAAAACAGCAAAAAATATTGGTACTGTTGGCAACATTGGGAACGCTTTCGCTTACGAGATCATCGAGAACATATTTTTATGCGCTCAAGTTAGCAGCTCAAGCTTGGCGTGAAATTAACAACCAAAATATAGATAAAGTCATAGAAAGTTTATATGAGTCGAAGTTGGTTGAAATCCGAGAGCTCTCAAATGGGATTACTGAGATGAAGTTGACGGAGAGAGGAAAGACCAAAGTCTTGGCTATGAACTACGCTGAATTAAAGCTCCCAAAAAATACTCATTGGGATAAAAAATGGCGGGTAGTCCTGTTTGATATCCCAGAGGATAAAAAACGATCACGAGATGTCTTACGGAGAAAATTAGTCGAGTTGGGTTTTCAGGAGCTCCAAAAAAGTGTCCTGGTGTATCCGTATCTCTGTCGGAGCGAGCTTGACTTCGTGATTGAATACTTGGGGCTTCGACGTTATGTCCGGGTGCTTGAGGCGGTAGATATTGATGTAGCGCCCCATCTTCGCAAACGTTTCCATCTCTCTTCATAACATGTAACTTAAAACGCTATCGCTATTTATGTTACATGTTGTACTTGGAGTGTTTTCTTTGTGGGAAGTATGCTAAAGAGGTATAGGGTCGTATACAAGAGATTGACAGGAGAAAGAGATGAGGGTATACTCTGGGAGTAGTGATAGTTTGTTCTTGGTTCGCTTCGGCGAGCCATTTTTTATCGAAATTTTGTAATTTTCTAAATATTTTAAATAACTATATCTATGCCAAGAACCAAAAAAGTGGCGACTCGAGATGACAGCGAAAGTCTTTCGGGACGCTTGGGGGAATTCGGAAGCGCTGTCATGCAGATTGCTGACGAGAAAGGGCTTCCCCGTGAGAAAGTAATCGAAATTGTTGAAGCAGCCTTGGCTGCGGCGTACAAGAAAGATTATGGTAAAAAGGGCCAAGTGATTATCTCTAAATTTGATGAGGTAGCCAAGACAGCTGATTTCTTTCTCGTGAAAGAGGTGGTGGATGATACCGTTCGTGATTTTACTGTTCCCGAACCGGTAGCTGAGGGCGAAGAGGGAGCTGAGATGACTCCAGCAGTAGAGGAGGCCGAGGAGGAAACTGATGAGGAAAAGCTTCCTCGCTATAATCCAGAACGTGATCTGACGGTAGAGGATGCGCAGCCGCTAAAGAAGGGGGCCAAGCTTGGAGATCTTATTGAAATTCCTCTCGAGAATCATCAGGAGTTTGGTCGAGTGGCCGCTCAGACAGCTAAACAAGTGATCATCCAGCGTATTCGCGAAGCAGAGCGGGAGATCATGTTCCAAGAATACAAGGAAAAGGAAGGCGAGACCGTCAGCGGCCAAGTGCAGCGCATCGAGGGTCGCAATGTCTTTATCGACCTGGGGAAATCTATTGGTATCCTCTTTCCATCGGAGCAAATTCCTGGAGAAAATTACCGCACGGGTCAACACGTCAAAGTGTATCTCGCACGAGTAGAGTCTGATCCCAAGGGACCAGGGCTTCTTCTGTCGCGAGCTCATCCAGAGATGGTAAGACACCTCTTTTCCCTTGAAGTACCAGAGATTTTTGCTGGTACTGTGGAGATCAAGGCTATTGCTCGCGAAGCGGGGAGCCGCACCAAAATTGCGGTCGCTACGAGCGAGGAGGGAGTAGACCCGATTGGTTCATGTGTCGGGCAAAAAGGGACACGTGTCCAGGCAGTGATCGATGAACTTGGTGGTGAGAAAATTGATATCATCGAGTGGAATGATAATGCCGAAAAATTTATCAGTGCAGCTCTCTCGCCAGCCAAGGTACTCGCCGTAACTCTTGATGAAGAAGAGAAGCAAGCCTTGGTCAAGGTGCCAAGCGATCAGCTATCGCTCGCCATCGGGAAGCGTGGTCAAAATGTACGCTTGGCTGCCAAACTTACCGGCTGGCGCATCGATGTGACCAGTGATGCAGAATCAGCTCCGGCTGAAGAGGGAGAAAATGAAGAGGAAAAATCTCCTGAGTCTCCTGCTGAAGCAGTCACTCAGGCTGAGCAGGAATAATTATCCTTCTAATTATTTAAGATTGATACTATGAACTTGTGGCATGATGTGACGCTGGGTGATGAAACACCAGAAGTAATCAATGTGATCATTGAAATTCCTAAAGGATCCCTCAATAAATACGAGATCGACAAGGAGACTGGTCTTATCAAACTCGATCGAGCCAATTATTCATCAGCTCCTTATCCAGTAGATTATGGCTTTGCTCCACAAACGCTCTGGGATGATGGTGACGCGCTTGATGTTATTGTCCTTTCCACTTTCCCACTCGCCCCTGGTATTCTCGTCAAAGCTCGTCCAGTCGCTATTATGGAGATGATTGATGGTGGCGATTCAGACTACAAGGTGATCGCTGTGCCTGTTGAGGACAAGCGTTGGGATGATGTGAAGGATTTGAAGGATATCAATAAGCACAACCTCAAAGAGTACCAACATTTCTTTGAGACCTACAAAGCTCTCAAGGGGAAGAAGAATGAAGTGGTGGTTCATGGATACAAGGGTAAGAAAGATGCGGTGGCAGCTGTAAAGCGCTCCATCAAGCTGTATGAGAAGCAGTTCATGAAGAAAGAAGCATAATTTATTTCTGGTTCAATAGTCTTATCTCGTATGGAAGTCAATGTAAAAAAACTCCCGGAATCACGATTGGAAATTACGGTAACTCTTCCCTGGGAAACCTGGGGGAAACACGAAGCACATGCAGCTGAGCATATGGCTGAGCATCTCAATATGCCTGGGTTTCGCAAAGGGAAAGTCCCACATGCTATGCTCGAGGCTCGTTTTGGACGAGAAGCTATCCTGGTTGAAGCAGCTGAACACGCCGTGCACGAAGCCTATCCCAAAGCCTTGGTTGAAGCGAAAGCTGAGGCTATTGGCCGGCCAGAGATAAGTTTTGAGAAAGTAGCAGCTGAGACTCCACTCGTATTTACGATTAAAACTGATGTTTTACCAGAGATTACTTTGGGCGATTGGAAAAAGAAGGTAAAGATGGTAAATGCCGCTGAAGCCAAGAAGGGAGTCGCGGTTGATGCGCAAGAGATTGATGCCGAAATAGATCGTTTGGCTAACATGCGAGCCACTTTTGTTTCAGTTGATCGGCCAGCCAAATCAGGGGATAGCGTCAAAGTAGATTTTACCGTGAAGCAAGACGGAGTGGTGATTGAGGGTGGTCAAGCTACCGATCATGCCATCGTTCTTGGCTCAGATGCTTTTATTCCTGGTTTTGAGACAGCGGTTGAGGGTATGAAGGTGGGCGAAGAGAAAGAGTTTGAACTCTCTTTCCCAAAAGAGTATCATGCCAAACATTTGGCAAGTAAGCCAGCTCAGTTTACCGTTAAACTCAAGACAGTGGAGGAAAAGAAACTTCCTGTTGTTGATGATGCCTTTGTGAAGAGTTTGGGGAAATTTGAAGATGTAGCTACTCTTCGGGCTAGTATCGAGTCAGGTATGCTTGAGGAGAAAAAACAGGCGCGAAAAGAGGAGTGGCGAACCGCTATCCTGGATGCTGTGGTAGAAACGGCTACCCTCGACTATCCGCTGGTATTGGTGAGTGAGGAACTTGAAAGAATGGTCCGTCAATTTGAAGGACAAGTTTCTATGATGGGGTTTACCTGGCAAAATTACTTGAGCCAGATCAAGAAGACCGAAGAAGAATTGCGGGCCGAGTGGACTCCTCAGGCCAAGAAGCGTATTGCAGCTGAACTCGTGCTTCAAAAAATTTCGACTGAGCAAGATATCGAAGTGACAAGTGAAGCTATTGAAACAGAGATGAATAAGATCTTCCAGTACTACAAGAGTCAGCAGCAGATTGAGAAAAATATTGATATGAGTCGACTCTATACTTCTGTACGGGGACGACTAACCAATGAAAAGACGCTAGAGTATCTGGAGAAGCTTGGATTGTAATTCGTAAGAATTCTCTATGAAAACTCCTCAGAACAATTATCTCGTCCCAATGGTTATCGAAAAGACTAATATGGGCGAGCGAGCGTATGACATCTACTCAAGGCTCCTCAAGGATCGTATCGTTTTCATTGGGTCGCCTATTGGTGATGAGGTAGCCAACACCGTCATCGCCCAACTGCTTTTTCTTGAGTCACAGGATCCTAAAGAGGATATAAAAATGTATATCAATTCACCTGGTGGATCAGTTACTTCTGCTATGGCAATCTATGACACGATGCAGTATGTCAAACCTCATATTCAGACTATCTGTATTGGTCTAGCCGCCTCGGCTGCTTCAGTGCTTCTCTCGGCAGGTGCCAAGGGGAAACGTTTCGTGCTTCCAAACGCTGAGGTGATGATCCATCAAGTGCTTGGCGGGGTGGAGGGGCAGGCAACAGATATTGATATTCACGCGAGACATATACTCAAAGTGCGTGATCGATTAAATAAGATTTTGGCCAAGCATACTGGTCAAAAATTAACTAAGATCGAAAAGGATACTGATAGAGATTATTTTATGTCGGCAGAGGAAGCAAAGAGTTATGGTATCGTTGATAAAATACTTGGAGCTTAGCAGAAACCTTGTAAAAACACCCGCCGGAGCGGGTGTTTTTATTGAGGATTGCTTGAAAATATAATTAAGCCTGGGGAGCATCATGCTCCTCGGCTACCAATCGTCCCATGAGGAGGAGTCCTCCAATAATAGCCAGGTTCTTAAGAATCTGGGTGTACTGCATCTGATCCTGCATAGGATCACCCGTAAAGCTGGTATGTCCCAGTATAGTAGCGAGGACAGTAAAGACTACAAGCATTTCTACTGCAAGTGCAGTTCGCCAGTTAACGAGGAGCATAACACCACCACCGAGCTTGAAGACAATAGCGAGAACAGTGAGAAGAGTAGCGACACTAGTATTGGTGAGGCTCCCAATATAACCAACGGTCCCTTCAAAATTCATGAGCATACCTAGTCCGCCAACGACGAAGAGGAGAGCGAGAAACACTCTTGCTACTGTTGGCACCCAAGCTGCTCGCATACAGTCACGCATAAACATACACGTTTAGAGTAAATGGTTACGTTTTTAGTATACCATTCTGGTAGTCGACATTGTGGTAGCCTGTCAAGTAAAAATAAAAACACCCACTGGGGTGGCTACAGGGAATCGAACCCTGATTCATGGTACCACAAACCATTGTCCTACCATTGAACGATAGCCACCCCACTAGGTGCTTTGAAAACTTGATGTGTCCCCGGAAGCCTGCCTGCCGGCAGGCAGGGAATCCCAACCTGCAAAAGCTACGCTTTAGCGTTGCTGGCAGGGAACCTTCTCAATGTGCCCCGAGAGAGAATCGAACTCCCATCAAGACCTTAGAAGAGTCCTGCTTTATCCATTAAGCTATCGGGGCTTAGACCCGAGTAACACGACATTATCTCTGTTAAATAGCAAATGGGTGGGTGCAGTAGGAATCGAACCTACGACCGTTGGCTTAAGAGGCCACTGCTCTACCGACTGAGCTATGCACCCAAACAAAAAACAACTGACTAAGCAGTGGCTCTAGAGTAGCGAAGAATAGAAGGTGAGTCAAGTAAATAATGAAGACCCCTAGGAGAGCATCCGAGGGGTCGGGAGCGTCGTAGCCTCATCACGAGGGGGCGCTATTTGGAGTTTCAAATCCGAGGTACGGATTCTATCTCCGAAGGATGTGGATCACCTCCTTCCTTAGGGAGGGCCGTCTTGGGCCCTTCGAACAGGTCGTTCAGTCCAGCTTGGTCCAGCCGCCGTCACCCGTCGCGTGGCGCACGCTGCCGGAGCGCCGGCCGAGGTGCTGCAGGTGGCTGCTGTTCTGGGTCGTCGTCATGTGGTGGCCGAGATGCACGCCAGCCTTCTTGCTGCCGTCTTCGCCGAGCTTCTTCGTCGTGGCCTTGCCTTCGTTGCCGATCTTCAGCAGCGCCTGCTTCGCGGTGAACGTGGGTGCAGTGGCACCGGCATGGGGCGAGCGGGCCGAGGTCGACAGGTGATGCAGTGCGGCGTTGATGATCGTGGCATGCGGTTTAGTCGAGGTTCGCAGGGTCATGGGGATCTCCAGAGTTACGGGTTGCGCCCTTGCTTCGGGGAACTGCAAGTTCCGAAGGGGCAGTCTGAATACAATGATTGTACCCAGGTTGTCCCTTCAGAATAAGTATGCCTGAGCTAAAGAACTATAGTTTTTAGTGTACTCTCGTGAGAGAAAAAGTCAAAAAGCTGTCAAATGTTCAAGTTAGAGATGGATAGCCTTGTATTCTTTCCACTGACGACTGGACCAGTTTTTTGGTTTTTCAGTGAGGATTTCTTCTCCTGGATGAGGAAAGAGGCTTGGAGATTTGTAGTTGCTGGGGAAAGTATCATTGATAAATACATTGCCATCTTTGTCTTTGACGATTTGGGTAAAAATAGTACGCATACTACCATCAGGATTGGACTCCAGAATATGCGGACCATCGATCGTGGCTGTACGCCCATCGGAAGTACCGAAGAAAGTTACTGTAAGCTCAGTACCAGCTATTTTTGGCATTATGAGAATAGCCCCCGGTGTATTGTTTTTGAATTTGAGATCTGGACGAGGGATATAGATGGTGGCATCAAGACCGTATGGTCTATAATACTGAACTGGGTAGGAATGGTTTTTTCGTTCAATGATTTCAAGTCCAGCAAGGAGGGCTGCTCGAAACACCGTCGTAGAAACCTGACAGATACCACCACCAAATTCTGGTTCCGTTTTATTATTCCGAATAACGAGTTCGGGGAGATAACCATGGTCGCCATCTACCTCGCCGAGGTATTCTACAAAGGAAAATTCTTCACCGGGAGGAATAACGAGCCCATCATACTGCTCCGTTGCTCGATGGATATTGAATATGCGATTTTTTGGCGAACCACGGAAGTTGGTTTTTCCCTGAGAAAGCTCGGTATCAAGACGAAGATCATGGATAGTTTCCCGAGAAACCTTGGCAGGTACTAGAGTAGTGGGAAGCTTTACTTCTCGAGCAGAGGTATTTTCGGTCTGAAGTGTTTGAATGAGTGCCCTGAGGCTTGTTTCTCGTTCGATAGCAATTCCCGGAACGGCTTCGGCGGTGATAGTCAGCTTGTTGTTTTCGTCGAGGGTAAGTTTGGCGTTGATAGGTGGCCGTTCAATTTCTTCTATGATGGCGAGGGCTTGTTCACGTACCCTATTTTCTTGTACAGCAAAGGTCTCTTGGCTAACGAAATGAGAGAGGAGTTCTCGAGAGATAAATGCTTCACAATAAAAATAAAGGGAAGGGCACTTTATCTGAGGATACTCGATCTCTGGAGAGTACAACGGAGAGAAAATAGTAGTTTGTCCGACAGAAAACCAACTCTTGAGTTCGGCATGTTCTATTACTCGGACAGTATCTCCGGCTACGAGAGAGAGTTTTTCTGGTATTTCAGCTGCTTGAACTGAAGAGGGCGAACACAGGAAAAAAAGAGCGCTCATGAATGAGGCGCTCAGGAAAAACCCATGCAACCGAAAAGAGAATGGTATCATCATGCTTTTGCCATCTCAGGCCACTATTTACTGCTGTCAGCTAGAAACCACGCACTTGGATTTTTTTGGTTTTAGTAGTGTCGGCTTTTGGAAGACGAATAGTCAGAATGCCGTTTTTGAGGGAAGCGTCGGCTTTTTCTGGAATCACATCAACAGGGAGAAGGACTGATCGAGAAAATGATCCCCAATAACATTCTTGATAGTAGTAGTTGCCATGTTCAACAATCTCTTCGTTTTTTCGTTCTCCACGAATACTGACCATGTCATTGTTGATAGAGACATCGAGGTCTTCTGGCTTAACACCAGCAATGGTTGATTTGATGACAATATCGTTATCAGTCTGGTAAACATCAATGGTTAACTGACCATCAGCATTGTCGTCTCCACTGGCGATGGGTGAGCTAGTAGGATAGCTGGGGGTAGACCAGTTTCCTTCCTCACGACCAGAGGTTACTGGAGCACTCGCATAGTCACTAGCACCAGTAGTCATGCGTAGACTGGTTGGCTCCTCAGCTTGGCTGTAGATATTCACGTTTTCCTGATAGCTCTCTAGAGGAGCTTCGGTATCTCGAGCACCGGTCAGTTTCTCAAAAAATGAGCGTTTTTGTTTGGTCATAAGATAACAAAAAAGATAGGAGTAGGTACAACCATAGTATAGAGAAAAGTATGGTTGAGGGCAAATAGCCTAAGTTTGTAACCTGAGGAAATTGAAGAGGGTGTGGAGACCCGTAAGAACTATGAGTAAGATGAGAAGAAAACGAGTTTTGGATAGAGAGAGACTTCTGAGGAAGAATCCGATTATGAAAACAGTAATAAGATGGAGGAGAATATTGGTCAGAACGAGAAGGAGAATGGATGGGTTGTATGTTTGAGAAAGAAGGCTGAGGCAAATTTCGAAGGCAGAAAACCCGAGACCAAACGAAAGAAGGGTATGCCATACAAGGGTCTTGGTACCGAACCGTTTAAAAATTTGTACCAAAAAAAGAAGCTTGGACGATTCCTCAATCAGTGCTGCTCCGATGAGTGAGGCGAGAGTAAAATAAGTAAGCGAAACATTTTCTCCAAAAATGAGTAGGAAGAATACTTGAGCAAGAAGCGCTGCAGAACCCGCGAGGGCACCATAAATAAAGACGAGAGCAGTCATGATTTTTTATTTGAGAGCGTCGATAGATTCGACTAATTGAGCGTGTTTCATTTTATTTTCTGCAAGTGTTTTTTCTTGGACAGCAATAATATTGGCTGGGGCTTTGGAGCGGAAGTGCTGGTCGGCGAGTCGCTTTTCAAAAGCAGCGATGGCTGTTTCAAGTTTTATCTTCTCCTGAGTCAGGCGAGTTTTTTCTTTCTCGATATCAATAACATCACCGAGATGAACAAACCCATGAATATTACCAAGTCCGATACTGGCTGTTGCTTTTGGCTGGGCAGCTTCTTGGGTAATGAGGACGTCATCGATTCGGCCGAGGCGCTCAATAATAGGGGTGAATGATTCGAGTGTAGCAGTATTTCCTACGAGCGTGAGCGTGAGTGTCTCTTGTGGGTCAATATGGTAGGTAGTACGGACTTGGCGAATTTTTTGGATAAGTCTGATGATAGTAGCAAACTCATCTTTTCTTTCAGGAGAAGAAACCGATTGAATTATTTGAGGCCAAGTACTTCCCATGAGGAGTGGTCGATTTTGATTGATGTTTGCTGAGAGTGTTTCAGTGACAAACGGAACGAAGGGATGCCATAACCTTAGTAATGATTCGTACAGGAAAACAAGAAGAGCGTCATTTTTTTCGATTTTGTGAATCTCGACATACCAATCAGCAAACTCGTTCCAAGTAAAATCACGAAGCGTTTCGGTAGCCAAAGAAAGATGGTAATTTTCGAGATGGCGAGTGACATTCTGTAAAGTGGCATTGAAGCGAGCAATGATCCACTCATCAGCTGGTGAAATAGCAAGAGTAACAGTAGATGCTGCAGCGCCTGATGTCTGAAGATGAGTAACGTAGCGGCCGAGGTTCCAGAGTTTGTTGACGAAATTCCGCATAGCGGTGAATTTTTCTGGACCAACCTTGACATCATTTCCGGGGGTAGAACCCATAATAAGTGAAAGACGCAAGGCATCGGCTCCGTATTCTCTGGCTACGTCAAGCGGGTTAATCGTATTGCCGAGGGACTTGCTCATTTTACGACCTTTTTCATCGCGAACAAGCCCATGAAGATACACCGTTTTAAATGGCACCTCGCCTACGAGATACTCTGACATGAGAATCATGCGTGCTACCCAGAAAAAGAGAATGTCGTAGCCTGTCTCGAGAAGAGTAGTGGGATGATAGGTCTGAAAATCTTCCGAACGTTCGTCGGGCCAGCCGAGGGTGGAAAAGGTCCAAAGTCCTGAAGAAAACCAGGTGTCGAGGGTATCAGGATCTTGCTCCCAATCATCACCTTCTGGGGCTTCGGTGCCACAGTATACTTCATCACCTCGGTACCAGACGGGAATACGGTGACCAAACCAGATCTGGCGACTGATACACCAGTCGCGGAGATTGTCGATCCAGTAAAAATAATTTTTTTCGAAACGCTCAGGCAGAATAGTAATTTGTTTCTCACGGATAGCTCGCTGCATGAGTTCTTTGAGAGTGGTCTTCTGTCCATCGCGCTCGAATTCATGATTGACTCCGATAAACCACTGACGCATAACCTGTGGTTCGATGATGGCCCCAGTTCGTTCGGCGGTAGCAACTTTGTGGAGATAATTTTCTTCTATTCTCGTGACGAGTCCTTTGGTTTCGAGTTTGGCAATAATATGCTCGCGAGCCTCGGTAATCGGCATGCCAACAAATTCGCCAGCTAGAGGGAGTAATCTGCCATCGAGATCAATAACTTGTTCCATATTGAGCCCATGTTTTTCAGCGAGCTCGAAGTCGGTCACACTGTGCCATGGGGTGATCGTCATGACTCCAGTGCCAAAGGTTGGGTCAATTACCTCGTCCTTGATTACCGTAGCTTCGATAAGACCATTGATCCACTCGACAGTGATTTTCTGGCCATGTTGATAGTTGCTGTAGCGTTTATCATCTGGATGCATGACGACGTATTTATCGCCAAACTTGGTTTCTGGGCGAGCCGTGGCAATTTCAAATGGACCATACTTGAGGTAATAGAGCTTACTGGCTTCTTCCTGGTACACTACTTCGTCATCGGAAATAGTCGTTTGGCCAACTGGATCCCAGTTGACGATACGATTGCCACGATAGATAATCCCGGCATCGTACATGCGCTTGAAAGCAGTGCGTACCGCGAGACTTCGGGATTCATCGAGTGTGTAGGCTTCACGTGACCAATCAACTGATGAGCCCATGTGTTTTACTTGATTGACAATAGTATCGTGACTCTCAAGGGCAAATTTTTTTACCTGTTCGAGAAATGCTTCACGACCAAGACTGTGACGAGTTTTCCCTTCTTTTTCTCGAAGAATTTTTTCGACTTTACTTTCGGTGGCGATAGCCGCATGATCGGTACCCGGAAGCCAGAGCGTCTTGTAACCATTCATCCGTTTAAAGCGAACGATGGTGTCTTCGATAGCTAGCATGGCGGCATGACCAATGTGAAGGGTACCGGTGACATTGGGTGGCGGAAGCACCATAGAAAAAGGCTCGGCGTCAGGCTTAGTGATTCCAGCTTTGATACATTGCTCTGGACGTGCCAGCCCTGCTGTATTCCAAGCAGCCAAAATGGCATCTTCCCATTGTTTTGGGTCGTAGGCTTTGGGAAATTCACTTGTTTTTACTTCATCAGACATGTCATCACCCTAACATGGGAAAGGGCTTGTTTCAAGCGAAAAACCCTAAAGGTTTCGCCTCCCTTTTCTGAGACGTTTTAGATTAAGGAGTGGAGCGAAGAGATCATCTTCAAGTGCTGGTTTAAAGAAAGCGAGTTCAGCTTTGGTCGGGGACTTTTCCTTGAAAGTTATATTGGGTATACCCGTTATGAGTGCGAGGGGTGTTTGTTCATTACCATCACCCATAACGAGTGAGGCGGCAGTCGCGAGGGCATCGATATGATTGGCATGAGTCGTAAAAATATGACCAAAAATATCAGGGATATGTTTATAGGCTTTGAGGGCCACGATACCACTCCAACCAATTGCCACCCCAGTTACTCCACGTCGTAGTGGCAGTGAGTGACTATCGACAATGATGACCCCTGCTTCCTTTGTTTTGAAACGCCTGACGAGGTAAGCTCGGATTTTTTTGGCAGTAGCGTAGCTATCTTTGGGGAGGAGGGAGTAATAGCCACTGGTATTGGAACTATCCATGCCAGCCCTTGCGATAAAGGTGTGGTCGACGATGGTGAGTGAGACGCCATGGCGACTGACTGAAGCAGGGAGATAATATTCAGCTTCTTGTTCGAGAAGAGAGTCTTTTATTTTTTGTTTCGGAACGACCCGGCCTTCACAGAGAGCGACGATTTTGGAGGTGATGACTAGGATTGATCTTTCGGGAAATTTTTTGAGAGAGCGATCAAGGAGAGCAACCAGCGTCGTACTTTTGGGAGTGACTTTTTCGGTTTTTACTGGAATGATGTGCATAATCTATTTCTTCTCAAAAGGTAATTTTACTTGTCTTACACTTCGTACGAAAGCCGCAAAATCACCATTTTGAGAAATTTCTCCCATCTTGCTTGAGGCCTGGTGTAACAAGAGGGAAATGGGCTGATGGTTCGAGATGGAGTGCATTGTCCTGGAGAGTCAATTTCTCTGTGTCGTTCATGCGTGCGAGTCGCAGGATGCCGGCTGCGCCGATCATGACAGCATTATCGAGCGAGTATTTGAACTGTGGCATACGGAACGTACAGTCTGAGTAGTTTTTGATCATTATCTCGATGCGTTCGCGCAGACGTTTATTGGCTGAGACACCACCGGCAATAACGAGAGTTCGGGGAGAAAATTCCTGGATAGCTTTTTCAGTTTTCTTTACCAAGCAGTCGACAACAGCTTCCTGAAATTCGTGGGCAGTCATTGCAACAAAATCTTCATTTTTTAGTTCCTCCGGATGATCTTTGAGAAAATAGAGGACAGCAGTTTTGAGTCCAGAAAAAGAGAAACGATAATCGTTGCTCTCAATGAGTGGGCGAGGGAAAAGTTTTGCTTCCTTAGTTTCTTTTTGGCGAAATACATCAGCTCTTTTGCTCACTTCTGGACCGCCAGGGTAGGGGAGACCGAGCATTTTCGCTACTTTATCAAAAGCCTCACCAGCAGCATCATCCTCGGTTTCGCCCAGGAGTTCGTACTGGAAATGATCACGCATGAGGACCAGCTGGGTATGACCACCAGAGACAATGAGGGCAAGGAGTGGAAACTGAAAGTCTGTTTGTCCGGCAGACGAGTCTCCAGCTAAGGTTTCATCCTTGATCGATCTGACAAGATTAGCATAGATGTGTCCTTCGAGATGGTTGATACCAAGGAGTGGCTTGTTCCAAGTGAGAGCGAGCGTTTTGGCAGCAGTTGTACCGACGAGGAGGGCAGGGATAAGACCGGGCCCCTGGGTTATGGCGAGTCCATCGATATCAGCAGGTGCGAGATTGGCTTCCCGTAGAGCCGATGTCACAATAGGGACGATGTTTCTCACGTGTTCACGAGCTGCCAGATTGGGGACGACACCTCCAAACTGAGCATGGAGAGCTATTTGTGAAGAGACAGCCTCACCAAGTACTGTCACATGGCCATGTTCATATTGGAGGATGGCTGCAGCAGTTTCGTCGCATGAAGTTTCGATCGAAAGGAGGCGGAGCATATAGATTTCGGTTATTCGGTCTCTACTTTACAATGGAAGGACAATAATGAGAAGAGCGATACCGATAATAGTGATAATGAGTTTCCCGAGGATACTTTTCCAGTGATGTCTCATGTAAGCGATATCTTCACGGAGCCAGTTATCATTGCCACGCTTGGCTATGAACTCGCGCATTTCTTGATCGCTCCAGGAGACAAAGAAGTGGCGGAAATCATAATGAATTTCACCATCTTTCCCAGAGAAAAATTTGTACCAGTGATCGGTGAAAGGCCAGAGCCAGCGTACTCCATAGCTCATGCCAACTGAGTCATGAAGATGATGCCCAAAGATCCCTAGAGCAAAGAGGGTCATCCAGGCTGGTCCATGATAGGTGCCAATGAAAAGAGTAATGGGAATATAGGCTATAGGAGCATGAAGGAGGGTACGATGGAGATCGATTACAGTGCCGCCGACGGTACCTCGTTTGATATATTCGAACCAGAAATCAATATCCGGAAGGAGCGCAAAAATAACCCCCGCCAGAATCCATTCGGGAACGATGATTTTTTCGAAGAGGAGAGCGACCAGAAAGGTCCACAAGATGCCAAGTTTGATATCGAGAAACATCAGTTCAGAGAGTATAAATCGGGCTCAGTGTACCACAAAAAAACGCGCCCTCCAATCCTGGTTCAGGATGGGAGGGAGGGGTGTCTAGATGTCTTCGCCGAGGAGTCCATCAAGGACAAGGAGGGCAAGTTTCTTGGGATCCGCTCCTTTGACTCCTGCGGAGAGTGCTCGGGCAATCGCCTGAGCCCTTTCCTTTTGGTCTTTGATGCGCATGATCGCGCTATTGTCTCCAGTAGCTGGTGGAGCGACCTCAGCTGATGGATCCTGCTCGTCATCGGAGTGATCGTAAGGCAGGAGATATTGCCACGGGATTGACATGGGCATGTGACCTCCTTGGTGATGAAAACTCGATGTCGTTAGTATACACCCGAGCCAAAACCTTTCAAGCATGTATGTACCTGTTCAAAAACAAAAGAACTCCGAGATTAAACCTAGGGCCATTTCATTTCACGTAGCCCCAAGGGGAGTTTATCGCCTCTCCGCCTGCTGGCAGGTCGTTGTCCAGGGCAGCGCTGAATGCTCATATCATCGCATCCATCGACTCTCGGCCAGTCTCACCTTCGTGAGAAGCCTCGCTCCTGCCCGTTCGACTCCCCAGAAAACTGATAAACAAAAATCCCTACCAAATGGTGAGGATTTCTTGTTTGTAGCCCCAAGGGGAGTCGAACCCCTCTTACCAGGATGAAAACCTGGTGTCCTAGCCGATAGACGATGGGGCCATACTTTGCACAAAGCTTCGTAATGGCAGGCCAGCAATTTTGAGAATAAAAAAAGCAGAGCGAACTGCGATGTTAGTGTAGCATAAAAGACTCGTTTGGCAAGTCACTGCAGAAAGATTTTTTTGGACTCAGAGATTGATATTTGACGAATTATGTATTTTATGCTAAATTAGTATCCTAGCTTTTTATCATAGCAACCCGAGGAGAGGTAATGGAACTACTAAAAGAACTCTGGGACAACCCATGGATTACCCCACTTTTCTTGGTGGCTGTCGGATGGGTCAGGTACTCGTCCGGCATCAAGAAGGGTGTCACGACAGCTAAGAAGCCGTTTGTTGCGGCTCCTCAAGACCGTCGGGATGTCCCTCCGGATGACAATTTCGGAGATGAAACCGCGCCAGCACACTATGTGCGTGGCGAGGTTAAGTAGGACGGGGGAGGAAAATACAAAGGCTTTGGCGACAATGATCTCGTCCAGAGCCTTTTCAATTATCGCAGTATTATTTCCATAGGCTGAGTATCCAGGCAGTGATGGCGCTGACGAGGGTGAGGAGGAGGGTGCCCCAGAGGGTATCGATGATGGCGAGCTTGAGAGGAAAACCATTGAGCGTAGCGTAATTGGTGAAGTCATAAAAAGCATACATGACAAAACCAAAGAGGGCGCCGGTGATAGCGGCTTGACTGGGCGACTTGTGAGCTGGATCGACGAAAATAATCAGACCGAGAATGCCAACAAGATAGACAATTACGGCACCAGTCATATTGACCATAAGCGAGCCATTTTCAACCTTGATCAGCGGAGCGAGTGAGGTGAGATAGAAACGTTTAGCAATAAAGCCAAGCCAGAGATAGTCGATCATAGCCATGATGGGGACGGCAATAAGAAAAGTTTTGAGTATTTCAGCAGGAGCTACTGGCATAGAGATTTTTTTAGATAAGATTATTTGTGGAGAGCATTGTTTTTAGCTATTTCACCATATATCCGAGCACTCTCACGGACGGTGCGTTTCTGGGTAGTGCGATCAACGGCGACAAGACCAAATTTGAGCCAGTATCCTTTGTCCCATTCAAAATTATCGAGGAGCGACCAGTAGAGGTAGCCACGGACGTTGGCGCCAGCTTCTATTGCTTGATGAAGAGCGGTGAGTGCTTCTCGAATAAATTGAGGTCTCAATATGTCGGTCGCATCAGCGATACCATTCTCGGTGATGTAGATAGGTTTCTCATATCGCCGGAGATCCATTACAGCATGATAGAGTGAACTTGGGTAATACTCCCAACCGAAATCAGTTTGGAGTTTATTTTCATTTTTGTTGTATCCCCAGTTGATGCGGTGGTGATTGTAGTGGTTGAGGCCGATAAAATCTTGGTAGTCTTTGATCCGATTAAGGAACCAGAAATTCCAAGCAGAGTCAGCAAACCATTTGAGGACGCGATTAATGAGAATGTTCCCAGCGGCTTCAAACCAGATATTGTGTTTGGCGATACCTATTTGCGCTGCGGGATGGAGTGTCTTGAGCGCGGCATAAGTTTGGCGATGGGTTTGGCTGAGTTGTTGGAGGGATTGATAGTATTTGATCAAGCTTTTCTGCATCGGAGGCCACTGACCTTTGAGATAGGCATGACCAGAGACGACGTCGGGTTCATTGAGGGTAACCCAAAATCTGACCTCGTTTCCCAGCGCTTTGACAACCACTTCGCTGTACCTGGTAAAGAGATCAGGAAAATCTGGAGCCAGGATGCCACCACGTTTGGCAAGCCACAAAGGGAGCGTCCAATGCCAGAGGGTGACAAATGGTTCAATATTTCGTTTTCGAAGAGCGAGTATTATATTTCGATAATGCTCCAATGCCTCCGCATCAAATTTTCCTTCTTCTGGTTCAATCCGTGACCATTCAAGAGAAAAACGATAGGCATTGAGATGGAGCTCTTGGAGAATAGCAAAATCTTCTTCGTAGCGGTTCCAGTGGTCGCAAGCTGTCCCAGAAAGATAATTAGCTGGATTGGTGGCTTCCGCTTGAAATTTCTTCCAGTGAGGATTCCACCAGAACGATATCTCTGATGCTTGGGCGAGGCGTTCGGCGTGTTCTTTTTCCCACTCGCTCCAGTCATTATAATTGTTGCCCTCGACTTGGTGGGAGGCGGTCGCAGCGCCCCAAAGAAATCCTGATGGAAATGATTTTGACATAGTTGCTGGTTTGGGGTTTTTCTGTTAGTCTAGGCCCGCTATAAAAATGGTAGGTATTTAGTCTCTGTTCTCTCTTCTACTATAGCGTATACTGGAACTATGTCATCTTCTACTAGTTTTGTTTTTCCCAATCCAAAAACGACTGAACCTGGAGCACGACTGATCCAGCGTTCTCTCGAAATGGTTCCTGGTCTCCTTACGTGGGGTACGCTGATCGGGGTAGTGTTCCTGTCTCTTTTCCTCCCACTTTGGGCTGCAGTTTTCATTATTGTCTTTGATGTCTACTGGATATATCGAGCGCTCTATATTTCACTTTTTGCCGTTGAGGCACAGCTTCAGATTGGTCGTGGGAAACGTATTGATTGGGAAGAACGGTATCGAGAGAGTCAACATCCAGAGGAGTATGTAAAAAAACTCGAGAGTCGTATTGCTGCACTCAAACAACAGCGGCAGGTACTTTCTTGGCTTGCCTGGAAAAAGCGTCACCGGATTACTCGAGCTCTAAGGCACAACCAAGAAATACTACGTGAGACAGAGGCGCTTATTCCACTTGCTGGTGAGATGATGGATTGGCGAGAGGTTATTCATGTAGTGCTCCTTCCGACTGCCGGTGAACCAGTGGAAGTGATTGAACCAGCGCTGGAGTCGTTGGTAGCCGCTCGCTTTCCCAAGGAACAAATGATTATACTTTTGGCAACCGAAGAACGGGAGGATCTAGCGACGAGGCTCCCCAAAGTGGCAGCTCTCAAAGAAAAATTTGCCCATCAGTTTCGTGATTTTTTGGTGACGACCCATATTGTGGCCGAAGGAGAAATGAAATGTAAAGCATCCAATGCGGGGTTTGCCGCTCGTGAACTCATGAAATATTTGGACGAGAGGGGAATTGACTATCAGCGAGTGGTTTTCTCAAATTTTGATTGTGATTCAGTAGTGCACCCAGAATACTTTGGGGCGCTCACGTATCACTACACCACTGATCCCAAGAGACTCCAAAGGGCCTATCAGCCACTTCCCATGTATCACAATAACTTGTGGGATACCAATGCCTTTGTGCGTATCATCGTAACGGGTTCATCATTTTGGCATCTCTATCAGTCAACACGGAGAGAGATGGTGACTTTCTCTTCTCATTCCGAGCCATTTGATACGCTTGTCCGGGTTGGTTTTTGGCCAGTCAATATGATTAGTGAAGACTCTATTATTTATTGGAAATGCCTTTCATATTTTCATGGAGATTACCGAGTACAACCGATTCATCTGCCTATTTCGCTTGATGCAGTGCTGGCCCCAACCTATTGGCGGACACTGGTCAATCAGTATAAACAGAAACGGCGCTGGGCGTATGGTATAGAAAATTTTCCCGTAACGATGCGGTCGCTCTGGCCAGACAAAATTATTCCTTTTTGGAAGAAGCTTAGAATCTCGTTTGAGATGCTCGAGGGGCACTACTCCTGGGCCACCACTTCTTTCCTCCTTACCTTTCTTGGGTGGCTCCCACTTCTTTTGGGGAGTGATCTCTTTCGTGAGAGTGTGCTCGCTCACAATCTTCCACTCTTTACTCGGATGCTCCTTACACTTGGTATGAGTGGAATGCTCATCTCTATTCCGATGGCCCTCCTCACGCTGCCACCGAGACCCAAGCGCTATCATTGGACACGGACCTTTCTCATGCTTTTCCAATGGCTTTTGGTGCCGCTGGTGGCTTTTCTCTCAGCGCTCCCAGCGATTGATTCTCAGACTCGTCTTTTGACCAAACGTTATTTTGGTGAATTTTGGGTGACCGAAAAGATGCGGAAATAAGGGAAAGAATTGGAAGAGAGACAATAGATCTGGTGTCTTACTTAATATCGAAGTAAGCTTGCATTTCTTTGATGTGGAAGCGGAGGGATTCATCATGGGGATTGAGCCTTTGTCTGAGAGTTTCTAATTGTTTGCCGATCCCATCTTCCATGGCGTAGAGTTGCGGTTGTATCTCAGTGTCGATAGGCCGCAGATCTAAGAATGCCTCACCACGGATGAGGCGAAAAAATTCATACATGACGACGAGTTTTGGGTAGTGGCTGGAGAAGTCTTTTGATTTTGTATGCTCCAAATCAGCCATGATGAGATGATAGAGTTTTGTCGCGAAATCAAAATATTCTTCTGGTGATGAGAAAATTGGTTGCATATTACGAGGTTGATGGTAATAACTATTCTAAATGTATCTTTTCCTCAAATTTTTGCAATGTTTTCTTGAGGAGGGGATAATTTTTGAGTTCAGCATCCTGTTTGAGGAGTACCTCTGCTTTTTCTCGGGCAATGGCGATGAGACGAGCGTTGGTAAGATGTTCAAAGGCAATGTCGGGGAGACCAGACTGTCTGGTCCCGAGAAAAGCTCCCGGTCCGCGGAGTTCAAGATCGATTTCAGCCAGATCAAAACCGCTGGCGTGTTTTTCTAGTGCTTGCAAGCGTTTACTTTCCGGACTCTTACCATCACTCGGAAAAAGAAAGCAGTAGCTCTGACCGGACCCGCGCCCAACACGACCGCGGAATTGGTGAAGTTGTGAAAGCCCGAAGCGCTCGGCTCCCTCGATGAGCATCACGGTCGCATTTGGAATATCGATTCCTACCTCAACTACTGCGGTTGAAACGAGAATATCAATTTTTTTATTTTTGAAGTCTTGCATGATGCGATCTTTTTCAACTGATTTCATCCGGCCATGAAGCAGTCCAAGACGGAAATCAGGAAAAACTTCGTGGGCGAGATGGGTATGTTCGCTCGTAGCCGCCCGTACCTCTTCCAGTGCTTTTGAACTTTCTACCAGAGGAAGGATTACAAAAGCTTGGTGGCCAGCCTTTATTTCTTTTTGAATAAAAGTATATATTTTCTCACGGTCTGCTATAGATGAGGCTACACGGGTGATGATAGGTTTCTTGTGAGCGGGCACTTCATCCAAGAGGGAGAGGTCAAGATTGCCAAAAAGAGTAAGGGCAAGTGTACGTGGAATAGGGGTAGCAGTCATAGAAAGAAAATGGGGAACATGTTGAGCATCGCCATCCTTACTTTCAAAGGAGAGTTCCTGTAATCGTGCTCGTTGAGCGACTCCAAAGCGATGTTGTTCGTCTACCACGACCAGTGCGAGTTTATGAAAATTTACTCTTTCTTCAAGGAGAGCATGGGTCCCGATGACGATATCGGGAATACCAGCTTGGATAGCCTTGATGAGAGAACCTTTTTTAATTGACTCACCATTAAGTTTACTGAAGCTTCCGGTGAGAAGAGCAATATTTTTTTTCTGAGTAGCGAGAAGTTTTTGGAACGTGTGAGCATGCTGCTCGGCTAGGACCTCGGTAGGTGCGAGCAGTGCTCCCTGATAACCAGCGGAATTGATACTAAGGAGAGAGAGAAGGGCTACTATTGTTTTGCCGCTCCCTACATCGCCATTGAGGAGGCGGTTCATAGGATGACCTTTTCCAAGGTCGCTGGTTATTTCCAAGAAGGCTTTTTCTTGACCTTTGGTGAGAGCAAAGGGGAGGGTTGTTTTAAAATATTCAACGATGGACCGATAGTCTTCTTGCTGGAGAGTAATCGCTCGTCCATGATGCAAAGTTTGTTTGAGAGAAAGACTTTTGAGCTGTAAGAAAAACATTTCTTCAAAAGCAAAACGTTTCTCGGCGATGAGTCTCTGCTTTTCATCTTTTGGGAAATGGATATAGGCGAGGGCACTCCGAAGATCGGGGAGGTGGAGGGAGTCGAGTATGTCCTGGGGAATAGGGTCAGGAATAGGGCCTATTTTTTGGAAAAGAGTAGCAATTTGCCAACGAAGAAATTTGGAGGTGAGTCCAGTGGTTTCGGGATAGATAGGGACTAGTCTCCCGGTGTGGGTAGCCATTCGATCAGCTCGTTCGAAAGCGGGCGACTGCATAACGAGCCCTATTTTGTCACGACTAATCTTTCCTGAGAGCCGAATAGATTCACCAATCTTGACTGTGCTTTCGATGAATTTTTGATTGAACCAGATAACTCTGAGATTGTTGCCACCATCTTCAATTGTAGCCCTGGTGATCAGGAGTCTTTTTTTCCAGGATCGCTCGCTAGTTATCTCACTAACCACCCCCTCAATGGTAGCTTTGGTGCCTTCTTTGAGGGAATTGATAGATACAAGCGAAGCGTAATCTTCGTAACGATTGGGGAAATGATAAAAAAGATCGCGGACAGTTTCAATTCCCAGGCGCTTCAAGCCATACCAATGGGCTTTCTTAATGGTCGTGAAAATATCAAGTCTGGTAGTGAGGTTTGTCATAGGTAAGTCGTTCACCATCCAGTGTAGGGGAATCTCAGAGAAAAAGAAAAGAGCTTCCCGACACGAGGGTTGGGAAGCTGTGAAGACGCATGAGCCGGTGTACATCCGGGGGTGCGCCGAGGAGACACGCTAGTGAAAATCACGAAGGTTCAGGCCTGCCACTTCTTGGCGGTTGCAGGCTTTGGTTGGCTGAATCCGAGCGCTTCGAGCAGGTCGGGGGTGACGAGCTCCGGGTCAAGATGACCACGGAATCCGATCACCACCATTCTGGTCGAGCATTCGGGGACGAAGGCGGGAGGGAGTCCGTTGTGGCGGGCTGAAGCCAGGAGGTTTTTCCTCAGGGTATCGGCTTCGCCGAGGTAGTTGAGTTTGTCCCATGCGGGATCGGTCGGGTCGGCCACCAAGGTGAGCTTGGCAGCCTCAACGATGATTCGCTGGGTGCGGAAGTAGAGGGTGCGACCGCTGTCACGCGTGGTGACATGGCCAGAGACTACTGTCCTCATTTTATTTATCTCCAAGTTATGATGATGGTATTTGAGTCGATGATTTTCCTAGCGCATGTTTTTAAATGACACCTCGATATCCTACAGAGGAATAGCTTATGTGTCAATACAAATGTTAAACCGCCCACCAGCTGAATGTGCTGGGGGCGGCGTGTGAAGCGGCACGTTGTGCCTTAGGGAGACGGGCTAGGGATTCAGTGCAGAATTAGGGGAGTGTCCTGCACCTCGACAATTTCCTCGATTCGATGTTCGAGAGATTGTCCCTTGGCTCGGATCGGGATGTCGCCAGCGGATTCAACTCCGAGGGCATTGAGAATCCCGATGAATTTTTCTTCCTCGATGGTATCGTTGGGAGCCTCGGGGAGACTCACCAATACCTGATCACCCCTGAAGGCTGGCTGCACGGCATCACCGGACTGCGCGGCGTAGGTGCCGAGCTGGAAATAAATCCCCAGTCGGTTTTCTCGCGTCAGGGGGGTTGTGTACTGGACGCGGAGAGCCAGGAGTTCGCCTTCCTGGCCCAACTCTAGTTCATAGGCACGTACAGGAGGCATGGTAAACTCCTTGCGAAAGGGGTTGAGGAAACTCGCTTCTTCTCTTTTTATTAACGAGCGACCTATAGAATAACCAAAAAAAATCACCCCGTCAAGGGGTGGTTCAGGAATTTTGGCAACGATTCTTTAATTATAGCAGAAAACAAGAGGGGCGTTTTGAGAGATGACGCGAGTATTTCAAGGCGTGTCCCCGGCCTTCCTTTTCTGTCAGCTGGCGGATTCGGATGGGCAGGCAGGAAGCACTCTCTCGCCAAAATACGCTCAACGGGAACCTTACATTTCATCCTTCGCTCCCAACGCTCTTTTTAAATAGTGCTCTCGGCAAGAATTTCACCCTATCACCAATACGTTTGTGCGCTCGCGTGGAATCGAACCACGATTTCATCCTTCGGAGGGATGTGTCTTATCCATTATACGACGAGCGCAGAGTTGCTATTATAGCGCACAAATTGGTGACAGGGTATGCTTGCGCTTCCTTCGGAGGGAAGTACCCTTATTGAACGAAGAGAGCGTGCGGGGTAAAGAGAGAGTGTCTTACTTGCCTCGTGACATAATAACGCACTATGTCATCGGGGTCCATTATACGACGAGGACAATGAGGATTTGTCTATTTGTGCGCTCGGTAGGAATCGAACCTACGACCCTCAGGACCGCAACCTGATGCTCTATCCACTGAGCTACGAGCGCATTTCTCTGAAAATTTGATAAAAAGCAATCAAAAACAACCACCCCAAAATACTCTACTTCAGCTCGCTAAATATGAAGCATTTTTTCTAGGATGTCAACCAGACGCGGCTCTTGTTTCTCCTCAGGAATGAACGAGAGGAGGATCTCGCGAATAGTTTGATGGTCAAGATTTCCGAGAGGGAGATGAATGAACGGAGCAAGTACCCCATACGAATGAATGCTGAGGACATCTTTGAGGGGATCTTCATCAAAAATCCAGAAAGAATGAATATCCTCGAAGGCGTACAAATTCCTTCCCACAACGATCCCTTCGCGAGTGATGATAAATTCTACCTCCTGGGGATCTTTGGTGAGAAAGAGATAGCCTACCACCCCAATGAGAATAAAGGTAATAGCCATGAGTGGGCTATTGGTAAAGAGGGCGTAGGCAATGACAGTAAAAAGAAAAACGGCTGCTATGATGATAGCTTTCGGATTGGGCCTTACGTGAATGTGTTCGGGGGCGACCCACGAAAAGAGCACGCGTTGTGACGGTGGTATGTGATCGAGATCCATAGTAAATATCTTCTGTTTTTTTCACTATACCACAACCACGCGGGTAGTGCATTTGTTGCGG
>CAZRXW010000012.1:0-31337 GCA_964604195.1 uncultured Bdellovibrionales bacterium
GGAAGTTATCGCCTGAAGGCGAGGGAAATCACCCGCCCAAAGTGGGGCCTTATAAGAAAAATACGTTACTCAAATATTCCTTTAACTCGGCGTACACCGGCCGAAGAAGCCTCTTCTTTAATGATTCGAAACTGGCCAAACTGTCCTATCTCTTGGGTGTTGGCAACATGAGGACCACCACAAAGCTCTTGTGAATAGATCGTATCACGACTCTTTACCTGATACACATTGACTTTATCTGGGTATTTTTCCCAAAAACTTCCCTCCACCCCCTGAGCCTTGGCCTCCTCTTTGGGCATGACCGTAATAGTAACTTCTGCCCCGGCCGTAATAGCCTCATTGACATAGTTTTCCACTCGATCCAATACTTCCCGGGATACCTTTTCTGGATGAGTAAAATCAAAACGAGTGCGCTCCTCGGTAATATTTGATCCAGCCTGATGGACATGAGTTCCGAGCTCTTTCCTGAGCGCTGCAAGCATGAGATGGGTTGCCGTATGAAAAGCAGTAATTTTAGGACTATCCCCGCCTAATCCGCCCTTAAATTTTCCAGCAGCTGCAGTTCGGGAAAGGTCTTGATGTTTTTTGAATTCTTCCCGAAAGGAGGATGGGTCAATAGAAATATTCTTTTCTCGCGCGAGTTCTTGAGTCATTTCCAATGGAAAACCGTACGTAGAAAAAAGATCAAAGGCATCTTTACCGGAAAAGTCTTCTGCTTTGATACGTTGTTCAAATTCTTTTAGACCCTTGGCAAGAGTATTCCTAAATTTGGTCTCCTCACTAATAAGCTCCTCTAGAATGGTTGCTTTACGTTCTTTTACTGTTGTATACACTGTTTCAAACTTAGCAATAAAGAGTCCGGCGATATCAGCAACAACTGGTTTTTCATAACCCATTTTGTAGAACTCTCGAATAGCCCGACGGATGAGACGACGAAGAATATACCCTTGGTCAACATTTTTTGGCACCACCCCATCAGCAATCATATGCGTAGCTGCCCTGAGATGATCGACGATAATACGAGCTGAACGCTCTTGGTAATTTTCCTCCCCCACTTTCTCTCTGATCTCTTGCAAAACGTCAGCAAAAGCATCTGTTTCATAGACATGTTTCAGTCCATTCAAAGTCACAATCGTGCGCTCAAGTCCCATACCCGTATCGACACAGGGAGCAGGAAGCTTTTCGAGAGTTTTCTCATCAATACGGTTATATTGCATGAAGACATTATTCCAAATCTCCATCCACTCCCTGGAATGGGACCCTTTATTACCCTGAGGTTCTCCTACTCCAACCCAATAAAATATTTCTGTATCTGGACCACAAGGACCAGTTGGTCCAGCTGCCCACCAGTTATCTTCAGCAGGAAGATAAGCGATGCGATTTTCTGGGACTCCCAGTGATTTCCAAATCGATGCAGATTCTTCATCTCGCGGAGCATTAGCATCCCCCTCAAAAACAGTTACTGAGAGCATTTTTGGATTAAGGCCAAGCCACTCTTTGCTTGTCAAAAATTCCCAAGACCATTCTATTGAATCCTGTTTAAAATAATCTCCAAGAGACCAATTACCAAGCATTTCAAAAAAAGTAAGATGGGTATCATCACCCACATCATCAATATCTCCTGTACGGACACATTTTTGAACGTCTACGATGCGCTTTCCCATTGGGTGTGGCTTCCCGAGGAGATAGGGAACAAGTGGCTGCATTCCAGCGGTGTTAAACAGTACCGAGGGATCATTTTCTGGCACGAGTGGAGCAGAAGGAATAACCGCGTGGCCACGTTCTTTAAAAAAAGCCAGGTATTTCTCTCGTAATTCTTGTGATGTCAGCATAACTGGTAGTGGTAGAGATTAACGAAGAGCTCTTTCAAGACTCTCTTTGAGCGATCGGCTTATCCAAGGATGAAAAATACTTTCGATATCAGCAATAGTATCTTTGGGAGAGCACTCCCCCCGAGCAACGCGCCTCGCTAAAGAATTGAGTTTTGATTGATGAGAATCATAGACCCGAACACTCGAATCGGTTGCTAATACCTGCTTTACTATACGAAGATAGGTATCCTGAGTCATAAAAGACGAAGTTTCTTCTTTAGACGGTCGATTTCCCCCTGCTTCTCAAGAATTCTTGCTTCAAATCTCTCAAGTTCAGTTTCAGCCTCAGTAACTTGAGCCTGAGCCAAATGTTCCTTTTGACGCAAATTTTGTAGTAAGACTATCTGATCATCACGACGACGAACCATACCAGAACTTTCAGCTTCAAGAGCAAACAGGTCACTCTCAATTCTCCTTCGGCTCTGGCGTCTATCGAGCTCTTCTTGTGATGGTTCACTAGCCATAAGAATTCTTTAATAGAGAAAATCCGAAGCGAAGACAGCTTACCAAAAAATCATATTTTTATCAATCAGCTATTCTCAGTACTACTACTGAGCTGTAAGTAGCTCCATCTCAACCCGATCTGTATCTTCGGGGATAGTGGAGACGAGAAGTTGCGGTTTAAACTCTACCTGAAGCCGCTCAATTTCTGGGTGAGATCCTAGAAATTCTTTAATTCCAGCCTCATTCCTACCCAAGAGATTTTGACGAACCATTGCTATATCAATGGGTGCTTCAAAAAGAATAGTGCTCTCCATAGTCATATCGATTTGGCTCGTTTCATACTTTGGAAGAAGTGCCGTATATTTTTTAGTATATTCCTTCGGAGAGAGACTTACCCCGGAGGCATTCACTCTTTCTGCCTCAATTCTTTTTTTCACTTCGGTTTCATTGATAACAAAAACCTTAACTAAATAACGTCCTTCGTAAGTAAATTCTGCCGCCGCACTCCCTACCGTCGGTGTAACGGTATCAGCAATCTTCTCAATCAAAAGAGAATCTTCAAGAAGCTCTTCCTCCTCTCCAAGCTGCTTTCTCACCTCTTCAAGAACATGTGAGCGAGATTCATCGATTGTTTTTTTAGCCGCTCGCTCTTTGTCGTCATTTGAAACCAGCTTTTGTGTCGTACCTTCACCGACCCCGCCATCACTCCCTCCATTAAATTTTTGAACTGATTCAGCACTAAATTTTTCATACTTTGACCCTCCTTTAAATCCAGGGATAGTAAATTTGGTTGGAGAAACATTATACTGAGACCCAGCCTGATCAGCTACCACAACCGCCTCTACTACTCCTCGTTCACGCTTCCCATCCTTCTCCTTTACCCCAGGGACCACAACACTTTGGACCAGACGAAATATTTTTCCATCAGTAGTTTCAAATCGCGTTGTTGCTACCAAGGGTTGGCTATCACTACTAAAATCATTATAAATACGGATACTCCCCCGAGCCTTACTCGCATCACCAGCGACAGCTGTGCCTGTTGCCGAATCCTTTGTCTGAAACGTTTTTTCAAAACTTATCACCCGAGCAGCAACGGTAGCAGCATCACCAGATCCAGCAGCAGCCGATATTTGTAATTTTACGACCTGTTCAGCAGATTGAGGGGTAAGCGTAATAACAACTTTTGGAAAGAAAACATACCAGCCCAAGAAACCAATACCTCCAATAAAAAGCATTATCCCGAAAGGAATTGCCCAACGAAATGAAGTGCTGTCGCCATCTCGTTTACTTGATGAAGAATATCTTTCCGTAGATACTTCTCGTTCCTTGGTTAGAGGTACACTCTTTGCTATTGATTGATTATTGCCCCCCATGAATCTTTCTAGGCGTCCCTGGCGAATTGATACTGGTGTCTGAAGTGGTGCAGCGTGACTCTTTTCCTCTTGAACCATCGGGATTGGACGAGTCACCGGAGATGCTGGCGCCTGCCGTGTTACTGGATCGATTGGTGGTCGCGCCACTACCCCGTCGCTTCGCATAGAATTGAGGCTCGTAAGAGTGGAGGGATTAGAATTGCGAACTCGAATAGGTCGAGGTAATGGCATTGTCTGACGAATGGAAGTTGATTCCTGGGTGAGTGACATTCCTTGATCCAATGGTGAAATAACCTGAGGAGGGGCATAGAAATCGGAACTCCCTAATGTCTCGCTCGTAACAGGAATTGAAGAAGAATCAGTCATGGATGACTTGGCAACCCCGTTTACAGACATTGGTTCACTCGTTATTTTCTGCTGGGAGACAATGTGTTCAAGGGGCACTCTCTCGCTGTAGGCCTCAACGATTAATCCTGCTCGCTCTGCTAATTTTTTCCCAGCGTCATCCTGAGTAGTAATAATAATTTTTTTCCCAAGTTTTTGAGCCTCTCTTTCCAAAAGACGTAGGTTTACAATACTTTGGAGAATCAGAGCTCGCTTGGGGAAAACAAAAACATTCTCCACCTGGCTCGAGTGTCGCAGGCGACTTACTGCAGTAATTATCTCCTCATCAATATCTATATAGTGCGTTTCGCGCATACGTTTATGATATCGAACTATTTCCGTTCAAGCGAGTGCATACTATCCTGAAGGATCCCTGCAAGCATCTTCTCTTCTTCAAGCGCTTCAATAAGAGCCAGATGAGCTAAACCAAGCGGAGTAACATCCTGAGGAGTAATCAGTTGACCAGTCAAATCCTCTACTCGACGAATATCTTTTGGTTGAAGAAAAGAAACCTCAGGCGGTCGGGCAAAAGGAAGGTGCTTGAACCAATCTTGAGAAAGCAGGGCTTGCTTGATTTCTGGAAGAGCCGACCCACCACCGCAGAGGTAGATTTTTGATGGCAAAAGATCCGTTTCTGCAAATTCAACCAAAGAGAGTTCTACTCCCCCAAGCCATACTCGACAATCATCAATAAAAAGAGCTCTAATCCGATCAATATCTTCTGGTTTGAGACGATGTGCTGAATAGTCAAGCTTCATCTGCTCCGCTAGCTCATATTTGATTGAAAATTCCTGAGCAATACGTTTTGTAAAGGCTCTTCCACCAAGGGCAAACATCTTTGTTCCCTCCAATCCCCCATTCCGTACCACCGCAATATCAGTTGTTCCACCGCCAATATCAATAAAAATAGCACTAAAATCAAGCATGTCTTCTACTTCAACTGATCGCGCTACTGCAAATGGCTCCGCTACAATAGAAAGTAAGTCAAGATCAAGTTCATCGGCTATTGTCTGAAGAGCTCCAAGATGAACCATCGGTGCATAGGCGTTAAAAACACTCATCGATACATCTTTTCCCTGAAAGTTAAAGGGGTTTACCACATGATAACCATCAATTCGCACATCTACCAACGCGGCATTAATAAGTTTCACCTCTATGTCTTGCTGATCAGTTTCCCAGGCAAGTTGTTTTTTGATACGTTCGTAGGCTTTTTCTTGAACTTTACCAATAATCATCTTTAGTTCAGGAATACCAATCTTAACTTCAGGATTTACCCGTTCATAATGCACGGTTGTAGTAGTTCCTTTCACGAGTTCCCCAGCAACACCGATAATACTTTTTTCTACATGCTTCACCTGAGCATGTTCTTTGGCAAGTTCTATGGCTTCTCGTGATGAAAGAATAACACCATTAATATCTGAAACAGCGCCACTTTGCATATTGCCCACACGCTGGGGAGCTCTCCCGACGCCAATAACCTGCCCCGTACGAGTTTCGTGATCAACTCGAAAAACGAGGGCCTTAACCACCTCGGTACCAATATCGAGTGCGAGAAAAAGATTTTCACGCTGGCCCCATCCAAAACGAGAGAAAAAACCCATACTTTTTGTACGTACTTTCAGTATACCACTAAATGAGTTTTGTTCGTTTAACCTTATCAATAAACTGGAGCATTCGTTGTTCATCCAATAGTCCAGGGGTTGCTCCATAATACCCCACTACATTGCCAGCATTACATATCCCGTACTGAATACACGTCTCCAGAGGAAAACCTTTGAGATACGCAGCAAAAAACCCAGATCCAAAAGCGTCTCCCCCGCCAGTAGTATCCACAAGTCCATTCGGCTCAAAGCTTTCTGCATGCCAAAACGATTTATGATCAGCAGTCCAAGCTCCCCGTTTGCCATCAGTAACTACGACTACTTCTGGTCCTTGTTGACGCAGTAGCTCAAGTAGATGCCGTTCATCCTGAAGTTTCTCCGATTGCGTTTCAATTTGATTGGCAAGCAGAATTTCAATAGCCTCATCTTTATTTAGGAACAAGGCATGTATCTCACTAAGCCAATCCCAAATCAATGTAGGATCATCCTTGATATTATGCTGGCCAGGATTACATGCCATCTGTAAACCACGTTCCTGAACAATTTCTCTTAGTTTGGCTAAATTTTTTCGCCAATCACCATTCAACGAACTAATATAGAGCCAGTCAGTATGAGTCAATTTTTCAGATTTAATCTGAAGTCTCTCATTAGCATCACGGTTGTGAAATATAATCCTATCACCTGTCTGGGTAATAACCACAATAGCTGAGAGGTCTGATTGAACATGAGGGTCAAGTTCGAGAAGCTCCGTCCCTACCCCTTCTTGTTCAAGGAGTTTTTTTATACTCCTTCCAATATCATCTGCTCCAAGATGGCTATAGCAATGAGATTCAATACCCAATCGGGCAAGTCCAACCGCTACGTTGGCAGCTACGCCACCAACCCCCTCATACCGATCATCTACCCGGAACTTTCCACCCAACTCAAAAGCCACTTTTACTTGCGAAGTAAGGTCTTCTGGGGTATTAAAAATCACTCCTTCAGTAGTGGGGAAAAAGATATCTTTTGAAGCAGAACCAACGCAAATCACCCTTCGCATAAACCAATGTTTGTTTTGACTTTAAGAACCTACTTTGTATCCTACAAGGATTTGAGTTCCTCATCAATAACAAGAAGTCGATTGTATTTTACAAGACGTTCCCCACGGGCAAGAGATCCCGTTTTAATAAATTCTGCACCAGCACCAACAGCAAGATCTGCTATAAAATCATCCGTCGTTTCTCCTGACCGATGAGAAATAACTCGGCGAAAGCCATGCTCCTCAGCGAGCTTCATGCATTCAAGAGTTTCCGTAACAGTACCAATTTGGTTAACTTTGATAAGAACCGCATTACAGGCATCTGCCTCGATAGCCTGTTCGAGCCGTCGAGAATTAGTTACTAAAAGATCATCACCTACCAACATCACTTCATTACCCAATTTAGTTGGTTGAGCTAAAAGTTTTTTCTTCATAACTGCCCAACCAGACCAGTCCTCTTCATGAAGGCCATCTTCAAGCGAGATAATATCAAAATGATCGATCCACTCACGGTAGAGATTAATAAGATTGTCGCGAGACAAAACTACTCCTTCTGGCAGAAGGATATAACTCTCCTTTTCTTTGTCGTAAAATGACTGAGCAGCAACATCAAGATCGAGGAATATTTCCTTTCCACGTGTATAGCCTGCTTTTTCAATAGCCTGACTAATCATCTCTAGTTGGCGTTCATGGCTTTCTAACCGTGGAGCAAAACCACCCTCGTCACCAACACTCGTTTGGAATCCTGCCTCATCAAGAATATCAGCCAATGCATGGAAAATCTCGCTACCTGCTCGGAGTTGCTCACGATAACCAGCAACCCCCACCGGTACTACCTTAAATTCCTGAACAGATAATCCAGAGTTACTATGCTTCCCACCATTCACAATATTAAACATAGGCATTGGTAGAGACAGACTTTTCAGCTCTCTCTGTGTAAGCCTAGCAATGTGTTGATAGAGAGGAATTTTGGCGCTGTGAGCTGCCGCTCGACACACTGCAAGCGAAACCCCAAGAATAGCGTTCGCTCCTAGACGAGACTTGTTCTCAGTGCCATCAAGCTCCTTCATGGCAGCATCAATCAAAAATTGTTCAGTTGCATCCATTCCTTTCATGCGTCCGGCTATTTCTGTATTGATAGAGCTCACTGCCTTTAATACCCCCTGACCACGGTAACGGTCCAAATCCCCATCTCGAAGTTCCCAGGCCTCATGAGTACCAGTTGAAGCCCCAGATGGTACTGAAGCACTCGCTGTGGTGCCATCCTCAAGAGAAACCCAAGCTTCTACCGTAGGGTTTCCACGGGAATCAAGAATTTCACGAGCTTGTACCATCTGAATTTTTGACATATATCAACGTAAAAAGAATAAAATTATTGCGTCATTCGAAGTGCTTCCAATCCTGGCAACACATGATCAGAAAGGTATTCCAGCATAGCTCCACCACCACTCGAAACAAAGCCAATTTTATGAAACACACCAACCTCCTCAAGAATCGCTAATGACTCACCCCCACCAATCACCACGTTAGCCTCACTTTCAAGGATGGCCTCCAAAACCAGCTTCGTTCCAATATCGTAAGGTTTTTCTTCAAACTTTCCCATTGGACCATTCCAAACAATAGTCTTCGCCTTTTTGATTATCTGAGCATAATAGGCTGCTGTCGTCGGCCCTATATCAAAGCGATTTGGTGAATCGAAGTCTTTCGGTAAAAGAACCTTGTCATTAAACGAGAGCTTCTGATCCAAGGCTTCGTTGGCAATTTTTCCACCCACTAAAACACAATCGTAGTTTTCAGCGAAAGCTTGAATTAAAGGAAGTTTTGTCTCAATTTTTGCTCCGCCAATAATAGCTACTGCCGGTCGAGCAGGAGATGCTTTAATAGCATCCAATCGAGTCAGCTCTTCCATAAGATGAAGGCCAGCTGCACTGGGGAGAAGCCTGGGGAGACGAACTACTGAGGCATGAGCTCGATGGCATACCCCAAACGCTTCATTAACGTAGACATCAAACGGTTTAGCTAATGTTTGGGCAAATAATTCATCATTCGTTTCTTCTTCGGGATAAAAACGTACGTTTTCTAGGAGGAGCACGGTATTATCTGGTACTGCCTGAAGTGCTTTTGATACTTCATCACCAATACAATCCGCGACAAAAATGACCTCACGGCTAAGGACACGAGCAACTTCCGAAACAATCTGCTGTGTCGAATGAGCGGGATCACGATCACCCTTTGGTCTTCCAAAGTGAGTAAGGAGAGCCACTTGCTTCGCCCCAAGCTTGAACAAGGTATCAATTGTTTTTTTCGCCACCTCAAGCTTATAGCCTTCTTGAACATGAGCAACATCTTTCAACTCAACATTAAAATCAACTCTCACTAATATCTTTTTTCCCGTAACATCCAGTGTTGGTAGTTCGCGTAGCGCCATAATATACTATTGTTATTTATTTCATTGCCCCATACCAACAATCCCTACAATAACCCCCAATAAAGCCGTCAGTGCTGTAAAAATCCAAGCCCGCATAACTACTTTTGGCTCTGGCCAACCTTTGGCTTCAAAGTGATGATGAAGTGGCGCTGCCAAAAATATCTTCCTTCCCAAAAAACGCTTCGAGAAGAGTTGTAGGGATACGCTACCCGATTCTAAAAGGTATATAAACACAATAATAAAAAGAACAAGAGCAGAATTTGTCAGCATTGCCACCACTCCAAGGGTAGTTCCAAGTGAAATAGCACCCGTATCACCCATAAAAAAACGAGCTGGATACACGTTAAACCAGAGAAAGGCCATGAGTGCTCCGGCTACCGCCGCACAAAAACTCGCCAAATCAACTTTGTTATGCACAAAAGCAAGAAGAGCAAAAGAGCTAAACGCCATAAGCAGTACTCCACCATTTAGACCATCAAGACCGTCAGTTTCATTGGAAGAAATAGCTGTAAAAAGAATCACAAATAAGAAGAGTGGTATGTACCACCAACCAATAGTAAAATCGCCAATCGCAGGAAGATGCAAGGTATCCCAGCCAAGTTTAGAGTAAAACCACCAAGCACCCAATCCAGCGATAGCAAACAACCACCAGAATCGAAACAAAAACCGCATCCCCCCACCCTTATTTGTCCCTTTTCCTCGTACGCTCATGTAGTCATCCAAAAGTCCTAAAAGACCAGCCATAACCAAGGTAAATAGTGGCAACCAAGTCTGTGAGCGTTTTAAGAAATCAAGTCTCGCAATAAAATTAATATCTAAAATCTGAGCTACCCAAGGGAAAACCCATTCTGATGCTAAGGCTAAAATAAGGACTGCCACCCAAACAATAAGACCACCCATAGTTGGAGTGCCCGCCTTCCAGGCATGAAGCTTGGAAACAAAAGTAAGCTTATCACCACTTACTCCATTTTCTTTAATTTGAATACCAATCTTATACTTATACAAAATATGGGTCCAAAGAGGAGTTAAAAGAAAGGCGAGGATAAATGAAAGCAGCCCCGTCATGAGCACCTTAACAACATTCATTACGACTGGTAAGTTCTGAAATTGGGCTAGAGCCAGAGAATCCATAGAAATATTTCTATACACTAAGACTAGAATATTGAACAAAAGACATCATCATATCCAATTGTAAGCTTGGAAACTCCAAGAAAACATAGATTGGATACTTTCCCAACGGTATGGATCATTGAGTACTACAGCAATTACTGGATGATCCCCATCAGGATGATTGGCGACGGCTAGCAGTGAATAGCCCGCCATAGGAGTAAATCCAGTTTTTGTCCCAAGAAGATTGGGCATTGAGCCTAAAAGTTGATTGGTATTAAAAAGTTCGTGCTCACGAGAACCATCATGAGAAGTAACGATGGTTTCTTTTAACTGCATAATATCCCATAAGACAGGATGCTTCAAACTAGCAGCAGCTACCTTGGCCATATCAGCAGCACTGGAATAACATTCAGATTCTTGCCCATCTATCTCTAGCCCCGATGGGGTACAAAAATGAGAATCAGTGAGACCAAGCTCAACTGCCCTTTTATTCATCATTTTAGCAAAATCTGATACTGACCCTCCAAGATGTTTTCCCAGTGCTGTTGCAGCATCATTAGCACTATTCATGAGAGCCGCCTTAAGGAGATTACGAACCGTTACTTGCTCACCCACTTGAAGCCTCACTCCATTACAAAATCCAGATCGTGGACAGCCCACCCGCGTGCCATCAGCATAAACCGCCTCTTCATCAAGGGTTATCAATGTCTCTAAATCATCGACCTGTTCCACTACGATAAGTGCAGTGAATAGTTTAGTAAGAGAAGCCACCTGACGTTGATCGTGAGCATTTCGAGCATAGAGTTCTTTCCCTGTCTCAGCATCAAGCAAAATAGCAGCATGGGCTGTTGGCACAGAAAGACGAGGTGCAAAATCTTGCAAGTGGGGCTGGAAAACCGTTGAAGCCCCCCGATTCTCTGCAATGAAAGGGATAGACGCGAAGGGTGCTTCGGGGGATGAGGAAGGCGCAGGGGGAGTAACCCATTTATTCAGTACTCCCCATTCACTCAGAACAACATCCAAAAGAAATTTTGGGTACTCCTTTAAAATCCATGCACCCCAGGTAACACCTATCATGAGTAGTAAAAAAAGAAGTCGTATCATGTTGAAGTAATTTGAGTAGTATTTTGATCAACTACATCATCCTTTGATTTCGAACCTTGTAGTCTCGCGTCTTGAGAAAGCACTGAGAAGTCCGGCAGCTCATTCTGAGAAGCAATACCAAGCTTTTCCAGTAAAGACAACGAAGCCGTATAGACATACTCTCGATTATCTTCCGGATTCTCTTCCCGAGTGATCAACCCTCGAATCAAAAGATTGCGCAAGGTAAAGCTACAATTTACCCCTCGGATTGACTCAATAGTAGCCCGAGTAATCGGCCCTCGGTAAGCAATAATAGCCAATACTTCAAGGGCTGCCTTAGAGAGATTCTCTTGCAAAAAACTCCTGATAAATTTCTCAATAACAACAGCATGATCTGGCTTAGTAGCAATTTCAAGAACGCTGCCATGCTCAATAAGCATGAGACCACAGTGATTGTCCTGATACCGCTCACGGAGAATCGTTACAACAGCAACAAGTTCTTCTGCACCCACACCAAGAAGCCTTTCAATCTTCTTTTTTTCCAAGGCTTCACCACTGACATAGAGAAGTGCCTCGAGCTGCGCTACTTGTTGAGGAGTGGTAGGCATAAATATAGATCAGACAATTTCGGAGCGATGACGAATAGCAATATCACCGAAACGTTCCTTTTGTTCAACAACGATGAATTTCTCTTTTATTAATTGTAACAAGGCAAGAAATGAGACAATGAGCTCTACCCGACTCTCTATTTTTTCAGTCATTGCACGAAAAGAGGTCTCCATTCGTTCTGTGAGTGTTACTCGAAAAAAAGCCATTTTCTCCTCCAATCGAACAATTTGCTGTAATTCAACTTCTTCAAGCTTCTCAAATATGGGTATTTCTCCAAGCGTCGCCTCAAAAGCCTGGCGCAGATCCATTACGTTCAAATGCGCTGGTGGGAAAAACATACCTGCCTCCATTTGAATTGATCGGTCTCGAATATAGGAACGATGTCTCCTCGTGAGAAGTTGTCCCAAATGTAGCCCAGCCTCACGATAGCGTTTGTACTCTCGTAACTGCCATTCGAGATCTACTATGGACTCTTCCTCATCATCAGTAAAGACAAGGAGCGGTAATAGAGCTCGCGACTTTAGAAGAATCAATCTTGCAGCAATAGAGAGAAAGTGTGAAAGTGACGCCAAAGATAGATTTTGCTCTCGCTCGAGATACTCTAGGTATTGATCAGCCACCTGTGCCAAAGAAACCCGAGTAATATCGAGTTTCTCCTTTTCAATAAGTGACAACAAAAGCTCGAGCGGTCCTTCAAACTGCTCCAACCGGACGGCGTAGACCATAGGACAAAATGGGAGAATTTCTCCTTTTCCATCATAGCATCCATCACAAAACAGCCAAAATAAAGACTAAGATGTTGGCTGAGTATCTTTAAGAAAAAGGCTAAGTCCAGCAAAGAGGAGAGAAGAGCCTCCCACCAGAAGAAAAAGTGAAGCCGTGCCCCAGTAAGCGAGAAAAAGTACTGCAACACCAGCCCCAACAATATTGGCCACTGGTCTTGCAGTACGGAAAAATGCCACCATGTCTGTGTCTTGAGGACCAATCTGTTTGTAAAAAAACGAGTCTCGAAGTACCTCAAGAGCCGCTGCGCCTACCCGAGTCAGAAACAGCAAGACTCCCCACCCGACTAGAGAAAGATGATGGCTGATAGCAAAAAACAAAGTGGCTATCCCCATAATGATAAGCGAAAGGCAAAGAAGTTCACGCTCACCATATTTTTTATCTGCCAAAATACCGAGTGGATATTGGATCAATACAAACGGAAGGAGCATGATAGTAAATACTATTCCAATATCTTGCCAACCAAGCTGTTGTTCTATGAGTAAGATTGGGGCGTAAACAATCATAATGGCATAAAAAAACTCCAGCATCCATGATAGGAGGTAAATAATACGAATGTTCCGGTTCCTCCAAGCTTTGACTAACGTTGTAGAAAAGCGAACACGAGCAAGCAGCTTTGTTTTGTGTGATCTCAAACCGAGTAGAGCCACAAGAAACACAAGAGTATAACCAAAAGTAAGTAGAAAGAAGACTCCCACATAGCCAAATTGACTCAAGACTTTTGTGGAAAGCCAAGGTGCCATCAATAGACCAAGATTTAATACGGTAAGATAGAATCCCCGCACCCTCCCAGAAACATGGTCGGCAGAAAAGTCTTCAACCAACACGTCCATCACTGACCAAACAAGATTGCTACAGACCATGAAGAACAGGAGGAGCCCAGCTCCAAACCAAGAAGGTTCATCGAGACTTAAAATAACGCTCAGTGCAATGAGGTTGATCAATAAAAAAAGGAGAAGCCTCACTGATCCAAAACGCCGAACCAAAGGCTGGAGGCGAATAAGCCACCAGAGTACTAATGTAAAGGCAAGAAAGTAAAACCAGCCGATCTTTTCCTCACCAGCCACCTGAATAAAATACGAAGAAAGAATATAGAGAAGAAGGGCATCAAGAAAACCGATGCCAAAAGAGAGACCAGAAAGGAATCTTACTTTATTTTGATTAAATAATTCTTGGTATTGCTTTTGATATTGATGTAGCATAGCCCTATTATGCCACATTCATGCTCCCCTCACTATGGTTCCAAGCACCCAGGCACATAATGCCGAGCCCGTGCTGCTTCCACAGAAGGAAAACAAATTTGATTTTCTTGCTTAATTTGCTTAGCACAACGAGACTGCGGATGGTGATACTTATTTGATTTCTTGCTCCCAACAAATTGACATGGTTGAGCGGCAGTCTCAGGAGGGGCTATCGATTGAATTTCTTCAACTTGAGGGACTACTGGGACAGCCTTTGTCTCTATAGCAACTTCAATGGACTCACTCACGACTAGGCTTTTTTGAAGCCAGCCAGCCTCAAAACAAAGAGCCCCGATTACAAGATAGCTAAGTCCCAAAAGAAGGTTATTTTTCCTTTGTTTAAGCCAATTTATTGATCTATCTCTACATTCCCTTATTCTTTGCATAGGACTGTTGACAGTTAACACGGATATGTTATACTCCTCAAAGCATATTATTTGACCCCTTAGTGTACTAGAACTCTACTCGTATGGCAACCAGAAAAGCCGGTGGATCAACCAGTCTTGGCCGCGATTCAATATCCAAACGTCTCGGAGTGAAGATTTTTGGTGGACAGCGAGCCGATGAAGGTAATATTATCATCAGGCAGCGTGGTACCAAGTTTCATGCTGGAAAAAATGTTGAGCGAGGTGCTGATGATACCCTTTTCTCACTGATTGATGGAGTAGTCAAATTTGAAGAACGTAAAGTCAAGGCTTTCACTGGAAAGTTAGTAAAAAGAATGTTGGTTCATGTACTTCCTGTTACCAAATAACATTTTTTCTTCAAAAGAAAATCCCTCAATTAGTAGTCGAGGGATTTTCTTTTCTGCTGAATTTGAATCTTTTCTAGATACTTCACTTCTCATATTTAAATCTTCATGACTACCAGCCACCACCACCCCCACCACCTGAGCCACCACCAGATGACCCGTTGCCGCCAGAGCCAGAACGAGTACTCGTAGTCGCTGCAACAGCACTCGAGATACTCTCCATATGAATCGTAAAGCTTGTGACATCAAAACTATTAGTCCCCGTACCCACAAACCAGGCTGGATGGTACTGACTAAAGTATTCTTTACCATACAACACCCCCATCTTCTGAATCCATTCTTTGGTCATCCCAAAAAGGATAGCTATCGGGAGTAGGCGTTCAAAAAGCCCCTCACGTTCATGAAACTGCTGGCGATATTTTTCAGCTGTTTCCATATACAGCTTGAGCCCCTGAAGCTTGGCATGAAGCTGAGCGCCAGCAATCGTTTGCTTGGGCATAAAGTAACCAAACAAAAGAAAGAGGATCCAGGTGACAATCAGTGCGACTGGAGCTGTCCACGCCAAATCAGAAAAAAACAGAGGGATAAAGATTCCTACAGTCCCGAGACTGATAAAAATAGTACGATAGGTAAAGCCCTGTTTTTCAAACAAGCCAGCCTGAATCAACTCTTGTCGCTCTAACTTTCCTATCTCTGCCAAAACTGGATTCAACTTATACTTCAGCTCCGAAAGAGTAACAGTCTTCCCGGTAGCAAACAACCTGTCTATGAGCAGCACCTCCCCTGCAGTAAGAGCTTTTATCGATCCTTCATTTATCCGCTCTAGTACAGTTTCGGTATTGGAGAAAAAGAGTACCCTCTTAGTATCTTGCTGTATCCGGAGAACGCCCTTTATGGCCAAATGTATAATTGCTGCCGTCACTGCACTGCTATCCACTGATCCCTGCTTGAGGAGAGCGCTTGCCGAAAGAGGAGTAAGCTCTTTTGGAAAATCATATTCTGGTATAATTGGCTTCTCCCATGCCGGATCATCACCGAAACGCTGCCACATCCGATAGAGGTAGATAAGAGCTACCAATGGAATAAGAAACCAGGCATAGAGCCAGTATGCCGACAGCCGCTCCCAGAGCGAAAACTGATAGGGAGTGAAAGCGCCGGTATCTATCGCTACCGAAAGCGTCATCCCTTCCTGTGGGAAAAGTTCTCGAAGCGTCGCTACGCGTAGAGTGTGCTCATTTTCCCAAGCAAACTCAGCGAGAGCATTCCCTTCCTCACCGAGAGACCCACTATAGAGACTCGTGTCACGAAGATGTCCCTGTATTTCCTTTGGGAAAATTATTCTCCCTTGAAAGGTATCGATTGGGAGGTCCCAAAAATTCCCGACCACGTTCCAATACCACTCATGGAAATCTCCCTGATCGCGAATGACATTGCGGACAGTATAAACGATTTTGTATTCATTCACTCCCGTCACCGTTTTATCCGGATCGCCTATTTTCCAGGTTACTGTACCATCACTGGTATTTTTGGTTGTTTCAAATTTGTACCGCTTTCCGGAAAAATCCGTGATACTCACAAGCTCAATCGGGGTTTGAATCTTTCCTTCAGGCGTATTGGCTACGGTTGGAAGCACTCGAAAAATCCCATGTTTGTCTGGCAGATCACCACAGTCGGCGGTGATCCATTCGGTTACTGTCATGATCGAATCCGCACGAACATCAAACTCCGCTCGAAAATCCTGAATATACCAATCCGTCACATTTTCCCGCGCCTCCACGACAGAAAAAGGGAGCGATACGGACGCCAGAACCAATCCCAGTGCAAAAAGAAGTTTTTTCATACCTCTATGGTAACATTAAAACCTACCGTTTCTTGCACGCTTCGAGAAAGGCGACAAAGAGTGGGTGCGGGGCAATAAGTGACGACTGGAATTCCGGATGGAATTGGGTGCCGAGAAAAAATGGGTGGCTTCCTTTGGGAAGTTCAGCGATTTCCATCAGTACCCCATCTGGCGAAGTCCCCGAGAAAACTAACCCCGCTTGTTTGAGTTCAGCAACATACGATGGGTTGACCTCGTAACGATGTCGATGTCGCTCAACAACATGGGTTGATCGATAGGCAGCATGAGCAATGGTGCCCCGAGAGAGTTTTGCTTCATATTCTCCGAGTCGCATACTACCTCCGTAGTCTTTCTTGGCGAGTTTCTCTTTTTGCTCGGGCATCACATCGATCACCAAATATTCGGCCTTGGGATTGATTTCATGCGTAGTCGCACCAGAAAGTTTCAACACATTCCGGGCGTATTCAATAACGAGGAGTTGCATCCCATAGCAAAGGCCAAAATATGGAATGTGGTTTACTCGGCAGTATTCGATCGCTTTCAACTTCCCTTCCACTCCTCGCGCTCCAAAGCCACCTGGGATGAGAATACCATCATACTTCTTCAGTTCTTTGAGTTGCTTCGGATCTTTCTCATAGTCCATCGCGTCGAGCCACACGAGCTCTGGCTTCTGCCCCGTAGCGTAGGCCGCGTGCTTGAGTGATTCAATCACACTGATATAGGCATCCGACAGTACGTAGTCCCCTGTCTTAAAATACTTACCTACTATCCCGATCCTCACTCTTTGCTTGAGATGCTTCATGGCATCCACCTTGCGCTTCCAAGAACCGAGGTCCCGCTTCTTCGGCCGCACGTCAAAATGCTCGAGAATTCGATCGCTCAAGTGATCCTTTTCGAAGTTCGCTGGCACATCGTAAATACTCTCAACATCAGGTGCACTGATGACCGCTTCAGGCTCCACATTACAAAACACGGCAATCTTCTCTTTGCGCTTGTCATCGAGTGGGCGGTCCGCTCGGGCGATGATGAAGTCGGGTTGGATCCCCGTCCCGTTGAGGGTTCGCACGGCGTGTTGGGTCGGTTTGGTTTTCATTTCTCCCACTTTGGACGGGGTCGGCACATAACTCACCATCATCGTCAACACGTCCCTCGGGTGTTCACTTTTGAGGAGGCGTATGGCTTCGAGAAAAAGAATGTTTTCATATTCTCCAACCGTACCGCCAATTTCAACAATCGTGACATCGGCCTTGGCCTTCTTGGCCGCCGCCTTAATCCGACTGATCACCTCAAGCGGAATATGCGGCACGACTTGGACACAGCGACCCCCGTATTCGAGATTGCGTTCACGCTCGATCACATGCTGATAGACCGAACCTGTCGTCATATAATTTTCCCGTGAGAGTTTGAGCCCCATAAAGCGCTCGTAATTGCCCATGTCCTGGTCGGTCTCATGGCCATCAGCCAAGACAAAGACCTCACCATGCTCGGTCGGGTTCATAGTGCCAGCATCCACATTGATATAGGGGTCAATTTTCATGGCCGTGACGCTCATACCACGGGCTTGCAAAATTTTCCCGATCGAAGAAGCCGTGATGCCTTTGCCGACCCCGCTCATCACTCCGCCAACAACAAAAATATACTTCTCTTTTGACCGGTTTTTTGATTTCTGTTTTGTCATATCAAGTACTCAGTAGTTAGATATATTTTACCATTTAGAGAGAAAGAGCCGCCTTCAGGAGAAGAACGGCCCTTTGTAAAGTTACGGCTGACAGGCAAACCTATTCGCTGATGACAGAGAGCTTAACGGCCGCTTTGGTGGCACCGGCTTCTATCTTGATAGTATACTCGCCAAGCGCTTTAATCGGATGTTCCAGCGCGATCATTTCTTCGCTCACGGCACCCTCCAGTGCCTTTGCGATGTTCCCCTTGGTTACCGAGCCAAAGAGTTTCCCATCCTTGGCCTTCATGGCGATCGTGACTGATTTGCCGTCCACGGCCTGAACAGCACCAGCGAGCTGGGCTACATGTTCAGTCTTGTCTTTTTCGGCTCGCGCCACGATATGTTTGATTGATTTCAGGGCACCAGGCGTAGCAAGCTCCGCCAATCCTTCTGGCAGAAGGTAGTTAAAACCATAGCCTTTTTTGACTTCCTTTACATCACCAGCTTTACCGAGACTTGGCACATCTTGTGTCAGAATTACTTTCATAGTCAAGAAAATCTAAAATTACACCTCATTCTAGCGATTTTTCACTCTTTTGGCAACTGCGGGTACTCGTCCACTCTATTTGGCACTCGGGCGGATTAATCTTCTCCAACATAACCCGAAAAGGGGTTACTGGCCAAAAAACTATTCCCCTTCTACTATCCACCAGTCAAACAATATATCTTCACTTGCTGGGGTAATTTTTTCCACCGTAAAATCTTCACCTTCAGTCACAGCCGTGACTGCCAATGGCTCGGCAGTGAGTGTCCGAGGCGTTACAATAATGTGACTCCCTGTTTGGACAGCTGTTGTTTTGACAGTTACCACGTTCTCCCCACTTTCAATTTTGTCCCGACCAATAGTTGCTTCTTCTGGATCATCTGCCTCAATCGTCAAGAGACCGGTTTCCAATATCCGTGCCTTGAGCTTTCCATTGAGCAAATCAACATTGCCATCATCATCTTTGACTACGAGGCTACCCAGTGAACCAAGCTCGAAGGTGATATAAAAATCCGTCAGGGCTGCCACTTGTTCGGTCAACGTTGCTATCTGTGACGTAAACAGTGCTGTTTGGGATACGGTACTCTCTACATCATGGACCAATCGTCCCAAGAGCTCATCTTGAATATCGACAACGTCTCTCAGCGTAACAATATCATTATCCAGAACATCTAATCTATCGCCTTGTTGTTCGATCGTCTCTTCATACTGAGCCAAGCTATCACCGATCACCGTAAGCTGATCATCCACCGCTACCCGAAGTTCTGTCAACGTAGTAATCTGCTGGCTCGTCTGAAGGCTGAGTGTAGAAATCTGCTGCTGTTCAGCATGGAAAAGCGTGTCTTTAACATCCGAAAACTTGGCATAGAGACCATGGGCAGCACCGTCCTCCATAAAATTTTCGACAAACGGGATCAGAAAATCATTCTCAGCCAACGGTCGAGCAGTATCAAACGCGCGATCAGCAAAATCATAGGCGTAGACCTCGTAATTGGGAATTTGGAAACCAGCAGTCTGGGCGCTATAGTGCCAAGATCCACCGTACCGATAGTAGAGGCGACCGTTGGTCGAATCGACACAGAGATTCCCATCCGTGTCGAGAGTAAAGACGCTATCATCGCACGTACCAGTATTGACTTTGGTAACGAGACCATCCGTGCCATTTATTTGGCCTACCGTCGAAACATTACCCGCTGAAGACACCTGAAAAAGATCGCCGGAACCAACGGTGAGGAGAGCGGATGGGGTAGCGTCACCTACTCCAAAGTTCCCACCCATGAAGATACCAGAATAGTTGGTGTCAGCCCCAGAGACCGTCACGTATTGGCCATAGAGGGTATTGGTGCCTGTTGTACTTCCGGTCGCTGAGATATAGCTTCCGTATCCATTGGCAGTACCTGATCCAGAAGCAAATGTATTGGTGAGGGAAATATAGGTACCATACGTGTCAATGGTTCCACCAGTCGCCCCGGTCCTTGTGACGGTCGTGGCTGTGCCATAGGTGGTATCGGTACCTGTCGTGACGATACCGGTATCGGAAACAGTGAAGTTGCCACCATACTGGGTAGCAGCCGTGGTGGAGGTGATAGTCAAATCAAAGTCGAGCGCACCGTCAGGAGTGGTATCCATAATACCGACCCCAAGATTATCGACGCTTCCTGCTCCATCCGAAAGGCCGTAGACCGTAAGCATGGCATTGCCGTCAAGCATGGCCGTGTAACTCTCGACGGTATTGTCAACGGCCGATGAAGTGACCGGCATATCCACCCACGACACCGCGCCAGCATCCGTTTCGAAACTCTGTGAACCAAGAATTAAGCTCGCGATAGTCGTATTGCCATCGGTATCAATCACGAACTCATCTCCACTACCGAGACCATCACCTGAATAGATCTTGAATTTATCAGAGTCGGAGTCGTCTACACCGATGGTGAATGTGTTGGTGCCATCCGTGAGTTGGAAGCCAAGAGTGGGATCGGTATCGGTACCGAGAGAAGTGATGGCGATTTGCGCGGCGGCGGAAGCGGAGTGGACATTGAGGAGATCGTCAGGGCTGGTGTCGCCAATACCGACGTTGCCGTTCAACAATGTCTTAGTGACACTGGTATTCCCCAATACGACACTATTACTCCCAGCTCCGATAGTGTTATATCCGATGGCTATTTCATTATCTGTTCCGTCAGCACTAGCTTTGGAATTGTATCCTAGATACAGCCCGTTATTTCCTGTTGTCCTGCCTGTTGCTCCATCGGCTATGTAACGACCTGCGCTCGTACCCAAAGCGGAGTTCTGATTTCCCGTGGTGTTGGAGTAGAGAGAACGATAACCCTGTGCGGAGTTGTTATTTCCCGTGGTGTTGAGGTAGAGAGAAGCATGACCCTGTGCGGAGTTGTTATATCCTGTGGTGTTGGAGTAGAGAGAATATGCACCCTGTGCGGAGTTCTGATATCCTGTGGTGTTGGAGTAGAGAGAAGCATAACCGACAGCTGTGTTATATGAGGCGTGATATGTTTGAGTTGCCGTGCTTCCCATAGTCAAGTTGCCTACGTCTTGTCCGACAAAGACGTTGTACCCTTCCGTTGTCACGGTGCCATTGTTGCCATAATTAAAGTTGTGGATAAATCTTGTTCCACCTTTAGAGATTACTCCGTATTGATTGGCATTAGTTGTGTTGTCTAGGTTTAGATTACCGGTGGATATGTCTAGTTTAGCCGTTGGACTCGTCGTCCCGATGCCGACGTTGCCTGCGGCGGTGATGGTTATCCTCTCATCTACGCCGTCGCTAATGTAAAAAGCTCCACTATATGTTGCTAGGTTAAACTCGTTATTACTATCCTTAACCGAAATACCCGCTCCATTACTTCCGGAATTGCTTACCTGAAGCATTCTTCCCCAAGATTGAGGATTGTCTAAAGCACTATCTCCTATAATTGCAGACCCGCTTACAACTAGTCTTTGGGAAGGCGCCGTCGTCCCGATGCCGACGTTGCCCTCGATTATCATTCCATCAGCCGGTGGCGTTGTTGCCACATAATCATCTCCTAAAGCTAAGCCACCATTGGAATTGAAACGTGCAATCTCGTCGTTCGCCGTAGAGATAGAAAGGTAGTTTGAAGCGGCATTGCCGGTAATGTATTGATCGCTATCATTACCGAAATACAACGTCGGTGTAGCCGCACCAAGAAGGATATCCCCGTTCACTTCTAATTCTTGTCCAGGACTCGTCGTCCCAATACCGACGTTGCCTGTCCTTGCCATCGTCAAGACAGGAAGCATATCGGAAATAGTAAAAGAGCCGCTTGTCTTGTTGATGAAACCAAGGGTTTTAATCGTTGAAGCACCATTGCCACTCCACTCCTCATAATATGGATAGCCACTGTTTGGCGCAGTGATAGTACCAGCCCTCTCCCCTGTAAGATATCCTCCCTCTATCCAGTTATGTACCGGCGTGTTTGCTGTTGCAACAAAATAGTTCGCGTCTGCATTTAAACCACTAGTTGTTCTTGTTAAGCGGAAATCTATCGAATTGACGGTTGCGTCACCAATCTGTACACCACCGTTCACTTGTAGTTTCTTACTCGGACTCGCCGTCCCAATACCGACATTGCCAGTATTTGTTATTCTCATTTTCTCTGACCAACCGCCTCCTACCATGGTCGTTACGGTTCCAAAAAGTAGTCCGCTTTCAGCATAATATCCAACACTCGGATTGTTCCCTTGCCAATGATTTGTGGCTACATAACCACCACTACTCTTCTCCCATGCAATATTCCCTATGACATTTAGATCTGTCCCAGGACTCGTCGTCCCAATACCGACATTGCCGCCAGCCAGAATGGTAAAACGCTCACCCTGCCCACTTTCCACGATTCCAAAACGGTTAGCGGATTCAATACGACCTAGATGCCATTCTTGGACTCCGCCATCCAAGAAATATATATACTGATTACCTGTTCCATCATCGGTATTTAGAGCCACGAAAACATCATCCGTTGGATCGGAAATCTGTAGTTGATATATACCTGGTGTGGTCGTCCCGATGCCGACATTGCCACCATCTTTGATTACCAAAGCGCGACGTGTATCAGAAGACGGAGAAAAAGCAAGATCGCTTACTGAGCTTATCCCGACGAGGTCGATATGTTTCGCTGCTAAACCAGAACCACCCGTATTTGAGCGGATATCAAGCGCCACATCGGAAGTCAGATCGTAGAACTGAGCGAGTGTACCATCGGAAGCAAGGTCATCAGTGATTTGAAACCTCCCTCCAGTAAGGGTATACCCACCAGAATAACGAGCTCCAAATTGGTTGGCAGTTGACACAGTAAAGTCAGAATCTGTACTGTCAGAAAATGCAACAGAGCCGTCCGCAGTCACTTTCGCGCGCCTACCAAAAGCAGATGAATAATCCCCAGTAATATCAATGTCTCGTCCACCTAAAATTGCTGAGTAGCTACCAATAATATTATTGTCGTCACCACCGCCAATAAAAGAAAATACCTCCGATGCACCAGTGATTGTGTTGCGTCGACCACTAACAATACCTGAGCGACCCGCTGAAATGAGATTGTACGAGCCACCACCAATAATCGAATGGCCATTTGAATTGTACTTCATGAAATTATGACCACCTCCGACAATAACTCCGGCTTCCTGATTCACAATATTGTCATATCCACCAGCGATTAATGCAACATTCGCACTTTGTGCAACATAACTAGTATCCGCCGCCCAATCTGTTGGAGTGAAGTCATTATAAAATGGCAAAGACGTCGTACCTATGATATTGGGAGCAACAGTACTCCCTCCCCCGCCAATTGTGTTTCTACTTGTCCCTATCTCTATTGAGTTAATCAGTGCGTTTATCTCAAAATTGTCAGTACCAGTACCGGACAAAACAGCATTACCAATTTTTACATCACCATTAACTTCTAATTTTTGAGATGGTGTAATCGTCCCGATACCGACGTTGCCAGTGGCATCAATCACAAAAGGAGTGGTATCAGAAGCAACATCATTCACTAGAAAAGAGTTTCCTGTGCCAGTATTGGTGAGGGAGAAGACTTCAGTACCATCAGCCAAGATATCAGTACTGGCATCGAGGTCGAGCTGATCTTGGAACTCGGTAAAATCGAGGGAGTCAGCGGTGATAGAAGTAGCTCCGATTGTACTTACACTGAGGACCCCTGTACCAGCTGCAGCCTGCACAACACCGCCAGCTGAGAGACCAGAGAAGGTGATGGTACCTGAAGATGTGATACCAGTGGCTGCTGCTATCGCTCCGCTACTATTCACCTGAAAAAGATCGCCGGAACCAACGGTGAGGAGAGCAGCTGGGCTAGTGTCGCCGATACCGACGTTGCCACTTACCAATAAACCGTTAGCCGGCGGAGTTGTTCCAGCACTATACCCCACTGTTGCTCCTTGCAGAGCCTTGAGGTCACCGCTTATGGAGAAGTAATGGGTGGATGGATCGATGAGCTCAAGAATGATATTGCTGTTGTCTCCGCCGGCACTGCGGAAGCGGTGATAGGTAGCAGTATCCGCCCATCCAAAGGCGAATTTGGGTGCGCCGTCTCCAATACCAAAAGCAGCAGAGGGATTACCGTTTACCTCCAGAGGGAAGACCGGACTCCCCGTCCCGATACCGACGTTGCCACTGGCATCAATCACAAAAGGAGTGGTATCAGAAGCAACATCATTCACTAGAAAAGAGTTTCCTGTACCAGTATTGGTGAGGGAGAAGACTTCGGTACCATCAACCAGGATGTCAGTACTGGCATCGAGAGCCAACGCGTCTTTGAATTCACTGAAGTCGAGGGAGTCAGCAGTAATACTAGCTGCTCCAAGTGTCTGCCAAGTGAGCTGGCCAGCACCATCATTGGAAAGCACGCCATTGTCATGGGCTGATGGCCAAGTATAGGCAAGGCTACGAATACCAAGATTCCCCACAAGATCCAGGGCGCCACGAGCAGTAATATCACCAGAAACTGTCAAATCACCAGTGACACTGGCATCGCCACCCACCGAGATCCCCTCAGCAAGAGTCAGTGAAGCTATGTCAAGCGCGGCGTGACGATATATATCCCTCCCAAGGATAGTATCGTCACGAATGGTCCGACTCGTAATCGAATTACCATCGATATCCTCAGCCTCAATGGTATGATCGAGTATCTCAACCGACGTTACACTCCCCGGAGGCAATTGAAACAATGGCGACGTAATCGGTTCGAAATTGAACGATGATAACGCTGCCTGATCAGATTGTCCCCGAAAGGTATCCTCGGCAGCCGCTACCCGAGCCAGCGTACTACCAGTGTGAATTGTTTCCCCTAGGAATAAAGGTGACTTTTTGGTCAAAAAAAACCACACCCCGCTACTTATGGCGGTAAAGACAAAAACAACAACAAGGAGTTTTCTTTTTATTTCTCCCATAAAAAATGGGGCGGACTCCCCATCAAATTTTATCAATTTTATCTCAAAAGAACAAATTCGCGTATACTCGATCTCATGCAACTTGATCCTTATAAAAGAAGCATGCTGTCTCCAAAAGAGTAAAACGAAAAACCTCTCCGAATAGCCTCTTCATAAAGGTCCATTACCCCTCTTTTTGCCCCTTTATGTTTAAGAAAGGCATCTACCAAAAGCATCAGTGACGTTTTGGGAAGATGAAAATTGGTGATAAGTATATCAGTCATGCGAAACTCATAGGGCGGATAAATAAAGAGATTAGCTTCTAGGGAAAGCACTTGGGACTTATCTTGTTTGGCTAATGTTTCCAGGGTCCGCGTCGTGGTAGTACCAACGGCAATAATCGGGTACTTATTTGCTTTGGCTTTTTTCAATGCTTTTGCTGTCTCCTCTGACACCATGATCCACTCGCCATGTAGTTTTCCTGTTTGAAAGTTTTCTTCTCGGAGTGGCGCGAAAGTGCCAAGACCCACATTCAAAGTTACCTTAGCTGTTTCAATACCTTTCTGTCGCAAACGTTCAAATACTGCGTCGGTAAAGTGTAGGGAAGCCGTAGGAGCAGCGACTGATGCTCCAGCCGAGGCAAACACTGTTTGATACCGCTTGCGAAGCATTGATTCATCACTTTCTTCTTCCCCTTCCAAGTAATGTGGGATTGGCGTTGTGCCAAACTCTTGAAGCAAATCCTGAAGAGTGTTCTGGCTTTCCAAACGAAAGAAAAATTTTTGTGCTTGCTGTTCTTCGGCAATAAGTTTCGAGCCATCTGGAAAAAATAGCGCGTCTTTTAAACCAACTTTTCTATCAACCAGTGCGGGAATAAGTCCATTACCGTTCCATTCATTGACCAAGACCAAGACTTCTATTTTTCCGCCGGTCGCCTTCTTGAGCCAGAGCCGCGCTGGCCACACTTGCGTATCATTCAGCATCATAAGTGAATTGCTCGGAAGATGCTGGGCTAGATTACGAAACGTATCGAAAGTAATCGTATCAGTCGCCGTATCATAGACAAAGAGTCGGACACTATCACGTGGCTCTAGCGGTACTTTCTGAATCAACTCCTGAGGAAGACTATAGTTGTATCGATCAAGATCTGTAAAGCGCATAAAACAGAAGGGTATTAAATCTAGAGCCTAAGCAATATACATATTATCAAAGAGTAAGCTTTTGGAAATACTGTAATACCGGATTGGTTGGATACAAAGACTGCTCATCTTCTGATCGAAAATTAGGGTACTTTGATACAGAAATTATTACTTTTTCAAACGCAAAGTCTTCTGAAGAAGAATGGCCTCTATTCTCAGATTTTACTTCCCCAACAAAACGTTTTTCTGTATCCTCTGAAAGAAAATATTTAGCATGACTGTCTTGAACAGTAGTTAAATTACTCATATCACCCTCAAGTTTATAGAGGGCTACCGTGGTTGCAAAATCTCGATTTGGATTAAAATAGACAACCTTCACTTCTAGTAAACAAGTTGGTCTTGTGGCACCTATCGATTGACCAGGATAGCAATTCATGCCAATCTCCGAAAGACGATCATTCCGTTCAAAATTCCCCAGTTGTTTGGGAAATTGATCCAATGGATTACTTAACTGATATGGAACATAGGTTGTGAGGAAAAAATTTACCACTGCGTCACTTGATGTAAGCGTGGGAAGATGAGCATCGGGAAGTAACATGAGCCCGCCGGTCTGCTCATCCTGACCACCAGGACGATAATTATCTGTCCGGATATCAATCTCATAATCATTTTCTGTCCACCAATAAAAATCATTCGATACCTTTTTAAATAAATCTTCCTCTAATCCTCCCTTATCAAGAAATCGCTCCCCTTTCATTATCCAGAGCACATCTGAAGATATTCTCCACTGTCGAAAGGTAATATCAATCAAACGATCAGTCGAGAGATAACTTATAAGGTATCCCTTGAAGCTAAAAGGATTACTCGTACTCTCTTCTTCTTTTTTTATTTTTACTAGCTTGTACGGACCAATTTCTTGCGGAAAAGCACTTTCCAGTGGTAAGTCAGCTTCTACGGTCGTGTTCCCCCCAGATTTTTTTGACACTACCGATAGCTGATCACTCGCAAAAAATCTAGGTTTAGCACTCCCCATAAAAAACCAAGCTAAAACAAAGAAGCAGGTTACCAAAACTATTCCAACAATAACTCTTAAAAAGATTTTTGTATTTATTTGCATACTTCATGCTTAATTCCGAGCAAAAATAAAATACTTGATCCTAAATCACTCGAATAGCTTCATCAACAGTGGTTACTCCCTGCATCACGAGATTGATGGCATTTTGACGGAGTGTCGTCATCCCCGATCGTTCAGCGTATGTTTGAAGTTCACTCATCGAAGCTTTGTCAACAATCATTGCACGAAGTTCATCGTCAAAAACAAGCACTTCAAAAACCCCGATCCGTCCGCGATAACCCGCACCTGCGCACTCAGAACAACCAACTCCTCTTTGGTAATTGATACTCATGCCCTGAACCCCCAAGTAATTCACGTATTCCATCCGTGGTGAAGGATCTGGCTGACGACAGTGTTCACAGATTTTGCGCACTAAACGCTGAGCAATGATTCCTCGGACCGCATAAGCAATAAGCCCTCTCTCTATATTGAGATCAATAAGACGAGCAACACCACCGATAGTGGTATTGGCATGAAGGGTAGAGTAGACTACTCGCCCTGTAAGCGATGCCTGAACGGCATGCTCAGCCGTTTCTGAATCACGGATTTCACCAATCATCACTACGTCTGGATCCTGACGCAAGATACTTTTCATTCCCTTGGCAAAGGTGAAACCAATTTCTGGAATGATTTGACTCTGCCGCATGTCATCAATAAAAACTTCTACCGGATCTTCCAGTGTCATGATATTTCGTTCCTTCCGATTTACCTCCATCAGCATTGAATAGAGTGTCGTTGTTTTTCCCGAGCCAGTTGGTCCGGTGGTTAGAATCATGCCGTAACTTCCAAGAGTAAGCTGTTTTACCCGAGCACGAATAGCAGTATCAAAACCAACTTCATCGAGCGAGATAAGCATGTCGGAACGATTGAGAAGACGAAGCACGGCTGTCGGCCCATTGACCGTGGGGAATATAGAGACGCGCACATCAATGGTTCGTTCGTCATGAGCATCGGTATCCGGGAGACGTACGGCAAAATGGCCATCTTCGGGAAGACGCACCCTCCCTACCTCCATGTTACAGAGTACCTTGAGATGATTAATAACATGATCATGATCATCTTTAGCAACATGAGCATGAGTTTGAAGCACACCATCAATACGGAATCGAACTAGTAGTTCATCAGGCATAGCCTCGATATGAACATCTGAGGTACCACGTAACACCGCCTCTTGTACAATAGGACTTACGAGGTCTGAACCAGACGCGTCACGAAATACAATGCTTTCTGTAGTCATAAAAATATAATTTCTTCATTAAAAATAACATTAATCACTGTGAAATTCTATCCGGAAAGATTGGACAGGAAATGTGATATGCTTTAGTCAATATTATATACCATAGGCTTTCATTTCAGATAATGCCTTTCGCAACTGCCGTACCGGCGATTTTGATTGTCTGGGCGATGATGACCCTCTTTGTTTGGGTAGATATTCATTTTGACAAAAACTATCTTTGGGGGGAGAAACTCCTCCCCTGTATTGTTTTTTTTGGAACAGTACTCCTCTTCCTTAAAAACAAAGTACCGCGATCTTTTTCTGGAACATCACTATTGGGCATTCTGTTTTTTGGTACCATTTTTTACTTCAATCTCAATACCTTCATCATCCCCTGGATGCTTCAGAAAAACTTTACTACCCTCTCCGTGAGCATCTTATGGCAAAGCAACATTTTTTTTATAAAGAACCTCCTTTCCATTTTGTTTGTTTATGGCCTCGTAATCAGCTCTTCCCTTCTCCTTGGCCTTATTTTATATCAAAACCTCCAATTCCTATCCCAACAAGAACGCTTTCTTCCTCGATATCCACTAGCCCTTCTCTTGGGTCTCTTCGTTGGTAGTTGGATTGTTGTTTTCCTTGCTTCAATTGATAGTCTAACCCAACCTATCATCTTGGGAGGCATCATTGTTCTTCATTGCTGGAAACTTCCCATCCTACGGAAGACTTGGAAAGATTTTACTCTCAGCCAATTTATCCCCCGACAAACTACGTATCGGTTAGTATTTCTCCCAATACTCTTCCTTCTTATTGTTGTTAACATGGCTGAAGTTGTACGTCCTGCCCCAACAGGATACGACGATAGCACTCTCTACTATGACCGGGTCCAGCACCTCGCTCAAGATATGTATTATCCCACTACCTATCTCCCCCTACCATTTGAATATCTCGCTGCCAGTATCAGCATAGCCACCAATGAATCCCATCAAATGTTTGCACTTGCCCTCGCGACCTTTAGTTTTTTCTTGGGAGCATACTTCTTTTGGTTACTCTGTAGAAAATTCTTTGATCAAATGAGCAGCCTCCTTGGCGTTAGTCTTTTTCTCTCTATCCCCATGTTTTCCGCCCTCACATTCTTTGAAAGTAAACCTGACATGTTAATGTTGGCTCACTTTCTTATGGCCCTGTACACACTTACAGGATATTGGCAATCAAAAAAACAGTCATTCCTGTTTCTCAGTGCCTTCCTTCTTGGTAGTGCAGCTACTATCAAACTCACTGCTCTCTTTTTTGCTCCGGGATGGATATTGGTTACTCTTCTTGTTGAAAAAAACTCTCGCTCCTATATTTTACACAAGATACAGACCATTTTTCTTGTAACTATTTTCATAGGACTCCCTCTCATGCCTTGGCTGGGGAAATACTCTGTCGAAAAATTTAGACTCACAGAAGAGTACCGTCATACCCTTCAAAATCAATTAGAATTATTTGTGTTACCGCTTCACTGCCAAAATACCGGATCAAGAGAAGATTATAGTCGGTTTGGCCATCTGAAAGAGGTATCATTTCCAGGTATTTTCAGCTTACCCTGGCAATTCACTATGAATACCCGTGTCAATGTTTTTGCAACTGAAGTTGGCTTTGCCTTTCTTGCTTTACTTCCTTTTGGACTCCTATTTCTTTCTTCGCTCAGAAGATATTCTTGGGCATGGTTTTTGGGAACCATCATAATTTCCGGATCATTCCTTTGGGGCCTGTTTGGGAAACAGATACTTTGGTATATTTTGCCAGTATGGCCACTCCTCTTGCTAACAATTCTATTTATCCGAAGAAAACTTAAGTCAACCTCTCCAAAACTCTTTCTTTTTGTTACCATAATTGCTCTTATTAGCATTCTCGGATCGACTCTCACGCGACTCAAATTTGCCGGACTCAATAATCAGCGTCAGTTTATCATCAAAGAACAGACCATTGCAGCCTATCTTGAAGCTTCGCAACCGGGCTTTATAAAAGCAACAAACATACTCAATAATGATTTGAGTCAGAAAATTTATCTTACCAATACCCGTTTTTGGTATGGGATTGAAAACAATACCGAACGCGCCTTCATGGATAATCATCTCGATACCCTTGCTTGTCTCTTGAGAAGTCATGGGGCATCAGAAACTGCCAAGATCTTTCGATTACTCGATATACATTATATCCTCTTTAATAAATCACTTCTCATCGAGGCCAAGCGTTCTGATACCTATGCTCAAAAAATGGAAATTTTCACTGACTTCCTTGCTAAATATTCAAGGCCTATTTGGGGATCTTCCTACCACATGATTTTTGAACTTACCCCCAGAAGAGAACACCCTCTACCCTGATAAGGGTAATATACTAGGCTCGATAACACACACTGTTGTAAAAATAAAATTATCACGCTCAAGAAAAAATACCAGGTTCTTGTTTTATGATAGAAAAAAAGCATTCCTGCCAAAATTCCAGTCGCACCACCTATAATGGCTAGAAATAACAAAACCCCTTCTGGAATACGTCGAGATCCTTGTTCCCTTGATCTTGATTTATCCCAACCCATCAAAAAGAACCCTATACTACTTGTCAGAAAAAACCAGGAGAAAAAAATTATCATAAAAGACAACAAGTAACTGATCAATGGTGGACCCGAGGAGAATCGAACTCCTGCCTCTGCAATGCGAATGCAGCGTTGT
>CAZRXW010000013.1:0-26922 GCA_964604195.1 uncultured Bdellovibrionales bacterium
TCGCTGGTCCGATGGGTACGACTGTATCATCATGGCAATGAATCAGAAAAATTTTTTGGCGCTCCGCTGGAGTCAGTGATGGAGGAAAGCTATAGAAATTTTTGTCCTGACGCAACTTGTGCCAATCACGAGTTGACCGTAAACGAGTGGCCATCCCAAAACCATCTCGAGCAAAACGAATACATTCTGCAAAGGGCTCGGCCGCACCCTCTTTCTCCCAATCAATGACTGGGGAGAGGAGAGCGACTTTTGTTACCAACGGATGCTGACTGAGCCAGGCGGCGGCTGGACCGCCAAAGGAGCTCCCAATTATAAAAAAATGTTTTACACGGAGGGGAATCCATACTTGAGAAAAACTGCACCAGAATTTTTTCTGCCGGACGAGCTCGGTTACCACAAGCTTGATATCTTGAGTTGGAGATTCTTCGAGAAAGTAGCCGTCACTTTCCCACGTGCCTCGGTAGCGAGGAAAAATCACGGTATATCCTTCCCCGACCAAAAATTCGAGTACTGAGCGTTTGGATGGCACTGAGGGAAATCCCTGGGCTAAAATAAGTATCTTGCCTGTTTGTTTTTCTGGCAGAGCCACTTCAGCCACAATAGCTTTGGCAAAACGTGTACGATAAATGACTGGTTTATAAGAAGGCATAGAACGATATACTCAGTACATTATTATTTGCTTCCATCAACACAGAAAATTTATTTCCCAAACAGAGGAACGATACTCCCCTCTTTTTGGTCTTTTTTTCTAGGGGAGATAGAACGCTGGATTGATAGTGGCACCGACGGGAATATCTTTGACGTTCTTGATTTTCTTGGAAGGAACAACATCAAAGGATTTGGTTGAGAACACCGTAAAGTGGAGATGAGGTCCAGTAGAATAGCCGGTGTTACCTGATTTGGCGATGGTATCACCTTTCTTCACTTTATCCCCTACTTTCTTTTCATAACCACTCAGGTGGCCATACATGGTGACGAGACCATTACCATGATCGATCGCCATCCAACGACCATAAGCATAGCGACCATTATTACCGAGAGCAACTACCTTACCATCAGCTGCCGAGAGTACCTTGGCACCGGTTGGGATACCAAAATCGACGCCATTATGGAAGGTATACCAGCGCGTAAATGATGTCTTCCCATACTTCTGAGTAATTTTTGGATCTTTAACTGGGTAGGCGAGTAGCCCCTTTTGGTATTTTGGAACATCCTTGAGATCGAGAGCGGCAGTTTTCCCAGACTCAATATCTTCAATTTCATCCTCAATCGCCTTGCGCTGTTCCTCAAGATCGTCGACGAGAGCATCATACTTCTTGGCTTCAGACTGCGTCTTGGAAAGAAGCCTTTCCTTACTGGCTTTCACTTCATCAAGATAGCTCTGACGTTCTCCGAGCTCTTGGTACAATTTATCCGCCTGCACCTTTTTATCGGTAATACTTTTACGCTCTTCAATCAAACTGGTTCTCAGTGTCCGGAGTGAAGTCAGAACCTCACGAATTTTTTGTCCAGTTGTATGGGTCCACTCACTCATCTGGAGTGGATTCTCAAATCGTGAAGCATTAGCCAAAATATCAAGCGGGAGATCCGATTGATCCTGATACGTACCGCGCATTATTTCGGCAAGCACTTTTTTTTGAGAAACAATTACCAATTCTTTCTGCTCGATACGCTGAGTCAATGTTTTAATATCCTCATTGAGTGCATCAAGTTCTTTTTTACTAGCATCAATCTCAAGTTCGAGAGCACTCACCTGAGCGCTCACTGTCTCAATTTGGTCAGAGAGAGCTACCCCCTGTCGTTGCTTCAATTCGATGATTTGTTTATAAGCTTTGATTTTCGCCTTGATTTCGTCGAGCGCATCTTCTTTGTCCTCAATAAGAGTGTCAATACTTTCTTCGGCTGCTTGGAGCACCCGATAGGTTAAGAGCGAAACCGTCCCCAGAGCAATAAGGGTAAGTAAGAAAAATGATTTTTGGGCAACATAATACATGTTACCAGTATACCATCCCTAAGAGGGGGTCTCCTACGCTATGGAAGGGATTTTGGCGAGAGCAGCGTCAATACGTCGTATACTGAGTTTTTTCCCGAGAACCCAAGCGGTATCCATCGGCGATGGTGAACGCTCAGCACCCGTGAGAGCCACCCTGAGTGGCCAGAGAAAATCCCCTTTCTTGTCCCCAGCTGCTTCCAAGAGTTTCGTATTGAGAACTTCACGAGTCCAGTCTGTTTCAGTGAGTATTTCTAAAAGAGTCTTGGCTCGAACTAATTCTTGAGCTGCTGCTTCGAGACTATTCCCCTTCCAAGCCAATAGTTGAGCAGGGTAATCAACGGTTTCGACAAAAAAGAAAGGGTTGTTCGCTCCAACCTCCAGAAGGGTTTTGAGTCGATCCTGCTCTACCGTGAGCACTTTGCGAAGATGAGGATCGGCCTGAAACTCAGCTTCAGCCTTGCGGTACCAGTCAGCATGCTCAATTTTTCCAAGCTGGCGCACTCGGGCGAGGAGTTCATCAATCGAAAGCCGAGCAATATACTCATGATTCATCCAATCAAGTTTCTTTCGATCAAATACAGCTGGCGCAGCATTGAGATGCCCAAGCGAAAAATGATTGACGAGTTCATCGAGTGAAAAAAGTTCCTGAGTGCTCCCCTGGCCAGGATTCCAACCGAGAAGAGCAATAAAATTGATCAGGGCTTCACGAAGATAGCCAGCCTCAACAAAAGCATCCACCGAAACATCACCATCTCGTTTGGAAAGCTTCTTCTTCCCATCGCTCCCGAGAATAACCGAAAGATGAACGAAATGTGGTTTTTCCCATCCAAATGCTTCGTACAAGAGGACATGCTTGGGGAGACTCGAAAGCCATTCTTCACCTCGGAGAACATGGGTAATCGCCATGGCGTGATCGTCGACAATACTGGCGAGATGATACGTCGGGTACCCATCGGACTTGAGGAGAACGAAATCTTCGATGTCTTTACCATGATACTGGAGGTCTCCGCGAAGTTCATCATGACAAGCAATATCTCCCTGATCTTCTGGCACCCGGAAACGGACGACACACGGCTTACCGCTCTTCCGCTCTTCATCAGCCGCCTCTTGAGTCATCGCTCGACAAAGACCATCGTACCGCGGCGGTTGCTTGGCTTTTTCTTGGCGTTCACGAAGCTCCTTGAGACGCTCTTCTGTACAGAAACAGTAATAGGCATGACCCTTCTCAATAAGCTCTTTGACAGCAGTCTCATAATGAGTCAAACGCTCCGATTGGATGTAGGGTCCGTGCTCGCCCTTTTCGTACACACCAGGATAACGAGTCGAAAGCATCCCTGGTTCGTGATCGGTTTTATCAGAGAGGATAATAGGACCTTCATCATAAGTAAGACCAAATTCCTTGAGAAAGCCCATGATATTCTCGACAGCCCCCGCAACGAAGCGTTTTTGATCGGTATCTTCAATACGAAGCAAAAACTGCCCTTCCGTTTTCCGAGCAAGAAGGTAATTGTAGAGAGCGGTACGAAGTCCTCCAACGTGTTGGAGTCCGGTTGGCGAAGGAGCGTAGCGTACTCGTACTGGTTTACTATCGTCTGACATAGGTCAAATATAGCTTATCCAAGCGCTTTCTTCCAGTTGACTTTTTCATATAAATATGCTATCATATGTATTCGGCACGTCGTGTCGGGAAGCTCTTTCAGTCCCGGCCATTTCGGTCATAACCTGGAAGGCTCACATGAACAAAACGGCAGCTATCAAAAGAAGCTGCCGTTTAAATTTTTATTTTTGACTCAGTACTTTGACTGGAAAGACTCCCACTGCATTCCAGATGCGGCGGAAACGGCGTGGCTGCTGATACAAGCGCCAGAGCCATTCGAGACCAAGTTGCCTACATATTTTTGGAGCACGAGGAAGAACACCTGTCAGGTAATCAAAAGAACCTCCCACCCCCATCACGAGCTTGATGTTCCCCTTTTTGGTACGGAAACTCTCAAGATAGGTTTCCTGAAGTGGGGCACCATAATTACAAAAAAGGATCTCATCTCGGGTATCAAGCGTAAGAATTTCTGAATATAATCGACATTTGAGTTTTGGATATTTTTCCTTGAGACAAGCCAGTATCTGTACCGGTGTTGAAAGGCCATGTTCATGAAGTGCCAGCGCCACCTGTTTATTCATTTCTTCAGCCATCCGTAAAATATCATGCATCAGATCGACTCCTGGGTAATGACCAATGAGTTTTTCTCCTGAGAGCCAAAAGGGAAAATGGAGTCCGATACCGTCCGCTATCCGGAGATCAGCCGCAAGAAGCGACTGTTTGAAGTTTGAATTCTTTTCAGCCAGTAACAGGAATTCCGGATTAACCGTCGCAATGCGATGAAATTCATCAGTTTTAAGCCAAGAGTTCACCCGCTCCAAAGTCTCTTTACGAGAAAGGTTATCAATAGAGACACCAAAGATTTGTGTCATACCAAAAAATAATCAGGCAAACGTCTTGTCATTCGCCAAGCGGAAACTCTTCGATAGGAAGATATATTCTTTTCCCATCTTCAGTTGTACTCTCAAAAAGAGCCAGCGAAGAGACCGGCTCAACAAAATTTACCGACTTATCAAAGTTTGGCTTTTCTGGCAGCGCCTCAAATTTCCCTCGACGAATTTTTCCCAAAGTGATATGGGGCCGGAAACTTTTTTTCTCAGGAACCAAATAACCGAGTTCCTGATCAAGATTTTTCCTCAAGCGAAGGAGTTCTTCACTCTCTTCTCCAAAGACAAAAAGAGCTGTGGGATGCTCATTGTTTGGGAAATAACCAAGTTGATGAAAACGGAGTTCAAATGGATGAATACCCTCAATCGCTCGTTCTATCGCTGGCAATATTTCTGCCAAATTTTCTTCAGCCACAAAGCCAAGAAAGAGCACGGTTACATGAAGATTTTCCTTGCGCGTTGGAATAATGGGCCAATCAGCAAAAGCACCCATCTCACGTATGAGTCTCTTTGCTAAAAGAGAAGAAAGCTTTATACCAATAAAAAGACGCTTGGTTTGCATAAGATTCGCTTTATTGTAAGGAAAAAAAGGGAATTTGGCAATGGCGACGAAACCATCCTTAAGCTGATAAAATGGAGCTATGCCGACATCTCTTTTTCGTATTGAAGTAGCCCCTCTCACCCCGCTTCCTCTTGAGAGGTCGCCTCTTTTTAGTTATCGCTCCAAAGAATCCATCCCACCAGGAAGTTTGGTAGAAATTTCTTTTGGCAAGCGATACCTCCAAGGCATTGTTTTTGAGAGTGCGAAACTCCCTGGCCGAGCACCCCTCTGGATGAAGCCCGTCGGTAAAGTCATTTTGCCCTCTTGGCTTACCTCTAAGCAGCGGTTACTCGCCAAGTATATGGGTGAGACATACTTTTCCTCTCTAGGAAATAGCCTGAAACACTTTGTCTTTCCTCTTTCAAAAAAAATTCTAGCGGACTGTTCTTTGAATACCAAAATCAGCTCCCGGCACCAAACGAAAAAAGTTACTTTATCACCAGAAAAAGATCTCATACAAGAAGTTAACTCAGATCAAGCACTCTGGACAATGGTTGATCATGCTCTCGCCTCAGCTCGTCCCAAAGAAACCTGTCTTATCCTTCTCCCTAATCTCATTTTGGCTGAATTTGCTGCTCAAAGGTATTCAGCCATGTTCCCTCATGAAATTGCTGTTATCACCAGTAAACTTACCAAAAAAGCACTCTTTGAGAGCTGGCAGCAAATCCGAAGTGGATCAATTCGTTTTATTTTTGGTACTCGGCAAGCGCTTTTTGCTCCCTTTCCAAAACTGACTCATATCATCATGCTTTTCCCAGAAGAAACTCTGTCTTACAAACAATGGGAAATGACTCCTCACTACACGTCCCTTAGCCTTATTCATTTTTTGAAACAGTCCTTTCACAGCAAGCTCACTCTCCTCACTACCTCCCTAGGACTCAGAGAGCAGGAGCTCGCTCCATCAAAAGCACTCTCTCCCCCATATCAGCCACTCATCATCGATCGACGTAAAGATGGCAAAGGAGCTCGCTCGAGAGCTTTTGCCAAATCGCTCCAAACACTCCTTGAGGAAACCACCAAACAACAAAAAATACTTCTCGTAGCCAAAGAAAGAGGGGCGTCAGGAATCATGATCTGCCAACACTGCCGTAATACGGCTCGTTGTCCAGATTGTGAACACGTGCTCAGTGAAGCTGGGGAAGGGAATTTTCGTTGTCTTAGCTGTGGATTTAAGAGCGACTTCTTCCCTAAATGTCGGACGTGTTCTGGCATGAATTTTATTCCCTTTGGCTTTGGTACAATACGGGTAGAGAAAGAGACCGAGCGCCTTTTACTTGGACGACGAGTGCTCCGTATTGATCGAGATGCCCTCGAGACCACGGCAGGCTGGAAAAAAACACTCGACAAGCTTTGCCGGGGACAATTTGATGTCCTCATTACCACTCACGAAATTGGCACTTTGCTCCCCTTGCCACCTCTTGACTTGATTGCTATGCTGGAGGGCGATCATGTACTGCGGCGGCCAGAATTTGATAGTGAAGAGCGACTCGCTCTCCAGGTCAAACGCCTGCTCGCTAAACTTGCCCCAAATGGTCAGTGTGTGATCCAAACCTTTTCTCCGGAGGAACGAATCTGGCAAAATATAACTGCTGGAACTTTCGTTAATTACTTCGAGCTTCTCCTTGAGGAAAGAAAGCTCTTGGGTTACCCTCCAGCGACTGCTATCATACAGTTGACACCTCTCGAGCTGTCTTTTTTAAAGAAAAAAATTGACACCGCTGAGATGGAGAAAAAGAGAGATGAACTCGTCAAGCTCCTTGTCTCCTCAAAGGATTTTCGCGTCCCTTCACTCCTCATCAGGCCAACCACTCAAAAAAGTCGTCCTTCTCCAGCCAGTATTCTCATAAAATACCCTCCTCAGCAGGAATTACCTCCAAAACTTCTTACCTGGCTCAAACAACACTCATCTCAATTCTCTATTGATTTTGAACCCTATCAATTATAGTTACCCTCATGGCTACTGCTCATCCCGATATCGTTACTGGAGAAACAAATCCTATCCTCCATACCGAAACAGTTACTGTCAAAAATCCACTTGATCCTGCTATTCAGAACCTCCTTCCGGAGATGCTTCGTATCATGCGTGAGGCAGATGGTATTGGTCTCGCCGCCCCACAGATTGGTCTCAACTTTAGACTCTGCGTTATTGAAATAGATGGTGTAATTCGCTACCTCATCAATCCCAAGATAACCTCTACATCTAAGGAAAAGATTCTTTTTGAAGAAGGGTGCCTCAGTCTCCCTGGTGATTATTACTCCGTCGAACGTGCTGCCAAGGTTACTGTTCGCTATACCAACGAGAAAAATGAGGACGTAAAATTGCGAGCGCATGGATTGTTGGCTATTTGTATCCAGCATGAGCTTGACCATCTCGATGGTACACTTATTTATGATCGATACCATGAACAAAAACGACACTAAATAAATCTATGACTACCTCTGAAACAAAAATTCATATCACTATCAACACTCCACCAGCTCCGCAAGTTCGCGTAGTTTTTATGGGAACACCAGCCTTTTCGGCGGAAATTCTAGAAACTCTTCTCCAGGCTCATTACAATATTGTCGGTGTAGTAACGAAGCCCGATCGACCAGTTGGACGAGAGCAAACTCTAGAGACCAGTCCCGTAAAAAATATCGCCGTTAGTCACAAGCTCCCTATTCTCCAACCAGAACGCCTCGATGCGGCAGCTCTCAAACAACTCAAAGAATGGAAACCGGATCTTATTGTCGTTGTTGCCTATGGTAAACTCCTCCCTGAAACAGTCCTCAATTTACCTGGATTCGGCTGTGTTAATATCCACACCTCCTTGCTCCCTCGCTGGCGTGGTGCTTCACCTATCCAAAATGCTTTGCTCGCAGGAGATACTGAAACAGGCGTTAGTCTTATGCTTCTCGATAAGGGAATGGATACCGGACCAATTATTGCCCAAAAATCATGTCCCATTGATCCAATGGAGAGATCGGATACTCTGACAGAAAAACTCACTGCCCTCAGTAAAGAGCTCCTCCTCGAAACCCTACCGCTCTGGGTGAAACGTAAAATTACCGCTACTCCCCAACCCGGAGAAGGAGTGACACTCTGCCAACTCATTGAACGTGAGGATGGACGAATATTTTGGGATCTCACTGCTCCTGAGATTTATAATCGATACCGCGGACTCTATCCTTGGCCAGGTATTTTTACCTTCTGGAAAAAAGATGAGGATGATCTTATAAGAATAAAACTTCACGAGATTGAATGTCAGAAAGTAAACCCAAGTACTCCCCGTCATGTTGGTGAAGTATTTGAAATTGGAGAAGATCTTGGGGTACAAACTGGCTCTGGCGTCATTCTCATCAAGTCATTACAGCTCGAAGGAAAAAACAAGGTATCGGCAGCCGAATTCTTACGTGGCAACCCCAAATGTGTTGGGAGTTTACTCATATCCTAGTCATCATCTATGCCTCAAGATAGCCAGCATCGATCACTCGCTGTACTCCTTGGGTTCTTAGCTATCCTCGGGGTAGGAGGCTGGTACATTGGTCGTCATTGGTTCCAAAAAGATACCTCAGAAAATCAATCTTCCTCCCCGGCAGCTGAAGTTGCTTTAACCGATTTACGTTTTTTTTCAGCCAAAGAAGTCTTGGCTCGCCTTTCTCGCAAGGAAGATATTCTTCTTCTCGATGTGCGCACGAAAGAAGATTATGACCTAGAACATATTGTAGATGCCATTTCTCTGCCAGCAGCCACCCTTTCTGCTTTTACCCCGGGAAGCAATCAACTGGCGGTAATTATTGGCAATTCTGAAGTACCCAATGAAACCCTAAAAGGCATTCACTTACTCTTCACTGAAAGAAAATTTCAATTTGGCTTCCTTCAAGGGACATTTGCGGATTGGCGCTATGCTGGTGGCAATACTATATCCTCTGGTAACCCAGAATCATCATTTGATTATTCGAAAGTAATATTCATTGAAAACGACCAAGTACTCCCCCTCGCTCAAGAACTCGTTAGTCCACTCTTCTTGGATGTCAGAAATGAAAGCTTATTCAAAACATCCCATCTCCCTGGGGCAATCAACATCCCTCTCGATCAGATGGAGCGTCGTCGTGCTGACATTCCTCGTCAAAAATCTATTTTTGTCTACGGTGCCAATGATTTCGAAAGCTACCAGGGAGGAGTACGACTCTTTGATCTCGGTTTCTTTGGCGCACGAGTTATTCGGGGCGGTTTTGCTGCCTGGCAAGAAAAGAAACTCCCTACTGAAACAGGAAAATCAGCACCCTAATCACATTCTCTCGGAAAAACAAAAAAGAGGAACCCTAAATTCCTCTTTTTCTTTTTACCCTCTTACCCTTCGATAACTGCTAAGATATCTTTGTGATTTACCAAAACATACGGCTCACCAGTAATCTCAATTTCTTCACTAGAGCCATATCGTTTAAACACAACCCGCTCCCCTTTTTTAACCACTATATCTTTATCCGTACCAATAGCCACTACCTTTCCCTCCTGACGACGATCCTCACTGGCTGTTTCAGGAAGGTAAATGCCAGTAGCCGTCTTTTTTTCTGGACGAACTAATTGTACTAAAACATTTTCACCAAGTGGCCGAACATTCACTTTTGCCATAGTCAAATACGTTACAATTTACCAGTACGAACCCAGTATATCGTCCTATTAGCAGTCATGTCAATAGAGTGCTAATGCACTACTCGACGAAAGTACAGTTGATCAAGTTCCTGAAGCAGACTACCCGGCACAACGCCATCTTCAACGGCCGAAACCTGACTCAAAAAATAGATCTTCCTCGTAAAATTTCCTACTGGATCTTGATAATTCATAATTTCCTGACGAAACCACTCACTTGCTACCTCTCCTTCTGGAGAGGTAAACCAACCCAGAGCAGCCGTCAGTTTTTCTTCAGTGGTACCAGAAAAACGACTCATAGCCCAGGCGAGTTGTAAAGTATTGGAACACTGTCTCTCCTCTTCCTCTGTGAGCTGATATTCATGAATATTCTCATTCTCACGTCTTGGTAATGGCGCCATTTTGAGGGAGGGAGGCAACTGTTCCATATAGTAAATCCTAGAAAGAGTTTACACTAGTTATCAGCAACTAAAGCTTCCATTTCTTCTAAGGCCTTATCGAGTTGGGTATCCTTCTTACTCTCAGAATCATTGGCATCACGCTCAAAATTTACTTCTACGTCTGGCGTAATTCCAACATTATTAATAGCCTCACCTTTAGGTGTGAGCCAGTGAGCTACAGTAATTTTTACCGAGGTATCTCGCGAGACAGGGATGAGTTCCTGAACCGACCCCTTACCGAAAGATTTTTTTCCTACCAAACGAACATCATCACGATTATCCCGGAGTGCTCCTGCCAAAATCTCTGATGCACTAGCACTTCCTTCATTGATTAAAACAACCACTGGTATCTGGCCAAGCTTTGGGGCACCACTCGTCTTTAGTTCTTTTCGAGATTTATCAGCGTGTTCTTCAATCACAGCAACACTTCCTGAAGGAAGAAAATGCCCAGCCAAGTCAACGGCTGTTCCCAAGAAACCACCAGGATTATTACGAAGATCAAGAATAATACCTTCTGGAGACTCAGCCAGAATTCTCCTCACCGCCGCATCAAACTCTTGACTCGTATCATCACCAAATCGACTGAGACGAAGCACCGCTACAGAGTCACGCATTTCTAGCTTCACACTCTTCACAACGATGGTATCTCGTTCAATAGCAATCTCTCGTATTTCCTCTTCTCCCGCTCGAAAAATAGACAAAGTCACTTTTGTTCCCTTGGGTCCACGAATACGATCAACGGCTTCATCAAGACTAAAAGCGTTGGTTGGTTCACCATTGATTTTGAGCACTCGGTCACCAGCCAGTACACCCGCCGTTTGAGCTGGTGAGTCATCAAGTGGAGCAATAACAGTCAACACTTCGTTTTTGATACCCATTTCAGCACCAATGCCATCAAAACTTCCTGACAAATCCTCCTTAAATTCCTGATTCTCTTTTGGACTAAAAAAAGTAGTATACGGATCCCCGGTAGCTGAGAGCATACCATCAATGGCTCCATAAAAAAGTGCCTTAGCATCGAGATGTTCACGATCAAGGTATTTTTCCTTGAGAAGATCCCATACTCGCCAAAACAATGTAAAATCTATCTCTCTATCTTTCGCCCCTTCAGTATTGAGAAAAACAGCTTCCTGAGGAGCAACGCCTGTTTCCGTCATAGTTGCACCATAACGACCTTTCTGATAACCGGCGTAAAATACAAACGCAAAAAGGCCCATCATCACTCCCACAAGAATGACACGACGGGAACGTGAGACTTTTTCTTTTTGAGGAGAGTTGAGCGATTGAGGCTCTTCTTGATAATCCATACTATTCAACTCGAGGTAATGGTTTTCCCCGATATTTCATAAAATATTTTAGAGCACTCCCGATATGGTACCAGGTGAGACGATTCATGAGAAGAGAAAAGAAAAATCCTCCCCGAGCGCTCCCTTTGGCATGATAATGGTAGACAATAGCCTCGGGATAATAACAGACCTTTAGGCCTAGCTCCCAAAATCTGCGACACCAATCAACATCCTCCATATACATGAAAAACCTTGCGTCAAGTGGACCGACTTTTTCTGCCACTGTTTTTCGACAAAAGAGAGCTGAGCCGGTGAGCCAATCCACCATTTGAGGCGTGCGATGATCATAATCTTTCATGGTAAACCAATCGAGATGGCGCTTTCCCCAATGAGTATATTTGAGCCAAGTGCGACGGTAGAGAATAGTCATAGGCCGGTAGTACCGCAAACAACTTTCTTGAAGGGAGCCATCAAAATTGAGTTGCTTTGGCCCGAGCAGTCCAATCTCAGAATGAGCATCGGCGTAAGCCAAGAGTTTTGGAATCGTGTCTGTCTCAACAATAATATCGGCATTAATGAAAAATATATATTCCCCTTGGGCAGCTGCTACCGATTGATTAATGAGTCTTCCGTAACCAACATTGTCAACAAAAGGAAAGAAACGTACCTCGGGAAATTCTTCCCGCATAAGCATTTCCGTTGCCTCTTCGGTAGCACTATCCACCAAGATAATCTCATAAGGAAAATCCACCTGAGCAAGATGTTTCTTCAAAGCCAAAAGAGCCAGACGAATAAGTTCTGGACTCTTATAGCTATTGATAGCAATAGAGACGCGTGGCCGAGAAGACATGTACCTCAAGAAAAGGAGTAAACTCGTCTAGTCACCAATCTAGGGTAGTGACTGGAACAGAGCTCTGATACGATCGTAATTATCACCACGTGGAAGAAGAATATAGCCTGCCTCCTTTGTTTCCGTCGGTGCATACAAAAGACCCTCCTCAGTATTCTCAAGTACCTTGTGCGTCACAGATGCCGAACTATTGGTCTGATAAAGTTCCAAAAGCCGCTTCATTTCCCAGGTCTCAAAATTGATCAGAACATTGTTTCCGAGACTATCCATGAATGCATTGATTTTTCCGAAGTCAGCAAGCGTACCAGCCGAAAGCGCTTTGGCTTTAATAGCATCAATGACGGTCTGTTGCCTTTTGGCTCGATCAAAGTCACTCGAAGTATAACGGGCACGAGCATAACAGAGTGCCTTCTCACCATTAAGCTGGTTTTCTCCAGCGGGCAATTTGAAATTCCCACCGCACTCCAGTGTCTCTGGATTTATTTTGGCATAGCAGAGAGGATACCGCTTTGGATTGGCGTAATAAGTGCCATTTTTGCGCTGCACCCGCTTTACTTCATAATTTCCGGAGGGAATCGTGTACTTGATACCATCACAGCGCTGTTCGAGTCCAAGAAACTGAACGCTCTCTTCAAACGGCGCTTCTAGATTCACCGTGATACCCCCCAAGGCATTAACAAGATCCGTAAAACCTTTGAAGTTAATAACTACTCCGTAAGGAATATCGATACCAGCAATTTCACCTACAATTTTACGCATATCCTTGAGCCCCTCCCCGCGACCACGCTCTTCCCCAAGAGCATAGACGGCATTGATCTTGCGCTTTTCTGATCTATTTGGAACCGTGACATAGAGATCTCGTGGGATAGAAACCATGGATGCCTTGGTGGTATCCTGGGGATTCTTTTCATCTTTAGGGTGAAGAGAAACAACAATAATAGTATCGGCCAGTAGCCCTCCCCCAGCCACTCCTTCTCCGCGCATCCCTAAGAGAAGTATGTTGATGCGTCCATTTTCCTCACCATGGAGCTGATCTTTTGCTCCGGGAAGGGATTTGGCCAGATTCTTGAATATACCGTCTTCACTCAAAGAAATTTTGTTGAATACAAAACCAGCCTTGACCGCAAAGGCTCCGGCAGCAATAAGCCCAAGTACACCAAAAAAAGCGAGGATTCGCCAAAATCGCTTACGATTTGGATGAATATCGGCAGGGTTATTTCCTACGGGAGGAACAGATAGAGATGGCATGTTGATAGAATAACAGTGAATTTAATGCTTGACTCCTGAGAGCGACTGGTATGCCTCACTCAAAAGCAAAGCACTCTTTTCCCAGTTATACAAAGCAAGACAACTCCGTCCGGCTTCTACCAGACGCTTCTTCCGAGCTTCATCAATAAGCAAACTATACAAGACTTCTTTGCCATGAGCAAGATTCCCTGGGTCTATGTAAGCTATCGCCAGAGCGCCTACTTCTCGAAAAGGAGGAATATCTGAAGCAAGAACTGGCACTCCCGAAGCGAAGGCTTCCAAAAGAGGGATACCAAACCCCTCATAGAGAGACGGGAAAGCCAGGATCTCTGCGCTAGCAACTATCGCTCGCAACTCATCAATATCAACATAGCCCGTAAAAATAATCCCCGACTGGTCATGAGAGTCAATTCGTTCATCAACATGATGACCCATGGGATTGCCCGTAAGTACAAGCCCTACCTCTTGTAGGCTAGCTGGTCGCTCCTTCCATAACTGAATGAGGTAAGGGATATTTTTCCGTGGTTGCATGGTCCCGGCAGCAACAATGTAACGCTTCGGGAGATGGTATTTTTCCTGAACTTTCAGCCGGATCGCTCCATCGCTTTCCAAACGAAGCCATTCCTCCCCGACTGCATTAGGAACTACTCTTATTTTCCCTTTCATGGCTGGGTAATACTCCTCTATCTCCACTCGAGTGAAATCAGAAGGGACAACCAAAAGATCAGAACGCTTCAGTGAACGAGGAATAAGCAGATTAAGAAAGAATCGATCCTTTGGAGCAATCCATTCTGGATGAGTCGCAAAAGATATATCATGTACATGGGTCACTAATTTTGTCTTCCGAGGAAGCCACAACGGAGCAATATACTGGGTATGATAGATATCAACCGGCCGCCTCTGAAGTTCTCGCGGCAGGAGCCAGCCATTCCAGAAAAATCGATTGGACCCCCCAGAAAGCGATACTATCTCCACATCATCACGCTCAGCACAATTGAGAAGCTCTTTCAGTCTTTGCAAAGATTCCTCATCAACAACATGAGTATAGAGACGGTATAAAAATCCTGACTCAGGAGAAGCAAGGAGGGCTCTGGCGAGATAACGAAACACCATCGAGTCACCAGTGCGCTCTTCGGTAACGAGCCTGACATCAATACCCACAATTCTTTTTTTAGACATCATATTTTTTCAGTGCTAGTAGACTGGGAACGATCAGTGATAGAGAAGGTGGCCAGATACACCCAGACAAACCCCAGCAGAAGCCCCGTATTAAACAGGTTAAACACAAGAAAGCCAATGAGCGCTGCTCCTAGGGCTAGACCTAAAAGCCAGAGATCCTCACTCTCACGCCACCGTTTGAGCTGTCTCACGAGTAAAACCATGGCCACCAAGAAACCCAAGAGAGCGATCACTCCTCCACCAAGCCAAATTTCCAACCAAAGATTGCTCGCATTATAGCTTGCTCCTCGTTCATCGACCCCAAGTCGGGGACCGATATTCCCCCACCCAATACCCAGGAGTGGATGCTCACGACCAGCTGCCAAGCTTTGGGCATAAATTGCTGATCGTATCTCCACATTTGGATCTGGACGCTTGATAGTTGTTACCCATTTCCCCTCATTTTTTTTGAGGGGTATTTCTTCTAGATTGATATGGGTACAACCATACAAAGCTGGGAGATCCTCCATGCGCTCTATCGAAGGAGGAAGGGAATCAACGACTTCATTACAAGCTATGGTAATCGTCTGTTCATGTGAGGCAGTGCTTATCGCTCGATCAAACAACGGAAAATGAGTCAGTGGAATACTTACCACTAAGAAAAGAGCCACACCAAACACTACTGAAAGTATTTGCATCAACAGAAAAGAAGCTTGGTAACGCCACGGCTGTTTGTAGGGAGCCAACAAAATTGCTGTACCAACAAAAATGGCAACACCCGCACCAAGCCAGGCACTGCGACTAACGGTAAGAATAAGCAACAGAAAGAGAAAAGCGCACCAGAGAGCGGGGCCAATGAGCTGCCGAAGAAAAATTTCCTTCTGGGAAACAAGATGTTTCATAAGCCAGGTAAGACCAGCACTGAGGAGGAAAATAATAAAAAATCCAAGCCAATCAGGTTCAGGGAGCGTACCATTAGGTCTCCCTGGCATTACTGCCCACGATGAATATCCTTGCAAAAATAAAATGTTTTGGAAAAGCCCCCAGAGAAGTGATCCTGTAGCTGGCACAACAAAAAAAGGCAGGGCCTGCATTACTGCCTCCTGAGTAGCCAAAAAAATACGTGAGAGAAAATAAAGGTACACAAACGAAGCCACAATCAGCGACTGTTTCAGGGCTCCTTCACCATGGACTATGCCAGATAGAATCACCCCGAAAAGAAAAATACTCAGACTGATATCTATCTTATTCAAAGAAAACAGTGGCCACTTGAGACGTCCCGAGACAAATCTGACCGCCAAAGCGAGTCCCAAGAAAAGTGCTACCCACTGGTATGGTCTCAAGGTTACTCCCCACTCAACTGGAGTAACGCCAGTGATTTCGAGTGGTAAAAGCGAAACAAAAAGAAGAAAGGCGAGATTGGGCCGCCAGAGAGAAAACAAGAAGAGTATCAGTGAATAAAAAAACCAGTACTCAACCGTGAAGGGAAGCACCCCACCGTAACCAAGGGCTGCCAAAATACTACCAAACAATGTATAGGTAAAAAGAAAAAGAAAACGTAATGAAAACCAAAAATGATTTTTCGTTGACCAATCAAAGATATAAGAAAAGATCTGAGACATGTTCTTATTGTACCAAAAAACGAAGTGTCTTTTCCGTAAATTCTTCCCAAGAATAAGCCCGCACCCTTTGATAGGCCTCCTGAGAAAGCTCGCGGCATTTTTCTTCATTTCCTAGAAGAGTCTCAAGAGCATGAGCAATATTATCAGTAAGATGTTGATCGGTTGCCACTACCAAAGATGAAGTAGGGTGAGCGAGTTCGGTAAGAGCTCCTGCCGAAGTAGTAATCACCGGAACTTTTGAAGCAAAAGCCTCCAAGACCGGCAAACCAAAGCCCTCATACTGCGAAGGAAAGAGAAAAAGTTTCGCTCCTTGATAGAGAAAAGGGAGATCATCCTGAGGCACAACTCCCAAAAGTCGTACTTTCTGTGACAACCCTAGCTCTTCCAGGAGTTTATTGACCGGTGTAGCAAGAGGATTCGTCTCGGCATATACCTTGCCTGAAATTACGAGAGGTGGGAGATCTCCTTTGCGAGCCAGCGCCAGGGCATAGCCACGCAAAACTGCTTCCGTATTTTTCCGTACTTCTAGTCCTCCACCATGATAGAGATAACCCGGGTCCAGTTGGTAGCGTTTCAAATTTTTTCTGAGCGTCTCATCAGTAAACGATTCAAAAAATTGTGCATTCACTCCAAGCGGTACTACTTGGATGTTTTGAGGAGAAATACTAAGTTCACGAATAATATCTTGTTTGGTGGTCTCTGAAGGCGTAATAAGAGCTACTGCTTTCTGCATACCGCCCACTATTGCTCGGTAATGCCAATAATGACTCCATTTCTTCAAATACTCTGGAAAGAGTTTGGGGATAATATCGTGCACCAGCATGACATGACGAATACCTTTCGATGAGAAAACTGTGGCTGACTGATAGAGGCTAAAGAAAACCTCACAACCATCCTTAGTTGCCTCGTTCGCTAATTGTTTTTCCCACAGCCATTGTCTTATCACATCATTACGCCTATACCATGGCAAAAAAACCTTTACAATGAAATTTTTTGGGAGCTCAAAATCAAGCACGGGTGCTTCCTGGCAGTACAAATACACCACCCTCTCTGGAGAATTCAAAATATCCTCTTTTACTGACAAAGAAGCCAACTCTCTCAAAAAGTTGGTCGTGACTTGTCCAATCCCTGTCATGGGTTTCTCAAGGAAACTCGTATTGATACCGATTCGCATAGCGAAAGTCTAGTGCTTATCTTGCTCTAGTATAGACTCAATCTGCGTGGTAAGCGAGACAAGTTCATCCGTCAATGGATGCTTCAATTTACGCACCATGATTTCGCGAAAGGCTCGCATGAACCTAAGATAATTTTCGGGGGTGCTCCGATATTCTTTCCAAAAACCCTCTCGATACCGCGGATACTCTGCGAGCATTGAACGCGTGTTGCAAATTTTGTCCGCTGTTGCTACCAAAAGAGCCTCTTCCGAATCATCTTCCAGCCGCTTGAGATAATCAATCTTCTTCAGTCTCACTCTTTCTGCATGAGAAAGCTCAGGATGTTCTTCATAGATCGCGTTATCTTCCGTTACTTCAGCAACAATTGATGCTGCCCTCTCGCCAAATTCCTGAGCGATCATACCACGGGTCACACCTGGTACATCTTCGAGCACATCATGGAGAAGGCCAGCAATAACAACATCTTCGTCATTGGTAAAATGAGCCAAAAGAAAACCAACCGCATAAGGATGAACGATATACGGAAGTTCACTCACCTTTCTTTTTTGATTGACATGCCACTCGGCGCTACGCTCGATGGCTCGCCATACTCGATCACTAAGAAACATACTTCTATGTTAACAAATTTACCGTATAAAGCATGAAAAAGTTAATGGGCGCTCCGATCATACGCATGATGCATCACGCAATACTCACGAGAGCGCCCTGTTGAGATGATTCTCAGCCTCCCTTTCGCACCTATGGCACAGTTAGGTGTGGAGGACTTTAGCCCTTAGGTCTCTTTCTATCTCAAGCAACTTCAGCTTTTATTGCCGAGCTACGAGGGATAAAGATAAGCACCAGACGGTCGGAGCGACGAAGTTGAACCCGCTGTGGGTTGTCTGAGGATCCAACAAGAAAAGTATCCACTTCTCCAGCCTTTGTCTCAGACGAAACATAATTACATATTAAGTAATTATTGTCAATAGACTGCTACGGAAAAATAATTGTTTTTTTGGCTTAAAAAAGCTACTATGAGGGAGTACTCCTATTTAACTTTACCTATGGAAAATATGTCACAACAGACCGTGGCAGTTATCGGGCTTGGGTACGTCGGTCTCCCCTTGGCTCTGCGCGCGAGTGAACGGGGCTACCGGGTGATCGGGCTCGACTCGAGCGAAAAAAGAATCGCCCTGCTGAAAGAGAAACAATCCCCTATCCCCGAAGAACGTCTCATCGAGCAGATGAAACAGTTCGAATTTACACCAACAACTGATCCGGCTACTCTCCAGGAAGCCGACATTATTCTCATCTGTGTTCCCACCCCGGTTGATGAAATGTACTACCCCGATCTCACTCCCGTAAAAGAGGCAGCTACTATGGCAGCGAAACACCTCAAAAAAGGTGCTCTCGTGGTCCTCGAGTCAACTGTCAACCCTGGCGTCTCGGAAGAAGTGATCCAGCCCATCCTCGAAGCCCATGGACACGCCGTTGGGTCGGATGTATACCTCGCTCACTGTCCCGAGCGTATCAACCCAGGTGACCCCAAATGGAACGTCTCCAATATCCCTCGAGTCGTCGGCGCCACCGACTCGACAGGCCTCGAGCGCTCTCTCGACTTTTACCGATCTATTGTCGATGGTGAGATTCGACCCATGAAATCTATCCGTGAAGCAGAGGCAGTAAAAATTGTGGAAAATTCTTTCCGCGATATCAACATTGCCTTCGTCAATGAACTGGCGCGATCGTTTGACGTCCTCGGTATCGATACCAAAGACGTCATTGAAGGTGCGGCGACCAAACCCTTTGCCTTCATGCCCCATTTCCCTTCGTGCGGCGTCGGTGGACACTGCATCCCCGTCGATCCGTACTACCTCATTGAGCGGGCCAAGCAGTCTGGTTTTGACCATCGTTTCCTCAAAATTGCTCGCGAAATCAATAATCAGATGCCACTCTACACTGTTGAACTCCTCCAGGATGCCTTGAACGAAGAAAAACGAGCGCTCAATGGCACTACGGTTGGCGTCCTCGGTCTTGCCTACAAAGCTAATATCGATGACCTTCGTGAATCCCCATCACTCCGCATTATCAAAGCCCTCCAGGACCACAAAGCTCGTGTGATTACTTATGATCCACACGTCATGAGTCATTCTACTGAAACGAGTCTCGAAGCCATGCTTGAGAAAGCTGATTGTCTCATCCTTGCTACGGATCACCGGGAATTTAAGACAGCCCTCACTCCTGATCTCCTCAAACGCTATGATATCCGTGTCATCATTGATGGCAAAAACTGTCTTGATAAGAACGCTTTCCAGGACGCTGACCTCCTCTATAAAGGTATCGGCCGCTAGTACGTACTTATGATTTTTGGTCTCTTGAAACTCATCGTGTGGATGGCTGGTGTCGGAGTGATCGCCTATTTTGCCTTGCCCTACTTCGGGTATCAAGTAAACTTAGACTATTGGGAAGAACGGAAGGCTGCCTGCGAAGAACGCCTCCAAGCTTGCCAGCGCGACCTTATCAAAACCGGTATAGAGGGAGCGAAAGAAAAATGTAATTTCAAGTGCGTGGATACCAAATCATTAATTCAGAAAATTGAAAAATAATAATTTTGCTCCCTAACTCTCAAGCAGACTTATGCGTCTTATCATCAACATCCCCGCCTACAATGAAGAAGCCGTGATCGGTAACACCATCAAAAACATGCCTCGTTCATTCCGTGGCATCGATGAGGTCAAGATCCAGGTCGTCGATGATGGCTCAAGCGACCAGACGAGTAGCGTTGCTCGAGAAGCAGGAGCTGACTACGTCCTTCGTCACTCGATCAACCGGAGGCTCGGAGTAATGTTTGCCACCGCTAGCGAAAATGCCCTCAAAGAAGGAGCGGATATCATGGTCAATATTGACGCTGACGGTCAATTTGATTCAGCTGAAATCCAAAAACTGATCGATCCTATCCTCGAAAATCAAGCCGACATGGTAGTAGGCGATCGCTTCTCAGAATCGAGCGCCAAGAATATTCCTTGGATGAAAGATTTTTTTAATCGCCTCGGCGCTTCAATGGTTGGCTCATTCCTCAATGTCAAAACACACGATATTACTTGCGGCTTCCGCGCTCACAATCGTGAGACATTGCTCCGCCTCAACAATCCCACTGGCTTCACCTACACTCAAGAAACTATTATTGATGCTATCGGCAAAAATCTTCGCCTCGTCTGGATTCCTGTTACGGTCACCTACTTTGCTGATCGACAATCGCGCATTGTCAAAAGTGCTTGGAGCTTTATCAACAATAGTGCCCGCATTATTTTGAAAGCCGTGAGAGATGTTCGTCCGATGAAATTCTTTGGTATTCCTGGACTTTTTCTCCTTGCTCTTGCCTTTGTTTCTTTCCTCACCTTCCTTGTCCAATACCTCTCACATGACTTCAAAGTTACCCCCTACCTCAACTATCTCCTCTTCACCAGTGTCACTGCACTCATTGGCATCCAACTACTCATCTTTGCTTTCATCGCCGATATGATCAAATCAAACCGCAAGCTGACCGAAGATCTCATGTATCAGCTCAAAAAAGAAAAGTATCAGCGATAACAAGTCTTATGTCTGAAAAAAATTTAGTTTTTCAACGGCCAGAACTACCCGTGGTTGGTACTGCTTCTGATAAAAGAAAACGGGAGGTACAACAAAATATTCAGGATCATTTTGCATTCAATAGGGATCAAATTTCTTCGTCCTTTGTTGAGAGATTACGAATGTTGGAATACCCAAAACATGACTTTGAAAAAGTTGCGATTAAAGACATTAACTCACTCCTAAACAAAATCTTGAAAGAGTTTGGTTTAACAGAGTTTGATGTACCCGAAGCAAATATTTATTCTGTCCCAGAAAAACTGTATGAAGAGATAGACGGGCAATCAAAAACTGATAGTGACGGATTTTGTGCTCACCAAGAACAAGCCATCGTTTTAAATAGCGAAAAACTTGATCATCCTTACAGTCGGATTTCAGTTCTCTTACATGAAATGATTCATCTTAAAGCGTTTGTATCGCTTGAAGCAAATGAAACTGGACAATACCTTCGGAGAGTAGGTCTTGAGGCGTATTCATCACTCAAAAAGACTCATGAACAAAAACGATCTGTACGTCAATTGATCGGACTAAATGAAGCTGTCGTCTCAGAGCTCCAAAAGAGACTATTTCCACACGTGATTAAAAGGAATCCCCACCTCGATAGAGAAAAAAGCATCATGGATAGCAAGAGAGGGAAAACTGGTTTAGTTAAAGCTACACAAAAAGAAATGCTACCAGAAGATGAGTTTGTTTATGCGTTCACTAAAAATGATAATCCGGAAACAAGTGAGTGGGAAGGGTATACGTTCCCATATCGACCACAAAGGCTTGTTTTAAAGTATATTCTAGAAACGATCTGTCGGACTTACCCAGATGAATTTATCTCAGAAGATGATGTTTTTCGACTCTTTTTGCAGGCTCATTTTGGAGGACAATTAGGGCCACTGGCAAAAGCAGTAGAAGATACTTTTGGTGTTGGGTCGTTTCGAATGATCGGTACTATGACCGGAAAGGATCCTGAGTCCGCTTATCGTGTTTTAGATTTTCTCAAGAAAAATACCTTACTTGCAGCAAGAAAAAAATGAGCAATCTACATATCCTCTTTGTTTCCCGGGCTTTTCCACCGACCATTGGCGGAATTGAGAAGCAAAATGCTGAAGTGGCAGAGTTTCTCGCTAAGAAAACTCCATTGACGCTCATCGCCAATACCAAGGGGAAAAAATTTCTCCCCCTCTTTTTACCCCTAGCTTTCCTGAAAATTCTTGTTTTAGGGAGAAAGCATGACTGCGTCCTCCTTGGTGACGGCGTCCTGGCACCTCTCGGAGCCATCACCAAGTTTTTTATGCCCCGCCTGACTGTAGTATCTATTGTTCATGGACTTGATATCACCTTTGCCGAAAAGTCTGGCTTTCTTGCCAAACTCTATGCTCTCATCAATATTCCTAGCCTCAAAAAACTCGATGGTCTCATCGCCGTGAGTCAGGATACCAAAAAACATGCCGTAGCTATTGGTGCTCTTGAGAGTCGTTGTTTTGTCATCCCCAATGGCATTCGGCCCGATCTTACCAAGGCCAGAGCACACACTCGCCAGGACCTCGATCAACTCCTTGGTATCGATACTACCCAAAAATCTCTTCTCCTGACTGCCGGGAGACTTGTGCGACGCAAAGGTGTCCGTTGGTTTATCGAAGAAGTGATGCAAAGACTCCCTTCTTCAGTGATCTATCTTGTAGCTGGAGCTGGTCCGGAGCAACGAATGATCGAGGAAGCTATTATTTCCAAACGGCTTACTGATCGGGTAAAACTCTTGGGACGAGTATCCGATGAAACACTGCATCTCCTCCTTGCGAACGTTGATGTCTTTGTCCAACCCAATATCAAAGTGCCAGGTGATATGGAGGGCTTTGGTATTGCTGTTATCGAGGCGGCCAGTTACCAGCGGCCGGTCATCGCCAGTCGTCTCGAAGGATTGCAGGAAGCAATCAGCGATCAAGAGAACGGCCTCTTTGCTGAGTCCACAAACGCCACTGACTTCGTCGAAAAGATCAACTGGCTCTTGTCTGATGATGTTCGTCGGAAAGAATTTGGCGAACGCGCTCGATCCTACACCCTCGAACACTACAGCTGGGAGTATCTTTCTCAAAAATATTTTGATACGCTCAAAACTATCTCCACCAATTCTTCTCAATCCTAAATACTATGCTCGAGATCATTCTTCTCTCTATCGCGCTCTTCTCTGCTTTCTTTCTTCCGGGTTGGTTCTTGATCAAACTTTTTTTTCCCAAACAATTTACTGCTCTGGAAGAGAGCCTCTACTCTCTCGCCCTCGGACTCACCCTAGCCGACATCTTTTTTCTTACTCTGAATCATTTCCATGTCCCTCTTTCTTTTGGGATTATTTCTCTTGCAGTAATCAGTATCAATCTCCTTCTCATCCTGGCTCTCTGGTATCAAAAACAACGCCTCTCTCGTGAATACGAGAAGATACTTCAAGAAGACTCACTATCACCTCTCTCTCCAAGGACCTGGGGCATACTCCTCTTCATGCTCATTATTACCATTGGCATCAGGGCTTATTACCTCATCCCTGCTGGACTCCCCACGACGACTGACATGGGACATCACATGTACTGGTCAGAATATATCACCCAAAAAGCAGTCCTCCCTGAATACCAAAAAATATCCCTTGTCCGTGATCCCGCCACCAGTGCAACAAGTCTGACGACACCACAACCGATCGCTGACTTCATTATTGGTGAGCATATCCCTTTTGCCCTCATTGCTATTCTCACCAAACTTCCTTTCATCGGTTCCTTCCCGGTCATCACCCTCTTCCTCCTCAATATTTTCTCCACTCTCGGCCTCCTCGCGCTCGTCTTGAGACTCAGCGAAAAACTTTTCTCAGCCAAAGAACGCGAGCTCATTGTTATGATGACATATCTCTTTATTGGCCCACTCTTTGCTCTGGCCTCACCCCAAGCCAAGTTTGTTTCTGGTGGAGTAGTTGGCAATACCTTTGGGAATTTCTTTATCCCCCTCATCCTCCTCTCTCTCTATCTTGCGCTTCGCCAAAAGAAAACATCCCTTATTACCCTGACACTCATCCTCCTCTGGACGCTCGCCTACACCCATCATCTCTCTACGCTTATCCTTGGTATGAGCGTTGTTGGTATGATATTCCTCGCTCTCATCGCCACCTGGGATAAAATTATTCCCATTGTCAAAGATTGGATGAGTACCATTTTCAAACCAGGACCCATCATTGCCACCGTCTGTGTCATTCTTTTTGGCCTCCTCGTTGCTCTCCCAAGCTACCTTCAAAAAGAAGCTATTGATTCGGCTATAGGCAGCCCCATCAAAACTACCCGCACTGGTCTTTCCTTTGAACAAATCACTGGCTCACTCGGCATTACCCGAACTGCCTTTGCCCTTACCGGCATAGTTCTCCTCCTCTTTGCTTTTCGTTCACTTCGCTCCAAGGATCCACTAGGCTGGACCCTGCTCTTCGGTTGGGGAGGTATGCTCGCTCTTATGGCTATACGTCCCGAATGGGTATTCCTCGATATTCCCTCCAATAGAGTTGGGAGTTATCTCATCTATCCCGGATCACTCCTCGCTGGACTTGCTTTCGGATTGCTCCTTTCTCGCCTCTCCCTGGATCGTTCTCAAGCTACCAAAGCTCTTTTTCCTCTTCTCCTGGTAGGAGTCATACTAGCCAATGGCATCCTCGAAAACGGAGTTGTTCTCCTCGATCGAAGCAAGGCTGACGAGGCTCAAGAAGTCTTTGCTGCCAGCCATTATCTCAGCCAAGTTACCACTGAGCGCGACATCATCCTCAAAGATCACAACTACCTCCCGGCTGATGCTTGGATGAAACTCTTCTTCCTCCGTGACTATGGTTACCCTCTCTCTCGTGGTCTCTTCTCTCGCTATGAAGAAACTGGAAACCGCAAAGAACGCTGTACCCTCGTCATGATCGCGAGTCCCAATAGCACCGAAGCGAGATCCTGCTTTGACTCAACCAGTACCAACTATATCGTCGTCAATCCTACCTATGACGCCGTCCAATTTGAAAAATCAAGTAGCTTTTCCAAAGTCTACTCCAGCAACCATGTCGCCGTGTTTAAGCGCTTGAAATAAACTATGTCCTCAATTGAAAACCCTTTCCAACCACCTTTACCAGAACAGGAAATAAGAGATTCGAAGTTGGAGCTTTTCGATAGGCTTTTTAGATACGGGACTATTGAAAAAATTTTACCAGATCAGCTACCTCCTGATGCACTTAAATACTTCGATGGAATGAATCGACGTTTTGTTGACCCAGAAGACCCACCCCAGGTTTTCAATGGGTTTTATAAAATTACCTATACTGACAACTCTGGTTTAGTCACGTATGTTGCCGACAAGGACATGGTATACACTGATTTTGATAAAACACCAAAGGGCTTTGAAAGAAATGTTTTCCTTTATGAAATGAAGGGTGCCGAGAAAACAGGTCACGCTGAACTCCGCTATCGACCAAAAGCAAAGAGTGATGACGCTTTCAAAGATAAACCCTTCATTGGTTACAATGGAACAGAAAAAGACTTCCTCCATCAAGGATTGGCGCGAAAGCGGATTTTTGTAATGGGTGCCTATTCAGAAATGGAGTGGGGACTACCGCTCTATTCCGGTGACCAAAATACAATGGCTGATGGTGTCTGGCAAAGCCTTGTAAGCGATGGCCTAGCTGAAGAAGTTCCCAATTACACAAAAAAACGCAAACGCTATAAGCTCCTCCTTACAGGACAGAAAAACTCTGTTTGATCCACGTTTCATCCAGATTACGGCCGATGAAAACGAGTTTGGTTTCTTTTAGTTCCCCTTCTTTCCACTCTCGATCAGGGTTGAGGGTATAGAGGGTGTGTACTCCCTGGAGAATACCTCGCTTCCCTTCGTATTCATTGGTAAAGACGATACCCTTGTAGCGGAGAAGATCTGGTTCACAATGCTCGATCACCTCACCCAGCCATGCATAAAGTTTGTCTATCTCGATCGGTGTATCAGAGCGTACTACTACCGAGCTGATCCCATCAAGATGATGCTCATGTTCGTCATGACTGTCTTTTTCGGTGAGAAAATTTTCAGGGAGATGCTTGAAACTATACTTGTGGAAAAGATCAGTAATCGGCACCTCTGACTGAACCGCTTCGAGGAGAGGGGCGCGGCTATTCAGCTGAAGGATACGTTCCCACACTCGATTTTTTTCCTCTCCCGAGAGGAGATCGAGTTTGTTGAGGATAATGAGGTCGGCCAGCGCAATCTGCTCAGCCGAAAGTGGCAAATACCCCAGTTGCTTCTCGATATGCTTCCCATCGACGACGGTCACGATCGCATCGAGCTCATAACAGGTAGCCACCACTTCATCGAGAAGAAAGGTCTGAATCAAAGGTAGCGGATCAGCCAGGCCCGTCGTTTCAATCACCACTCGATCAAAATCCTTTTTCTCTCCTTCGAGACCAAGTTTGGCCTTGGCGAGTTTGGTAAGCGTTTCAATGAGGTCTACTCTAACGGTGCAGCAGAGACAGCCATTGGAAAGCTCGACCATCGATTCATCGCGCGCCACAATGAGGTCACCATCTATGCCCACTTGGCCAAATTCATTGACGATCACCGCGATTTTTTCACCATGTTCTTCTTGGAGAATTCTATTGAGCAGAGTAGTCTTGCCCGCCCCAAGAAAGCCGGTAAGTAAAGTTACCGGGATCTTTTTGAAGGGTTTGTTTGTTATTTTTTCATTCATAAGTTTAACTTTTTGTCATTGCGAACGCATGTGAAGCAATCTCTTCTTTCAACCACTGTGCACTAGAAGTGCACAGATTGCTTAATAGATTGGAAATCTAG
>CAZRXW010000014.1:0-24214 GCA_964604195.1 uncultured Bdellovibrionales bacterium
TTTTGTTTCAAAGGAAATTGCAATTCAGATTAGAATTCAGGGAAGAGGGATTGACATAAATATCTTTATATAGTATAAAGATATGGTCCTTTGAATTAAATTAGTCTCTTTGAAAGAGGCTTGTTTTGGTTTTGCACAGGAGGAATTGATGGTTACAATGGCAACACGCCGTGGTGAAGGCTTCGCTACGCCGGTTCTGGGTTTCAACGATGTGCAACCGCCACAGCGGCGAGACAGATTTGCTACTCATGAATTCGGGCCGTATCTTCCGGCGGATCGCACCTTGATCAGGGCGGTTACCGAAAACAGCAGCTGTTATGAACTGTTGGTGGTGAGTCGACTATCGCTCCGTGATCTTGTGGTGGCGGTTCGGTGTGAAGGACACCCTCACCTTCGAGTGCCTCGAGTGGCAAGCTATTTTCAGGAGGCCGATGGAATTCGTCGGCCGGCGGAATGTTTCGAGGCTGGTACCAGCATGGTCTTTCAGTACGTTCTTCCGGATGGTCAGACCATGGAACACCGCTCGGGACTGATCCGATTTGGGGGCATTGCTCTCGTGCCTGCTGGCAACACGGAACCATTTCTGACCGCCCTCCGGATTTTTCGAGAAGCAGTCCTCCCGGCGGATGCCATCTCTGAAGGAGCTGACTCCTCGTGGTGCGTTAGTCTCCTAGATCTGGGGATGTCGCCTGCGGAGGTTCATGCCATCTGGCAAGCAGTCCAAACCTTTCATGACGGTGCTCAACAGGTGCTTAATAAGGTACTGGAAACAGCTCGGATGAATGGTTCTCTTCGGCCGGTGATGGTAGCGTTTCTTGTGTTGTACCAGAATTACTGGGGTCATCAGCCGATAGGAGAGCGCGGAGCGGCGGGAGGGTCATCGACCGATATGGCAGCTTTCAACAAGCTGCGACAACTGGCCGGTATGCCCTGGGCAGTTTCTATCCGGGGGACTGACCTGTAGAGGTCGAGAATGGCAGTGACGTTTAATGCCGCACTTGGAAAACTTCCGAGGGCGGCATCATTTTTTATTACCCACTATTGTTTTGTATGTGCCAGGTTCCTGTTTGATTTTTAATCAAGATAGGGACAATATAGCGAGGAGTTTGCTATTATTTATTGACGGAAGTCGTATTTCTTGTTACACTGGTGCTACTCAAAAATTCCTTTTCTTGGGAGCTTTTGGTAAACTGTCCTTGTACAAATCTTGCTCATGAAACCTCTCCTCGACAACTTGAAGTCACTTATTCATTGCCCGGTTTGTAATAAAGAGTATCGGCCAGCCAAAATGCTGCTGCTTGGTCAGGAGGAGAAGCGCTCGACGCTCCATATTACGTGTGAGTCTTGCCATGCTTCGAGTTTGGTATATGTTTCCCTCTCTCCAGTGGGAGCCGTTTCTATGGGAGTGCTGACAGATTTGGAGCAGAGCGAGGCTAAGCAATTTTTCAAGGCAGAGCCCCTTTCTCGAGATGATGTGCTTGTGGTGCATCAGAAACTCAAGGAAGGGAATGGGGCAGTAGAAACCCTCATAGAATCTGTGTAAGCAACCAAGTCACTGTTTTTCAATATAATTTCTGGTAATTCAAGTATTTATTTATGACCACTGCTTTGAAACTCAACGTGACTGCACGTACCGAAACTGGCAAGGCACTCGAAGCGCTTCGTCAGAATGATCTTATTCCTGCCGTGGTCTATGGCCATGATGTTGATCCAGTGTCGCTTTCGGTGAACTATCTTGATTTTTCTCGTGCGTTCAAAACAGCTGGTGAGAGTACGCTTATCGAGCTTTCTCTGGATGGAAAGAAACCAGTAAACGTCCTTATTCAGGATGTAGCTACCCACCCTTTGACAGGGCGCTTCATGCACGTTGATTTCTACCAAGTAAATATGAAAGAAGAAATTGAAACGGATGTACCGCTTGAGTTTGTTGGTGAGTCAGCAGCAGTTAAGGCTCTTTCCGGAGTGCTCGTTCGTTCTCTTGAAGAGGTGAAGATTAAGTGTCTTCCAAGTAATCTTCCTCATGCGCTTGAAGTAGATCTTGCCAAGCTGGCTACGTTTGATGATGCTATCAAGGTGGGAGATATCGTCCTTCCTCAGGGAGTCGAGCTTCTTGATGATGCTGAGACTATTGTCGCTACAGTCGCAGCTCCTCGTACTGAAGCTGAAATGGAGGCTCTAAACGAGAAAGTAGAGATGGATGTGACGAAAGTAGAAGGTGTAGTAAAGGAAACCCCAGCCGCTGAAGGGGAGAAGAAAGAAGAGAAGAAATAGTTTCTTTCAAAACATACCAAAGAGACCCCTCAACCGGGGTCTTTATTGTATCTCTACAATTTTACTGAGGACGACTCAGGATGTCCTTGAGGAGTGACTCAATTTGTTCAAAGAGGGGAGGGAGCCCTTTTTCTTCTTCGGGTGAAAAGTTCTGGAGAACATGATCGGCTGTGGAGATATGCGGATTGGCTGATTTACCCACTCCCAGGCGAAGGCGGCAGAAATCTTTGGTACCGAGTTTGTCGATAATATCTTTGACACCATTGTGGCCGGCAGCTCGAGAAGAAATCGTAGTTTTTATTTTCCCAAAAGGAATATCGACTTCATCATGAAGCACGATGATATCTTTGGGGAGCGCTTTGTGAAAACCAAGGACAGCCCGGACGCTCTCACCAGAATTATTCATGAAAGTCTGTGGCTTGATGAGGAGGACTTTTCTTCCTTGTGAGAGAGTCTCACTCACTTCTACCTGGATTTTTTTTTCTTGACGCCATTCGCTCGCCTTCCACTCGGTGTGTAGCGTATCGAGCGCGAGCCAGCCAAGATTGTGTCTGGTGCGGGCATATTTCTTTCCGGGGTTACCAAGCCCAATAATAAACACAGGATTCATTTCAGGGGAAACAGGAGCTATTGATTTGGTGGATTGGAACAAGTGAGAGAAGAGTGACATAAGGGAACGTATTAGAAATCTGGCTCAGCAAAATCCCCCAGTTCTTCGGGCGGGATTTCATGAATGAGCCCAGGAATATCCTTCTGTGTATACAGTATCACGAGGTCGGCAGTGGGGAAATGAGCTGGGAGGTTTATCGGCGATGTTTCTTGGAATTTCAAATCATAGCGCCCGATGAGGCTATCGATAGTGTAGATACTGGTTTGCGTTGAGCCCACAAGAACATCTTCGGTTACTGATTTAAGCTCAGGCCATGTTTTTAATTGAATTTTTTTGATAGGGAAGGTCTCGGTGATATCTTGAACGAGATCTTGGCCGGTAGAAGTTTGTTCGGGTGGGACAACAACAAGGACTGAGGATGCCTCGCGCGTGATCTCATCGCGGCGTTTATTTATGAGCTGACTCTCAAAAATATTCTTAGAGAGTGATCGCACTTCTTGCCAGTTACCACTTCTTGGCGAGAGAGCAAAGGCGCGGCCAGTCGGGGTGTCGATATGAACTACTCGGAGGAGGCTCTCTTTTTTCCAAGCATCGACGACGACGGTCGTGACGGTCTTGGCATCAATTTTTTCGACCAGTGGCAGTAGTGACCTGGCGACCTCTGGAGTGATATCAGTATCAACGCTCTCCCCAAGATCTTCGAGGAGACCGGTGAGGATTACGGGATTGAGAATAGTAGGAAGAGAGAGAGTTTTTTCTCGAACAGCCTGGAGAATCTGTTGTTGTCTTTTGGCTCTCCCAAAGTCTCCCTCTGGATCATCATGACGCATGCGAGCATATTTGAGCGCTGTTTTTCCATCGAGCATTTGCCAACCTTTCCTTAGTTCAAAGGTCTCATAGCTATAGTTTGGTCCGGGATATCTGGTATCGCGTATGTCACGGAGTACTTCGACGTGAATACCGCCCAGAGTGTCGATAACTTTTTCAAAGCCATCAAAGTCGATCGTAGCAAAGTAGTGGATCGGGAGTCCGGTGATAGTGCCCACACTTTTTTTGATGAGTTCAGCGCCATCACCACTGAGGAGGCCGTATTGGTAGAGAGTATTAATTTTGACAGAATTATTGGTTTCGGGGATCGGAGCCAAGAGGTCGCGAGGGAGGGAGAGGAGGGCTGCTTTCTTTGACTGAGTTTCGAGGGAGAGCACCATGACCGTATCCGTGAGATTTTTACCCGGGTAGCGTTTCCCAGCTCGGCCCATGAGAAGAATATTGACGCGTCCATCTTGATAGCCTTTTACTTCCTCTGGGTGAGCAAAGACACTACTTCCGATAAGACGAATGCCTTCAAAAAATGAGATAGGAGTATTTTCAAATTGGAGTGCCTGTGTGAAGCGGGCTCCAAAGATAAGAGCTACACCCAAGGCAACAGTGAGAAAAAAACCGGTCCCCAGCAATAGCCACCGCAGGAGTGGCCGCTTGGGAGAGGGTTTTGATGCTTCGGTGAGGTTGGATGTCCCAAGAGAGAAGCGAGGTGGCTCTGAATGCATGGTTTTGGCTAAAAATGGCTTGTTTGAGGGGAAAACTAACTCTTGATTTCGAGTATTTTTCGTGGTATCCTGGGGGGGATTTATCTTTTGATTATTCAATCCTTCTATGGTTGAAAACAAAGAACCAGTGCCTGTCGTGACTGGTCCAGAGAATGAGGAATACCTCTCACTCTCGGCGCTCTTTTTCGAGATGGTAAAGGTGATAGCTTTGGCTATCGTTATCATTATACCTATTCGAGTCTTCCTCTTCCAACCGTTCTTTGTGCAGGGGGCTTCCATGGAACCAAATTTTGAAGATGGAGAATATCTTATTATCAATGAGTTTGGCTACAAGCATACCGAAATTCCGGGTGTTGGCACGGTAGAGCAGTTTCGTGATCTTGATCGTCAGGATGTAGTGGTATTTCGTTATCCAAAAAATCCAGAGCAGTATTATATCAAGCGAGTTATCGCTCTTCCGGGTGAATCAGTGGCTATCAAAGATGGCATTGTCTACATCTTCAATGAGGTGCATCATCAAGGCTATGCTTTGGATGAAAGCACTTACCTTGCCAAAAATGTAAAGACGAGTGACATGACCAAAATCACTCTTGATGAAGATGAGTACTTTGTTATGGGCGACAACCGAGCTTTTAGTTATGACTCTCGAGCTTTTGGACCGATTCATCGCAAGGATCTTATCGGACGGGTGCTTCTCAGGGCTTGGCCAGTGAGTAGGGCTTCTCTCTACTAAGAATAATTTGGTAATTATCTAGCGGTAAACTGTACGTCTATGCCGAAAACAGTCAAGAAGACAGTCAAGAAAGTGACTGATAAAAAGACGAAAGAAAAGAAAGTGGCAAAAAAGGTAGCAGTGAAAAAAGTAAGTACCCCAGCGCCAGTTGAAGAGGAGATGCTTCTTCAGGCTCTCCGGGGGATGCGCGACATTCTTCCAGATGAACAGCCGTACTGGGAGAGAGTAAGGCGAGTACTTACCCATGCCCAGCATGAGTATGGATATCGCCGTATCGATCTTCCTATGGTGGAGTATGCTCACCTCTACCTCCGTTCTATTGGTGAGGGGACTGATATTATCGACAAAGAGATGTATCTCTTCCACACCCGAGGTGGAGACAAAGTGGCGCTTCGTCCGGAAATGACCGCTGGTCTTTGTCGGGCGTATATCGAACACGGGATGGGAGTTCTTCCGAAGCCAATCAAACTCTTCTCCTATGGATCACTGTTCCGTTATGACAGGCCGCAAGAGGGTCGTTATCGTGAGCATACCCAAGCAAACTTTGATGTATTTGGCGAAGAAGATCCTATCCTCGATGCTCAGGTTATCCAGCTCGCCTACCGAGTAGTCAAAGAATTGGGACTCAAGAATATCGAGTTTCAGGTGAATTCTATTGGCACGCCAGAATCACGTCGTGAATATGAGAAAGTCTTGGTGCGGTATCTCGAGTCACAGAAACATAGACTGAGTCAGGAGGATCGAGAGCGCATCACAACCAATCCTTTAAGGCTTTTGGATTCCAAGGATGAGAAAACTATCCAGGTGATGTCTCATGCACCGCAGCCACTTGATTATCTTGATCAAGAATCGCGTGACCACTTCAAGCACCTTTTGGAATATCTCGATGAGCTCGAGTTACCATACTCTATCAATACTCGACTGGTACGTGGTCTCGACTATTACACTCGAACAGTATTCGAAATCCGTTCTACTGACGAAAATGGGAAGGACTATTCACTTGGTGGTGGTGGTCGTTATGATCGGTTGGTAGAATCTTTAGGTGGTGAACCTACCCCGGCTATTGGATTTGCTCTTGGTATTGATCGCATCGTTCTTGAAATGAAGCGCACTCAAGTGAAGCCATACACTGAACCAAAACCACGCGTCTTTCTGGCACAGCTCGGGGCTATGGCCAAGAAGAAAAGTCTCCGTCTTTTCTCTGATCTTGAGAAGAATGGTGTCTTGGTGGCCGAGTCTTTTGGTCGCGGTACGCTTAAGAGTCAGCTCAGAGTGGCCAATCGACTGGGAGTAGAGATAACGATTATCCTTGGTCAGAAAGAAGTGCTTGACGGCACTGCTATTGTGAAGGATATGGTTTCGGGTACCCAAGAAACAGTGGTCCAAGGGAAGCTGACCGACGCAGTGAAGAAACTACTCAAGGCGAATCAGGCACTGATGGGTCCCAATGGACTTCCGCTTCCCAAACTCGAAGATGACGATGAGGATGAAGGGGAAGGGAAAGAGAAGGGGAAAGAAAAAGAAAAGGAGTAAGAACTCAGCAAAGAAGGTATGAGTGAGCGATTTGATCTCAATAGTCTGCGAGGTGTAACTACTGCCCCAGAGAAGCCATTGGACGAGCGAGGTCAGAAGATTATTGATGCTCTCCAGCAACAGCAATCAATTGATACCGGTACACGAGAAGAACAGATAGAAAAGTTGAAAGGAGAAATTGGTCGGTTGGAGGAGCAAATTCGTACGTGGATAAGTCCTCTTGCTCGCTTCGATGCCTTATCTTCGGAAGAACAGCAAGCAGAAATGGTTCGTGAATTAACTGGTCTAGTTCCTGAGAATGAATGGGACAAAGAGGTGTATCGTGCAGGTTTAAGGCGGGACTCACAAAAAAATCCAGACATCTTGCGACTTGCTGTTGCTAAAGCGAAACTCCAAAAATTGGAATCTGAGGTATAAAATTTGAGTATGAAAACAGTGTTTGAGAAAATTCGCGATCGAGAAATTCCGGCAACTTTTCGCTACGAGGATGAGGAGATTATGGCCTTTGATGATATTCATCCCAAGGTCCCAGTGCACCTGTTGATTGTTCCTAAGCGTTGTATTGTTTCAATTGCTGAGATGATGGACGGGGACGAGCTTCTCGTAGGGAAGATGTTCCGAGTCGCCCGAGATATTGCTCGGGACTTGAAAATTTCGGAAAAAGGGTATAAGCTAGTTATCCATGTAGGCGAAGGAGGAGGGCAGGAAGTGCCTCATCTCCACCTTCATCTTATGGGTGGTTAGTACTACAGAAAGGAGGTTTCTATGATTCACATCAAACGGAAAGAGAAGGAAACGACCGAAAGTCTTATTCGGCGGTTTTCGCGTCGCGTCCAACAGAGCGGTGTCTTACGTCAGGTAAGAAAACTGCGTTACCGAGCTATCGAGAAGAGTAAGTTAGCTCGCCGGGACGAGGCTCTCTACAAAGTCAAAATCAGGAAAGAAATTGATAAGCTCAAGAAGCTTGGGAAATTTGACGAAGATGCTCTTCGCGACATCAAGAAGCGCATCTAATGGCTACTTAGCCCAATGGTTGCCTGATTGGCTTTTTCGCTCCATCATGCAACCATGAAGCAAGGTCATCATTCAATATTTTTCTATGTCGCTTATTATTGATATCAACGAAGAGCTTAAAGATGCCATGAAAACTGGCGCTACCGAAAAGCGTGATACGCTCCGGTTTCTTCAGAGTGCTCTCAAGAATGTGGCTATTGAAAAACGAAAACCAGTGGCTGAGTTTACTGACGCTGAAGTACAGGAAGTAGTAAAGCGATTGGTGAAGCAGCGCAAGGATAGCATCGATCAGTACCAAGCTGGTGGCCGGGCTGATCTCGTTGCCAAGGAAGAATCTGAGCTCGCTTTTCTCTCTCTCTATCTTCCCACTATGCTGTCACAGGAGGCAACCGAAGTATTGGTTGACCGTATTATCAGCGATCTTGGAACAGTAACGGCCAAAGATATGGGCAAGGTTATGGGAGCGGTCATGAAAGAAAGTGTTGGTCAAGCAGATGGCACGCTTGTTCGTGAGGTAGTGGCCAAACGTCTTGCTGCTCAGTAGGTATGCGGGTTGTTTTGTCTCTAGCTTCGGTTCCCCCGTCTGGTCTCAGTAAAGATACTTTGCGAGAGGTAGTGAAAGCTACTTGTCTCGCTGCCTTTCCGACGGTTTTCCAAAGAAAAGGCAAGGGGGTTCGACTAGAAGTAGCGATCGTAGATGATCGCGAAATTCAAATACTCAATCGAACTTATCGGGGGAAGGACAAACCAACTGACGTTCTCTCCTTCGGTGATTTTGAGAGTAGACAGAGTGTCAAACTCGCTCCATCGGCAACGCTTGATCTTGGCACATTAGTCCTCTCACATCCTTTTATTGATCGTTCAGCCAAAGAAGATGGTGTATCATGGGAGAGGGAATTTATGTACGTTTTTTCTCATGGTGTGCTCCATCTGTTGGGTTTTGACCATGAAGAAGAAATGTTTACTATTCAGGATAGGATTACTGATCAGTTTGCCCCATTAGGGAAAAAATAAGCGTCATGGTAGCGCTTGAAGTTCTGTCGTTCGTCCCAAAAGAAAGAAGACTTTCTCTGGCGTGTTCACTAGGAAATATAAAAATCGTATGATGTTTCTCAAGATTTTTGCTCGCAGCTTGCGACATGCTCTCGCTGGTATCCGCTATGCTTTCCGGGAGGAGCGTAACTTTCAGATTGAAATCGTTTTGGCTATCGCTGCACTTGGACTGGCCTTCTTTTTGCCGTTGTCATCGGTAGAGCGCGCCGTTATTTTTCTTTTGGTAGGATTTATTCTTTCACTCGAACTTATCAATACGGCCTTTGAAAGACTACTCGATCTTCTCAAGCCTCGCGTGCATCCATATGTCAAAGTGGTGAAAGATGTGGTTGCTGGATCGGTACTTCTTGGTTCACTCTCTGCTCTTGCGGTGGGTATGTATATCTTTTGGCCGTATATCTGGCAGACAATTTGGTTGTATTCATAGATGGATAGCTCTGGATGAGGAGGGGAGCAGTTCTTCTTTTTTGAGAGCACTACACTGATCGCCTTGTGTAGTGGTATAATAATGCGCATGCACCCCTCGCGCTCATTGTTGCGTAAGTTGGGGAAGAGTTTTCTTTATATGTCGAAAAAAAATACGATTGTTGGACTAGATATTGGCACTGCTACAGTACGAGCGGTGATTGCTGAGGTACCGAGAGATGGGAGTATCCCTCGAGTGATTGGTGTGGGTACAGTACCTTCTGTTGGGATACGCCGCGGTATTGTTGTTCAGCCAGAAGAAGTGGCCAAGACGGTCCATATCGCTCTTTCGTCAGCCGAGCGTATGGCGGGTGTTCCGGCAGATTATGTCACCGCGTCAGTGTCGGGGACAGAACTTTTTTCACTTCTTACCCAGGGGGTAGTGGCAGTAGGGAAATCGGATGGTGAGGTAACCGAAGAGGATCTCGAAAGATTGGTAGAAGAAACACAGTCCCGAACGGTTCTTTCACCGAATAAAGAAATTTTGCACGTAGTACCCCAGTCTTATCGTTTGGATGATGAATCCAATATCAAAGATCCGATAGGTTTGCGAGGAGTAAGACTCGAAGTATCCGCTCTTGTTATTGGTACAGCAAGCAATCATCTCAAGAATCTCACGAGAAGTCTCGAGTTAGCAGGGATTGGTTCACATCATTTTATAGCAGAACCATTGGCTTCAGCAGAAGCAGTGCTCTCGCCCAAGCAAAAAGAGCTCGGAGTGGTGGTGGTCAATCTTGGCGCTAGTACTACAACGCTCTCGGTATTTGAGGATGGCGATCTTCTCCATCTCGCAGTGCTCCCGATGGGTGGGGTTCATGTGACCAACGATATTGCTATTGGTCTCCGGACTTCGATTGATGTGGCCGAAGCAATCAAACGAGAGTATGGCCATGCTGTTCCGAGCGAGGTCAATAAAAAAGAAGAAATTGATCTTTCGGGTTTTGATTCTCAAGAAAACGACATGGTGTCGCGTCATCACATTGCCGAAGTGATCGAAGCGAGACTCGAAGAAATTCTCCATTACGTCAATCTTGAACTCAAAGGTATCAATCGTGAAGCGCTTCTCCCAGCCGGTGTTGTTCTTACGGGAGGTGGAGCACTCATTCCTGGACTCGTTGATCTCGCGAAGAAGAAACTTCGTCTTCCAGCCCAGATCGGTTATCCTAAACCACTCGGTGGCATTCTCGATCAAGTAGATGGTCCAGCTTTTGCAACGATGGTTGGTCTTCTCTTCCTTGCCTTGGAAGAAGGAACACAAGCACACAAGGGCCTCCGTGATGCTGCCAAAATTTTTGATGCCATGCCTGAGCAGATGAAAGATGGTTTCCAGAAAGCACAGCAACTTTTCAAACGTTTTTTGCCATAAAGGAGAGAAGAAAAGACAAATCCCTCGCTAGTTTCTGCGGCTGATTTTTCCCTTGCTCTAGCGCTTTTCGCCATTTTCTGGTGGAATTTTGCGGGATTGACATGGCCTCTCTCGGCATGATAGAGTGGTTCATCGAGCGGGTGAGGTATCTCTTTCGAGAGATTCGGGAGATGAGCTTTCTTGCCTACTCTTTATATACACTCTAATTGACGCTTTCCGCCGCACTCATATGGCTGAAATCAAACCCGACATCGAAACCTTTGCCAAAATTAAAGTCGTCGGTGTTGGAGGATCGGGCGGCAATGCTATTTCTCGGATGATTGATGCCAAGATCAAAGGCGTCGAGTTTGTGGCGATCAATACTGATGCGCAGGCTCTCCATCATTCCAAGGCGCAGGAAAAAATTCATATTGGAAAAAATTTGACCAAAGGACTCGGGGCGGGGATGAATCCAGAGATTGGTCGTCAGGCAGCTGAAGAAAATCGTGATGAAATCCAGGAAGTTCTCAAGGGTGCTGACATGGTGTTCGTCACTTGCGGTCTCGGTGGTGGAACGGGTTCGGGAGCAGCGCCTATTGTAGCTGAGACAGCCAAGGAGCTTGGAGCTCTTACTGTGGGAGTGGTGACTCGCCCATTTGCGTTCGAGGGTTCACAGCGTCGCGCGATTGCTGAAGAGAGCCTCAATAATCTTAAGGATCGTGTCGATACGCTCATTACTATTCCCAATGACAAACTCCTTTCTATTATCGATCGTAAGACCACCCTTATCAGTGCCTTCCGTATCGTCGATGATGTACTTCGCCAAGGTGTCCAGGGTATTTCCGATCTCATCACCAAGCCTGGTATCGTCAACGTTGACTTTGCTGATGTGCGGGCAATTATGCAGGATTCCGGATCAGCGCTCATGGGTATCGGTATAGCGAGTGGTGAGAACCGCGCTACCGAAGCGGCTCGGGCCGCTATCAACTCGCCCCTCCTTGAACTCTCTATCGATGGAGCCAAGGGAGTCCTCTTCAATATTTCTGGCTCATCCGATCTCTCGATGCTCGAGATCAACGAGGCAGCGACGATTATTACCGAAACCATTGATCCCAATGCCAAGGTTATCTTTGGTGCTGTGGTGGATGAACAGATTCGGAAGGGCGAGGTCCAGATCACGGTGGTGGCAACTGGCTTTGACAGCAATAAGAATGAGCTTCCGATTGGTCTCGTCAACCGTGCCAAGCCGACTATTAGTTCGGCGATGAACGCTGCCCCAGCTGCGCCTATCCGCATTTCGCAGGGGCGCGACGAAGCCCCCGAAGAGGAACCAGAAGACAATATTATTTTTCCGACAAGAAAAATCGAGCCTACCCCGATGATTATCGAAGAGAAAATCCAGCCCAAGAGTTTTACCCTTCGGCAGGAATCCAAAGATATTGTGGAGGAAGAAGATCTGGAGATTCCAGCCTTCATCCGCCGTAAAATGAAGAAATAAGTACAAAACTTAGTGAACTATATGACTCGAGCTCTCCCTCGGGTTTTGATTTATCCATGACCGTAGATGATGGGTCGCTTGGGTATATCCCGGTCGGCCCTCGAACTTTTTTACACAACAGAAGCGTCAGAATTTTTTCGATATGCTTCCCCAAAGAGGGGTCGGGCGGTACAATGAGAACAAAGACATATCAACACCCATACATTTTTTTCTCTGGTACTACACAACTGGTATTTGGGTATTTTTCGGATCGCTGGTAATGCTGTCCGTTATACTGCGCATCGGTTTAATATTTTCGAACTCTTACTAACTCTTTTTTCGCCATGGAAGCGAGACGTGAGTCATGATACCTGGCGAGGATTTCATCCGGTGCTGTGGCTGGAAGCATTCACCAATAATCTTGTCGTCCGTCTCTTGGGAAGTATCGTCCGTTCTGTCGTCATAGCGACTGGTCTCATCGTGGTGCTTTTTACTTTGATCGTAGCAGTACTTTTGGCGAGTGTCGCGGGGATGGCCCCTCTCCTGGTTTTGGGTGGAGCCTTCGTATTAGGGATGAAGTTTGGACCAATCACTGGCGGTATTCTGTTTGCATTTTCTTTGGTGATAGTTATTACCGCCCTCTTTGGTTGGCGTGATCATATACGGCGGCACACAGACTATAGCCTTAGGCCAGAGCGGACACCTTGGCGGGAGCGGGTCGTGATGCGTCTGGGGCTTCCTCCAAAAAGTTTTTCCCCTGAACTCTTTCGATCCAAAGAAGCTCGAGAGGCCTTTCTTCTGGAACAGAATATTGATCCTACTCTGTATGATGAGGCCTGGAAATTGGAAGGAGAGCGTTATCAAAATATTCAAGAAGAAAAACGTTTTTGGGATTGGTCTCACCTGAGGCGGGCTCCACGCATTGGGAAATACTGGCAATATGCCTATACCTCTCACCTCGATCGATATGTGACCGATCTCTCTGAAGGTGACTTTTCGAATTATCGTGATCACGAATCGATTGGTCGTGAATCTCTCTTGGAGATGCTCGCTCTTACGCTCAGTCGACCAACAGAAAGCAGTGCCATCCTTATAGGAGATCCTGGTATTGGGAAACGCTCACTGATTCATATTCTGGCCAAACATGTTCGGGAAAATGTGTACCCTGACCAGGCTGTTGGTGATGCGAGGATTGTTTTTTTTGATGTAGGGCAGCTTATTTCCGATGGTCGGAGTCAGGGAATTGATCCCAAGAGTCTCTTGCGTGATGCTCTCAATCAGGCAGTGTATGCCGGGAACGTCATTTTGGTTATCGAAAACATTGAGCTGTATCTCGATCCAACGAGTGATCTCGCGATGGCCGAGGTGCTGCACGAATATTTGCCTTATCCAACCTGTCGTATTATTGGTTTGATGACGAGTGAGGCCTATCACACGATTGGTCAGCATCAAATACCAGCCCTCAAGTATTTTGAGGCTATTCAGGTACCGGAGCCTAATCAAGAAGCAGTATTGTCTATCTTGCTTGATATCTTTCGATCACTTGAGTCTAAACGACCGGTTTTTACGCTCCAAGCACTTCACAAGATTTATGATTCAGCGGAGCGCTACAATTGGGAGCGACCATTTCCTGAACGGGCTATCGATTTGGCACAAGAGGTGCTGGTGTATTGGGAGAAACATCCCGAGCTCCCATTTATTACTCACGTAACTGTGGAGGACTTTCTCGAAGCCAAGTCAGGTATCCCTATGGGCGAGGCTACAAAAGAAGAAAAAGAGAAGCTGCTCAACCTCGAGATACTGCTGCATGAGCGGGTTATTGGTCAAAAAGAAGCTATCAAGCAAATTGCTGAAGCCTTTCGTAAGGTGCGAGCCGGGCTCGGGAATGATAAGAAACCGATTGGTTCTTTTCTCTTTTTGGGTCCAACGGGTGTAGGAAAAACGGAGACAGCCAAGGCACTCGCGGCAGTGTACTTTGGTGATGAGGAGCGGATGGTGCGGCTTGATATGAGTGAGTTTCAAACACCTCAGTCTATAGCCGAGCTCATTGGTTCGGCCGAGCTCAATGTCAAAGGTCGGATGACGACACTTATACAGGAACACCCGTATTCTATTTTGCTGCTCGATGAACTCGAAAAAGCCTATCCGAGAGCGCTGGATCTTTTCCTGCAGATTCTCGATGAGGGTTTTGTCACTGATGGATTTGGTCATAAGGTTAACTTTAGGAATACGATTGTTATTGCTACCTCCAATGCTGGAGCGAGCTTTATTCATGAGATGACTTCCAATGGTCAATTACTCTCTGATATTGAAGATGAGCTCATTGATAAAATTATTGCGGAGGGCTTGTTCCGTCCAGAATTTCTCAATCGTTTTGATGGAGTTATTTTATTTCAGTCACTTACGCATGAGGAAATGGAAGAGGTGACCAAACTGAAATTGGAGGCTTTTGCGGCAAAGCTCTATCGAGAAAAAAAGATTACCATGAATTTTACTCCAGAGGCTATTCGGACGATTATTGAGCGTGGGTACAAACCAGAGTTTGGTGCTCGCTCTATCAATCGGTACATTGCCGACACCGTAGAAGATGCAATCGTCAAACGCCTTCTCGAGGGTAATCTCGCTGATGGTGCCGTAGTGACTTTTACCGAAGCGGATATCCCAGCCTAATCTTGCTCGGTTCGGGGACTTTTCTTTTTGACTACTTTTGCTAGAGTAGAGGTCAATATCTATGCGCTGTCCATTTTGTAACCATGATGACACTGTAGTAACCGATTCCCGCCAGACACTTGAGGGGAGAGCGGTGCGCCGTCGGCGAGAGTGCCAAGAGTGTCAAGCTCGATTTTCTACCTATGAACAGGCGGAGCTTTTTCGAGTGCGGGTAGAAAAGAAAGACGGTCGTCACGAGCCCTATGAACGGAGAAAAATTGAGGCTGGTATCCGCAAGGCTTTCGAAAAACGTCCTTTTGGTGAGGCCGAGCTCGAACGGCTGCTTGGTTCTATTGAATATACTATTGCTGAACGGGCCAAAAAAAACACTATCAAAAGTCGTGATATCGGCACTATCGTACTCCAGAAACTCAAAGATATCGATGAGGTGGCCTATATCCGTTTTGCGAGTGTCTATCAGTCGTTTGGGAGTGCTCGTGGATTTCGTCGGGCGCTCGAAAAGTTTGACGAAGATTAATTTTTTTCGTCAATTTACCAAAACAAAACTCATTGCGATAAAGTGATTTATATTACTAATCCAAGAGTGAAGGCAATGAGCACTTATTTTTTATTGGCTGGCACAGGTTATCTCATAGGGAATCTCCTTGTGAATACTCCCAGAGAAACTTTGTGGTCAATACTTTTTATTCTTTTAGCTGCTGGTATTGCGGGCCTGCGCATGATAGGACCATCTTTTATGATTCGAATTGTACTCGTCACCTTGGCATTAGCTGGTGGATATGGATCTTCACTCAAAACTATTACTCATATCGATGAACTTCCTCAGGAAGTAGTATTTAATCATACAGTCTTAGTGGTCAAGGCAGAACCCGATCGGGGATGGTACCGTCCCTTTCAGGTCAGACCATTAGACAGGTCAATTGGAGGAGATATCTTGGTGCGGGCCTCGCGTACCCTAGCGATAGTACCGGGAGAAAGTATTCATCTAGAGTGTCTTCTTAAGCGGCCAGAAAATTTTGATGATCGTTTTGATTACGCTCGTTTTTTGGCCACACGTAACATTGTTTATATCTGTGATACTGCAGTAGTACATGAAGGAATTTCTCAGGTATCAGTTTGGCGTACCAAACTTTTTCTTTGGCGATCATCAGTTCGCCATGAGATAAAAAAAATTCTTCCAGAGCCAGCAAGTGGCCTTCTCCAGGGTCTACTCCTTGGTGGTGATCATACTTTGTCACGCTCTTTGGGTGATGACTTTCGCCGAGCAGGGATTTCCCATGTAGTGGCTGTTTCGGGATACAACATGACTTTGGTAGCGTCAGCCTTCCTCGTACTCGCTCTCCTGGTTGGTTTTTGGCGAAAGACAGCTGTAGTGATAGCACTCTTGGGAATCGGATTGTTTCTTTGTCTCGTAGATATTTCGGCAGCTTCTCTACGGGCAGCGCTTATGACAGGAATAGTTACAGCTGCTTATTTTTTGGGGCGACCAAATCAAATGCTTCACGCGTTGGTACTAGTGGGTGTGGGAATGACACTCTTTAATCCATTAATGGTCCGCTATGATGTTGGTTTCCAGCTCTCACTGATGGCGACACTCGCTCTCGCAGTGGCAGTGCCTTGGGTGGAGATGTTTCTTCACCGGTTGAAACGGTGGCAGTCTTTTATAGCTCTTCCGCTTTCAACGGTCGTGATTGGTATTTTTGTCGATCCAATTATTGCTTTTCATTTTGGAACGATTAGTCTCATGAGTCCGATTGCAAATACTCTGGTTCTCCCGCTTATCCCAGCGGCCATGTTCTTTGGTATTACTCTCATAGGAGTTGGTTCACTTGCTTCATTTCTTGTCCCACTTCTTTTATTTCCAACATGGCTTTTGCTGATGATGATTACTGAAGTAGCTAAGTTTATAGCTAGATTTTCCTGGGCTGCTATTGAAGGAGTGTATCCAAATGAGTATTTCCTTTGGTGTTGGGCACTTGTCCTAGCTGTTGGGGTATGGTACAGTCGAAAGTCTTTTTTTGCCTATGTACTTCGCTTGGATCGCTCGCATTCTTCTCATTAGTCTTTTGGCAGCAGCTCTTCTTTTGGGGGTGCAGCTTTTTCTCATGTGGAAGTACGATCAAGAGACGACCATTTCCTTTCTCGCAGTAGGTCAGGGAGATGCCATACTGATCCAATCAGGCCATGAACAAGTGCTTATTGATGGTGGACGTGATGGGTCCGTGCTGCTAGCGGCTTTGGGAGAAAAGATTCCTTTTTATGATCGAACCATTGAGGTGGTAATAGCGACTCATCCGGATGCGGATCATATTGGTGGATTCCCAATGCTATTTGAACGATATCAAATTGGTCAATTTATTGAGACTGGATTTTCTCAAATTGAAACAACTGAAAAAACAACAGATGATCTTATTCTCCTGAGGAGAGCCCTCGAGCGTTTTGGAATCCAGCGTGATATTCCTGGCAGGGCAGGAGTGATACTACATCTTCGTCATGGAGGGAGTCTCGAAATTCTATATCCAAGAAAGTTGCCATTAGCCCGAGACCTGAGCTCTAATGAAGGGAGTATTGTCACTCGATTTACTTTTGGCAAAACGGACTTTCTCTTTACTGGAGACCTGCCTCACGAAGAGGAATTTCTTCCTATGGTCCAGCCAGTCGAAGTCCTCAAAGCTGCTCACCATGGCTCTGCTTCCTCAACGAGCGACGCCTGGCTTGATCTTGTACGGCCAAAAGAAGTAATTCTTTCAGTAGGGGAAAATAATTATGGACATCCAGCCTCTCAAGTTTTGGAACGTTTTGCTCAGCGTCAGATTACTTCACTGCGTACAGATGAGGATGGTTCAATTACTTATGTTTGTATGGTCGACCAAGAGAGTTGTGTTCGAGAAGTGGAGTAAATTACTTTGTCTCACTAGTCATTGACTGAATCCATCAGAGAAGGTATACTCTTCCAGACGAGCGTAATATTGTTTTTATTAATATTTCGTGTCATAGTAAAACTATAGATTCATTTTTAGCATACCAAGCATATGGCTACTGCTCATCCCAAGAGAGAACAAACGCTAGTTATCCTGAAGCCTGATGCTATCCAGCGTTCTCTTATGGGGACAATTGTCTCAAGAATTGAGAATACCGGTCTCAAATTTGTAGCCATGAAGATGCTCCTCCCAGAAGCTGATCAGTGTTGGAAGCATTACAATAAGGACGATGAGTGGTTCATGAAAAAGGGGACACGCATTGTTGAGGATCGTAAAGCTCAAAATCTTCCCATTGAGAAAGAGGCGATGGATTACGGTAAAGACATTATCAAAAGCAATGTTGATTTCTTTACTTCTGGCCCAGTCCTTGCTTTTGTAGTGGAAGGCAATCAGTCAGTCGCTATCGTCAAAAAGCTCGTCGGTGGTACCGAACCAACGACATCTGATGTTGGTACTATCCGAGGTGATCTGACTGTTGATTCCTATGCTCTCTCCTCAATCGATAATCGTGCTGTGAGAAATCTCGTCCACTGTTCGGATAGTCCCGAGGAGGCTCTTCGTGAGATTCCTATCTGGTTTAGCCTGGAGGATATTCTCAAGTACCGCCTTGTCCAGGAACAGATCCTCTACGATGTAAACCTTGACGGTATTCTCGAATAAGTTTTCTTGAGTCCCTTGTCCAAGGGAAGGGGCTTCTCTATACCCCCTTGCGTAAAAAAGAGACAGGTATACAATATTCTTATCCTTGGAAAATGTACTTCCTGGGGTGTCGCGGTGCCACTTGGCTACGGCTTTGGTGGTTTTGTTTTTTTTGAGAGTTTTTTGGCTCTCACAATATGAGGAGTAATATTGTGCTTGATCAAAAAAAAGATGAACTAGGGAAACGGTCTGAATTGACCGACAACCAAAGGGCTCGTCTCGCTTGCGTGCAACAACGTTGTGGCGTAGATGATTTTATCAATCCAAACATGGCGGATACGCCGTGTCATCTCGCTGAACATGGTTTTGCTCGGTTCGCTCCTGATGGGCACATGATTCCAGCTGAACCTCAATAAGGCGTAACACGCCCTAGCTGAGCTATAGGCTAGTTAAAATCTGTAGCAAGAAGGGGGTCGACTCATGAGGATGGCCCCTTTCAAATTTCCTCAATTTTTGATATGCTCACTCTGTTTCAAAATAGGTATAGCGGGCTGTAGTATACCGGTAGTACGCGTCCATGGGGTGGATGTAGACCGGGTTCAATTCCCGGCAGCCCGACAAGTGAAAAACATACAAGGTTGGGGGCAAAAAGTAAATTGCTTTACTTTTTTCGGGTGTTTCCATAAATCGTCCCTGATTTATGGATGAAGAGTGCTCTGGAACTTGTAGCCGGAGTTCGAATCTCCGTACCTCTGACAATAAAAGTTGATAAAAATCAGGACAAAGTAAAAATCGCTTCCTTAGGCGATTTTTACTTTATGTAAACCCGAAAAATATACTAGGCAGTATTTTTAGCTAGGGTACGAATAGCTCGTGTTGAAAGACGGAGCTTCATACCACCAATACGCTTGGTCTGGAGGTTGATGGCAAACGTACGACGAGTGTGACGCTTAGAATGACTGATTTTGTTACCGGTTTGGGTACCCCGGCCGGTAAGTTGGCAGACGCGACTCATAGAAGTATTCTGAATAAAAACTGCCCCAATGGGCAAGTACTTAGCGAATAAAGTCTAGCATGCTATGATGGTCTTGGCAAGTCCCTAAGCGTACGCCCTATTTTTTTATGACTAATGAACTAATTCTCGCTGGATTTTATCTCTTCACCCTCGTATATTCAGTCATTATCCATGAAGTATCTCATGGCGTAGTGGCTTTGTGGCTTGGCGATTTGACTGCCAAGTATGCTGGCCGGCTCACATTGTCTCCCTGGAGTCACATTGATCTATTTGGTTCGGTGATTCTTCCAGCCCTCCTTGTTTTCACGACAGGGTTTGCTTTTGGCTATGCCAAACCAGTTCCTTACAACCCATACAATTTACGCGATCAGAAATGGGGGAGTCTCAAGGTAGCACTTGCCGGGCCAGCGTCCAATTTTCTTATGGCACTGATTGCTGCTATCTTGGCTTTTCTTCTCCCTCTTTCTTCTCTTGTCAAGCAAGATATTTTGATCCGTTTCTCGGGTGTTATTGGTGGCAGCGGGGCATTTCTCGACCGTTTTAGTGCGCTTGCCGAGAGTATCGCGGGATCATTTCCGAGCATTTTCTTCGGATTGTTACTGCTGGTGATCTTCTGGAATGTTGTTCTCGGTTGTTTCAATCTCATTCCAATTCCGCCACTGGATGGTTCAAAAATTCTTTTTTCTCTTTTTCCGGTATCCGAAGAAACACAGTTTATGCTTGAGAGGTATGGTTTTTTTCTCCTTCTGTTTATTGTTCTTCTTGTACCTGGACCTATTAGCGCTTTTATCTCTACCGTCCTTGGTTTTTTCTTCAATCTTACCTTTTAGGATGGGATGTTCCCTGTTTGAAATCGAGGGATCAGTCCTTGACAGGCAGGGAGGTTTCCTCTAGACTGGCTCCACAGCGACAGACCGTCTTTTTTTGTTTGTCTAACCGAGTTTTCTTTTTTTCACATGTCAACTATCAATCAACTCATCAAGCGCCCTCGCTCGATCGCTCGCCGCAAGTCAAAATCTCCGGCGATGACTTTTGTTACCAATACCGTAAAGAACCGGATTACCAAGACCAATAGCCCTTTCAAGCGTGGAGTTTGCCTCAAGGTGACTACCATGACGCCAAAGAAACCAAACTCAGCTCTTCGCAAGATTGCTCGTGTCCGTCTTACTAATGGGATGGAAGTTACAGCGTATATTCCCGGTGAGGGCCATAATCTTCAGGAGCACTCTATTGTCATGATTCGAGGAGGACGCGTGAAAGATCTTCCTGGTGTTCGCTATCACATTGTTCGCGGGATTTTTGATGCTGCTGGTGTGGGACGTAAGCAAAGTCGATCAAAGTACGGTGCCAAGAAGGAGAAGAAGAAAGACTAACTGTGATGATTTTATAAGGTGATATGCCACGAAGAAAGCGACAATATAAGCGAGAATGGAAACCGGATACCAAATTTAGTGATCCGCTGATTGGTCATTTCATTGGAATGATTATGTGGAATGGTAAGCGGAGTGTAGCTGAAAAGCTTATCTATGATGCTTTTGATATCATCCAGGCCAAGACAGGTAAGGGTGGTATGAGTGTTTTTGAACAGGCTGTAAAGAACGTCTCGCCCCTCCTCCAGCTCAAGAGTCGTCGGGTAGGTGGTGCTAACTATCAAGTCCCAGTTCCAGTATCAGGAGAACGCCGACAAGTATTGGCACTTCGCTGGGTGCGAGATGCTTGCCGCAATCGTAAAGGGAAGGCTTTTTCTGAGAAGCTTGCCGACGAGCTTATTGATGCCTCAAACAAGATTGGGACGGCGATGAAGAAGCGCGAAGAGACTCATCGTATGGCTGAAGCCAACAAGGCCTTTGCTCACTTCGCCTAGTTTTTTGTAAGAGGAGAAAAAACTTTGATAGCATAGTTGATAGCACCTCTTGGGGTGCTTCCTCACAATAAAGAGATAATAATTTTTTGTTCCTATGCCTCGCAAAACCCCGGTAGAAAAATATCGTAATATTGGTATCATCGCCCACATTGATGCCGGAAAAACCACCACTACAGAAAGAATCCTGTTTTACACTGGTATCACCCATAAAATTGGTGAAGTACACGAGGGTGAGGCAACCATGGACTGGATGGAGCAGGAACGTGAACGTGGTATTACTATCACTTCAGCTGCTACCACCTGTTATTGGAAGGACCATCACATTAATATTATCGACACCCCAGGACATGTGGACTTTACCGTGGAGGTAGAGCGCTCGCTTCGTGTGCTTGATGGTGGTGTCGTTGTGTTTGATGGCAAGGAAGGTGTAGAACCACAATCCGAAACCGTATGGCGCCAAGCCGAGAAATACTCGGTCCCACGCATGTGCTTCATCAACAAGATTGACAAAGAAGGCGCCGTGTTTGAAGATGCGATCGCTTCGATCTGGAATCGCCTTACTCCCAACGCTGTGGCCATCCAATATCCTCTGGGAGTTCGGGGTGATTTTTATGGACTTATCAATCTCATGAACATGAAGGCATATACCTTCAGCGGCGACATGGGTGAGAATGTTATCGAAGGCGAAATTCCAGCTGAGTATCTTGATAAGGCTAAGGAGTGGCGTGACAAGATGGTGGAGAAGATTGCTGAGACAGACGATGTTTTGACCGAGAAATTTCTCGGAGGTGAAGAAATTAGCGAGGCCGAACTTAAGGCCGCTCTTCGCAAAGCCACGATCAATGTGCGTTTGCATCCTGTTATGACCGGGACCGCTCTTCGAAACAAAGGTGTACAACTTGTTTTGGACGCAGTAGTGGATTATCTACCATCACCTATTGATATTCCGGCGGTCAAAGGAATTGACCCCAAGACCGATAAGGAAGTAGAGCGAAAGACTGATGATAATGAAAAGTTTTCAGCCCTTGCTTTTAAGGTGGCTACTGATCCCTTTGTTGGTCAGCTGACTTTCTTCCGTGTGTACTCAGGTACAGTGAAGGCTGGTTCTTATGTTTTGAACTCAACCAAAGATGAAAAGGAACGTATCGGTCGTATTGTCCGTATGCATGCTAACCATCGTGAAGATATCGAGGATCTTTCTGCTGGTGATATTGGCGCCCTGGTAGGTATGAAAGTCACCATGACTGGCGACACGCTTTGTGATCAGGATTCACCAGTAATTCTCGAATCGATTGTTTTTCCAGAGCCAGTGATTGATATCGCTGTCGAACCTAAGACCAAGGCAGATCAAGAGAAGATGGGCGTGGCTCTCAAGAAGCTTTCTGAGGAAGATCCGACATTCCGCGTCCACACCGATGAAGAAAGTGGACAGACGATTCTCTCTGGTATGGGGGAACTTCATCTCGATATTATTGTTGACCGCATGCGTCGTGAGTTCAAAGTGGAGGTTAATGTCGGTCGTCCTCAAGTAGCCTACCGCGAAACCATTCGCATGATGGCTGAAGCTGAAGGAAAATATGTTCGTCAGTCGGGTGGTCGTGGGCAATATGGTCACTGTTACATTCGTCTCGAGCCCAATGAACAAGGGAAAGGATATGAGTTCGTTGATGAGATCAAGGGTGGTGTTATTCCTCAGGAATTTATCAAGCCAATTAATAAGGGTATTGAGGAAGCAACGAAAACCGGAGTGCTCGCTGGCTATCCAGTAGTTGATGTCAAGGCAACGGTCTATGATGGTTCTTTCCACGAAGTTGACTCTTCAGAAGCTGCCTTCAAAATTGCTGGTTCGATGGCTTTCAAAGAGGCTATGCGTCGGGCCAAGCCAGTGATTCTTGAACCAATCATGAAGGTGGCAGTGATTACCCCGGAACAATTTATGGGAGATATCGTCGGTGACCTCAACTCCAAGCGCGGTATTATCAAAGAAATGAATGATCGTGGCGAAGGAGCGGCGGTAGTGAAAGAGGTAAGCGCTGAGGTGCCACTCGCCTCAATGTTCGGTTACGCGACTCAGATGCGCTCGATGTCTCAGGGCCGGGCTAGCTATTCAATGGAATTTGCCCATTATGCTGAGGTGCCCAAGAACGTCGCTGACGAAATCATGGGTGCTCGCGCGCCGAAAGAGGAGAAATAATCGAGACCACAGAGTGCTTGAAACACGAAACCAGCTCGCAAGGGCTGGTTTTTATTTTGACGAGTTTTTGACTATTATGTTATACCAGACCTAAGCCGGGACAGTCCTGGTATGAGAGGTGGACGATGGATCAGAATCAAGAACACGTTTTTTCGCGTGTGGAGTTCGTTCCAGGGAATGTTTCTGTGGATGTATTTCGGAAGGCGTACAACAGCAAAAGTCCGTGGGGTGATGGCTATGGATGGCTGGCCTATCTCCATAACTGGCTTCTTGGTGCGTGTCTGAATAGAAAACATGCTAGGGATCTCTTACGGACGGCCGTGATATATTCTGTATCTGATTTAGCTCGGTGGAGGTGTCAGCGTCTTTCCGAAGAGGATAAGGTCTCAATAACCAGTGTTGAGGCAGGCCAACATGTGCTGACAATCTCTATATCTAGTCCAAGGGACCAGCGGTTTCTCAAGGCAATTATGATGAGACGGAGAATCGCTAGAATGGAAAGGTCAGTATGGAAACAGCTGGTAGCACTACTCCTCAAAGATCTCTACGAGCAGCTGACGCGCAGTGATGTATGCCTCGATGCCGGTGTGGTGAGGTTGCGCCAAGGGATTCTCTGGATAACCGTGCTGGAAAAAGACTGCTGCTCTGCCAAGTGAAGAGTGAAATTTGCTTCAACCCGCGCTTAGTCCGATGACTCGGCGCGGGGGTATCTTTTTTGGAGCATGTTTCCTGTCATGCGAACGCCAGTGCTGAAGAAGATGAGATACATAGGTAACACTCTGAAAGGAGCGGATTTGAAGAAT
>CAZRXW010000015.1:0-23143 GCA_964604195.1 uncultured Bdellovibrionales bacterium
AAACGAGATGTCTTTTGTTTCAAAGGAAATTGCAATTCAGATTAGAATTCAGGTGATAAATATTGACAAAAGATAGTATTTATATTTTAATATTTTTTTCTATACCAGGAAACCCCACCCGGAATGAGTCTCCTATCACAGAGGACGAATGGAGGGTGGAGATGAATGGAACGATTACGAGCTCATTCTGATGAGTGAAGCTGTTACGCGAAGCGCCACACAAAGAAACCCCGGGCGCTAGCCCGGGGAGGAGGTCGTTATGAGATTTTTGGTGGTTTCAGTTCTGTTTTGAACAATGATCCCCATTAAATAATGAACATTTTTTGAAGTACACACGCAAAAAATACACAAGTTTTTGCCAGAAAGATGCTTCTTTTAAAATAGGTTGTTAAAAAAAAGTGAACTATGGTGTATACTGAAGGAGTTCATGTGTAACTGAGGTATGAACTTCACTCTGAAAACAAAAATTTTCAACAAAAGCTTGTTTGTTTTTCTTTTCCTTACGGTGTTTTCTTTTGGTTTTCTTGCTTTGGCAGATGAACAGGAGATGATTACTACTTTCCTTGATGACGCCGATCAGGATGGACTTTCGATAGAAGAAGAGAAAGCCTATGGGACTGATCCATCCAATAAAGACACAGATGGGGATAGTTATTCCGATGGAGTAGAAATTGAAAGTGGGTATGATCCACTTAAACCAGCGCCTGGTGATCGGATTGTCCCGGAGGTTATTACAGCCGAGGAAGGAACTGCCACTTCTGGTACAGCAGAAGGAAACACAGAAGTGGTGAATCTTACTGAAATCGCGACCGAAGAACTCGCCAATATTGTTAATGAGAAACAGGATGTCAATCAGGAATTTACCAATGAAGATTTTAGTCAGGCGGTATCCAATGTTTTGCAGCAAGCCAATCAAGAAGTAGAACTCCCAGAAGTGGATGTTGATAAGATCAAAATTAAGGAGTTGGAAGCTAAGCTTAGCGAGAGTGAGAAGGAAAAACAACGGTATCAGGATACTGTCGAATACCTTACTACCATCGGATATATATTGGCGAGTAATTCACCGGTTACTATACGATCACAATCAGATGTGGGTGTAGTGGTTATGCAATCAATACAAAACATGACCATAGGTTTGGCGTCGGGAAATTATAAGAGTCTTGATGATCTGGCACAAAAGACCAAAAAAATTGTTGAGGAAATTGGAGATGTAAAAGTTCCAGAAACCATGCTGAGTACCCATGTAAAGGCACTCAAAATTTTGGGAATGTTAACGAATTTTGTGAATAAAATCAAAGGTATAGATCCTACAGTTGATCCTTTGGGACAAATGTCCGAACTTGCTAAAATGCAGGGTGGCCTGATACAACTCCAGGGTTTTTATGGTGAAATTACACAACAGTTAACTACCCTTGGTTTGAGTACTATGTCTCTAGAATTCTTGAATCCATCGATGTTAGCACCAACTCCTTAAGTATGATGTGGCTTACCAAAAGACATTCTATTCGTAAAGGGATAGCTACTGTGATGGTCTGTAGCTTGCTTGTAGTTGCAACACCAAGGCCTGTGTATGCTTGGGATGCTATTTTTGGATCTATTGCCAAACAAGCCTTTGAATTGCTTTGGAATGCTTTGGAAGGACTTCTTACGGGGATAGCAAAAAGATTGGCGGTTGAAATGGCGGTTCGTCAGGCCAACAAACTTACTGGTAATGGCAATAAGAATGGCCCTTCGTTTATCACGGATTATAAACAATACATCTACGCGGCTGCTCTCGATGAAAGTATGGTGTTTGTAAATAATTTTTTGACAGAGACTCTGGGGGGAAAGTATTCTGGTCTTGTCTATGTAGCAGCAACGGGTAATCTCCAGTCGCTCGGTCGGAGTTACATGAGTTACCTGGCGGCGGAGGCTAATGCTGGACTGCGGGATTCAAATCCATGTAGATATACCCTCGATCAATACTCCAATAGTCCGCTCACGTCACTCCAGGCGGGAGATTGGAAGGTTTTTAACGCGCTGATATCAAATCCTTGTAATAATCCAACGGGATATACCAATGAGGTGAAAAAGGCTTTTCAGGAAGATCTCCAGCGTCGGGCAGAGTTGGCTCGAACCAAAGCTATTGCGAGTCAAGGATTTATTGGGGCTGAAAAAAATGGAGTGATTACAGCTCCGGGATCTATCCTCAAGGATTCTATTTCCAAAGCTACCAATATGCCGATGGATTTGATAGCTCCAGCCGGTAGCTGGGGAGAAATATTATCAGCAGCTGCGGGGGCTTTTATGAATCAAGTGATAACCAATCTGGTCCAGAATGGTTTTGAGAGTGTAGCTAAGAAAGTAGATCGGGAGCTTGGAAAGGTGGATAAAAAAGTAATGGAAGCTAGGAAGGAAATTGAAGGGTCTCTCGGACCAGGGGCTTATTTCCTCCGCAATAATATTCAACAAATCGGAAATACAGCTGCCCAAAACGTGCGCTTTGGAGGGTCTAATGGTCAACAAGCAGAAGTACAATTTAATGGTACACCAGGTGTTTGTGGAACTGGTGATCCTGCTTGTTAGGAAAAAAATAGACGTTTTTTGTGAGCGATGAGGTTTCACTTATTGGATGGACAGAGAATCAGTGACCTTCATCCCGCACCAAATGCCTTTTTGTTGAGTGTGGGTCTGCCCAGATTCGAACTGGGGACCTCTACAATGTCAATGTAGCGCTCTAACCAACTGAGCTACAGACCCAAATTTTAAGGCATTTGGTGCGGGATCAATGTGACGCTCTAGCCAACTGAGCTAATCGTCTTTTTCTAAAAACTAACGAGAAACATCGTAGAGAGACAGATTCTTTTTTATGCTAGGGGAGTGCTAGTAACATTCTTTTTTTTCTCGAGCATTTCTTCGACACCAGGTGTTTTGACTTTTGGTGCCGCAGCAAGAGCATGAAAGAAAAGGAGACGGAGACTTTCTTTGATGAGAATACTGATACCAAAAATACTCCCAACACCGAGCCATTCAAAACCTTTCCGTAACCAGTAAATTTCTACGAAGTCACTAGCGATGATAGCGAAATTTATGGGAAATGTAAAGAGAAGGGAGAGAAGTACGAGAAAGAGGCTAAAGAGGAGTGTTAGGAATGCATGTTTCTTAAAAAGATGCAGTGCGAGTTCTAGAGCGGATCGTAACCTTGCGTGAGCTAGGAGGGTGTACAGGAGGGTGAATTCCTTAAGAATAAAGAATATGGCAGCTATTACTAAGAGAAGAATGAGGCCAAGTTCAGTAATTATCGGAACAACACTTTGGTTAAAACGGAGGGCAAGAACAATAGGTAGGCTGATGGCAACTAAAAGGAGAGCGACACCGAGCCAGTACATCGCATCGTATTTTAGGGTAATAAGAGCAGACCGAAAATATTTCTTAGAAGAAATGGAATAAGAAGTCTTCTCATCTGTATTTTGGTGTATGGCCTCTTCGAGTGTGAGGAAATATGGTCCCCGTAAGAGGGAATGCAGGATACTCAGGAAGATCAAAGATCCTAATATCCACATGAGAGTGGAAAAATCTTGCTCAATTTTGGTGAAGAGGATTGACCAGTCTGTTGTTTCCTCATGGGTAAGTGTAGGGAGATATTTGCCTATCTTTGTGGAAAGGGTAGCAATGATACCAAAGGGGACTCCAAACCAAAGAAGACGTCGGTGATGTCTAAATAAACCAACCGTCTGCTGTAAGAGGGCAATAAATGAAACAGGAGCACGCATAGATCTTATTGGGCTGGGGAGGTTTCACTCTGAGACATTGGAGGGAGCGTCTCATCTCGGACAAGCTTATCAAACTCATCCTTCTCCAAAGTTTCTCGTTCAAGAAGGGTATTGGCAATGTTATCGAGAACGTTTCTTTTTTCAGTGAGAATTTGAGTGGCTTTTTGGAAGGCTTCATCAATGAGTTTCGAAACCTCAGCATCAATAGCACGAGCGGTTTCCTCAGAATAATCACGGTTTTCATGCATTTCTCGGCCCAAGAAAACAAGCTCCTCTTTTTTGCCAAAGGTCCGTGCTCCAAGACTACTCATTCCATAGCGGGTGACCATATTGCGAGCCATTTGTGTCGCTCTTTCGAGGTCATTGGACGGTCCGGTGGTTAAGTCACCAAAGATAAGTTTTTCACTAGCGTAGCCACCAAGTAATACAGCTAACTCGTCAAGGAAGTGACTCTTTGTATGGAGCATCTTGTCTTCACTTGGAACAGCCAAGGTATAGCCACCGGCATGACCACGCGAGATGATAGATACTTTTTGAACAGGATCGGCATGAGGGAGGCTAGCACCAACAAGAGCGTGACCACCCTCGTGATAAGCGACAACTTTCTTTTCCTGAGGATTAATGGCACGACTTTTACGCTCTGGTCCGAGAATAACTTTCTCAATAGATTCAGCAAGTTCCTGCATGCGGATCACTTTTTGATCTCGGCGAGTAGCAAGAATAGCACCCTCATTGACGAGGTTGGCAAGATCAGCGCCGGAAAATCCAGGAGTTCGCTCAGCTAGACGACGCAGATTAACGTCATCAGCTAGTGGTTTACCTTTGACGTGAATTTTGAGAATAGCCTCTCGCTCATTGATATCCGGGAGATCCATGGTAACGCGCCTGTCAAAACGACCAGGACGAAGGAGGGCCGGATCAAGTACATCGGGACGGTTGGTAGAGGCGATAACGATAACGCTTTGCTCTGTCTCAAAACCATCCATTTCTACGAGAATTTGATTAAGAGTTTGTTCTCGTTCATCATGTCCACCACCCAGCCCTGCTCCACGATGACGACCCACTGCATCAATCTCGTCAATAAAGACAATAGCAGGAGCATTTTTCTTTGCTTGTTTGAAGAGGTCTCGTACACGAGAGGCTCCTACACCGACAAACATTTCTACGAATTCTGAACCGCTAATGTTGAAAAATGGTACTCCAGCTTCTCCAGCCACTGCTTTAGCCATAAGGGTTTTTCCAGTTCCTGGAGGGCCCAACAGGAGTACTCCCTTTGGAATTTTGGCTCCCATAGCGAGGAATTTTTTTGGTTGGCGGAGGAACTCAACTACCTCAGTGAGTTCCCGCTTGGTTTCTTCGGCACCGGCGACGTCTTTGAAGGTAATGCGTTTCTTCTTATCCTTTGGATCAAGCATACGGGCGCGACTCGAACCGAATGAGAGCGCCTGGGCGTTCCCGCGTTGTGCCTGATGCATCATAAACCAGATAAAACCAGAGATAAGGAGAAAGGGGAGTAAGAAGGGGAGAATAGCTGCGGCCCAGAAGCCAAATCCAGACTCTTTCTTTACCGTTACTTCTATCTGCTTCAGCTTTTCTTTATCGACAGCATAATTACTAAGAGTTTCCGTGAGTGAACTCTCAGACTCCTTGCTGGCCTTAGCCTTACTACCGTCATTTTTTTCAATACTCAGCCCATTTCCCTCGACAGTAATCGATTTGACAGTGCCATTATTGATTTCGGCAACCAAATCAGAAAGACCAATATCAGCAGGTTTTTTTTCTGGTGAAGAGTAGAGGATCATGATCCCGGAAAGGGCAAGAAACAGAAACACTACAAAACCGATATTTTTCATGAATTTATCCATAGGAGAAGTACGAAATGTAGTAAATTTTGAAAATTATTTATAAACGAGTCATGCCCAAGAGTAGCATGAAAAAGTCTGTTTTTCAACTGTTTTTATTTAGAGAAATCAACTGACTTTTTTCACCCAAAATAAGGGCTGTTTTTGCCAAAGTGTCTACTATGCGAGGATTGAATGTTTCCAAGAGGGGAATGAGTTCATGACGGACTCTGTTTCGTGTGAATTGGGGGGAAAAGTTACTTTTGTCAATTCGGAAGGGGATACATTCAACCTTCAGAAATGTCTCAATATCCGTTCTCGTAAAGGCGATGAGTGGCCTCACAAGTGAGGATGATTGGCGCTGAAAAGGAGAAAGTCCAAGGGTACCGGCTCCACGGATGAGATTAAGGAGGAATGTTTCGGCGAGGTCATTTTTGGTATGTCCAGTCACGATCACGTCAAAACCAAGCTTTTTACGAAGTCTCTCAAACCAAGCGTAACGAATCGTGCGTAGGGTAGCTTCGATATTCTTTTTCGGCTTGGTGCGAGAATGTAGGACCGAATAGGGGAGGCTATTCTGTTTACAAAAATCACGAACGAGTTTCTCGTCTCTATCAGAATCACGGCCACGGAGTCCATAGTTTACATGGGCTACATGGAGAGAGAAGGCATGTTTGGATTGAAGCCTCCTGAGTACAGCGAGTAAAGTCATACTGTCTGGCCCTCCGGAAACAGCTACCAAGATCTTTGATTCTCGAGGGACAAGGTTGTTTTTGGCAAGATAATGCTGAAAACGGCGAATGAAAACAAGTCCTTGGTAACTCGTAGCCAATTTAACACGCGAGACGCTCTTCGATGATCGTTTTGACTTGAGTGATCGTTTTGTCGAGCTTTCCTTCTTCATTTTCGATTTGGTAGTCATAAATATCTAGGTGTTGAAAAAACTCTTGGGTATATTTCATGCGTGAACGCATGAATTCTTCGGAAGGGTTGTCACGTTTACGGATGCGGGTCTCGAGTACAGAAAGAGGTGCTGATATGAGAATAGAGATAATATCTGGGAATATCCTTTTGGCAGTTTCTGTCCCGCGCCAATCCATCTTCCAAATCCCAATCCTTCCACTTTTTTCCACACGTTGAATTTCTTCGTGTGTGACCCCGTAATACTGATCATTGTAGGTCTGGGCGTATTCGAGGAACTTTCCTGATCGAATATCGTGTTCAAATTGGTCAAAAGGTACGAAATAGTAGGGATTGCCCTCGCGTTCTCCCGAGCGTTTTGGGCGCGTTGTGGAAGTCACCACAACTTCAATGGGGAGCAGCTTTTTGAGTCCATCAATGACTGAATCCTGACCAGCTCCTGAGGGTCCAGAAATAATAAAAATATTCTTCATATTATTTAGCAAAACGCCCCCGCAGGGAGGGCATTTTGACGCGTTACTTTTTGATAGGGATGAGTCCAAGTCGGTGACTCCGAGGCTCGATAGAGAGGATCTTCCATTGATAACTCTTCCCAACCTCAAAGATTTCCTCCATCTTTCTGGTAGGATAAATTTCTGAGAATTCAGAGACATGAGCGAGGCCGTGGATATCTTTGTCGAGATAAACAAAGGCACCGAAATGATTCATCTTGTCGACTAAGCCAGAAACAGTATCCCCCACCTTGTAGCGTTCCCCGACTTTTTCCCAAGGATCCTCCTTGAGGGCTTTCATAGAGAGAGAAATGCGAGCTTCATCAATACCAATAATTTTGGCTTCAACAGTATCGCCAGTTTTCACGATTTCGCGAGGATCATCGATAAGTTGCCAAGCGAGTTCAGAAATGTGGACCAAGCCTTCGAGCTGTTTGCCTTTGTTCTCTTCACCGGGAAGAGCAAATTTTACGAAAGCACCGAAATCGACTACTCCAGAAATTTCACCTTTGATTACATCACCTACGTGGAGCAGATTAACGAGAGCCTTCTCTTTTTCGCTTTGAGCAGCTTTTTCTGAGACGATGAGTTTGTCATTTTCTCGATCAGCATCGAGGATGCGGACCTGAAGAGTTTCCCCAACGAGTTTTTTGAGGAGTTCAAGAATCTTGTTCTTATCACCGTCCTCCACTCGTGGATAATGCTCGCTTGAAAGTTGTGAGACAGGAAGAAAACCAGAAATCCCATTGACTTCGATGAGGAGTCCTCCTTTGTTGGCATCCAAAACCTTTGTAGAGACAGCTTCTTTGCTGTCGAGTTTTGCTTCGATATCTTCCCAACTTTTATCATGAGAGGCTGCTCGGATAGAAAGCTCAATTACCCCGTCCTCATTTTCAAAACTTACGAGGGTTGATTGAACTTCGTCGCCGACTTTGAGTTTGCTGCCGCTTCCGAGACCGTCTCGCATTTCTTTGCCGAGGACGACTCCAGTACCGAGGGCTCCAAGATCAACGAGGGCCGAGCTTGAGCCAACATAGATAACGGTACCAGGAATAACATCACCAATCTCTGGGAGACTAGCCAGGTGATCCTCGTAGAGTTTCTCAAGGGGGGTAAGATTGCTTTTGAGCTTTACTTCAGGGGTAGACATAGGAAAACAATAGCTGAAGGAGAGGTAACTTCGGGTGATAAAAAATTAAAACCCCTCAAGATTTTAGGGGTGCTCAATACTAATTCAAAGGAGAAACCTTTGTAAATCGAGATTAAAGCATCCCGTATGCAGTTGTCTTACTTTGGTTAAAAGTAGAACCAGCATAACAGAAGTGGTGATTTTTGGCAAGAAAAAGCCTCAATTAGTGCTTGATGGGACGAACTTTTCTTGCTAAGCTAGCAATACTCGATATCAATTTAGTCACAGTTTTCCCTTTATGAATATCCAATATTACGGTGATTATTGTTTCAAAATTACTACTAAACCAAGTGGTCGGGCTACGGAGGACGTGGTTATGGTGACAGACGTTCCGGAGAAGGGGACTGGTCTTCGAGCACCTCAGGGTGAGGCTCATATTATCTTCCTATCCCATCAATCAGTTGATGCTCCAGAACTTGAGGTAGTAAAAGGAAATCCAGTAAAACTTTCTGCACCAGGGGAATATTCAGCTAAAGGAATATCAATTCTCGGTTTTCCAAACTTTCGTGATGAGCAAAATGGAGTCGAGCGAGGTCAAAATACGATATTTCTTTTTGAAACAGAAGAAATTAATATCTGTTTCTTGGGGGCGCTTGGATGTGAGCCAGCTCCGAGTGTAGTCGAAAAGCTTTCGGGAGTGGATATTTTATTTGTGCCAGCTTCAGGGATAGATACTCTTCCAGTAGAAAAAATTGATGAATTAGTACGAAAGATTGAACCAAAAGTTGTTATCCCAATGCACTACAAAATTAGCGGTATGACGACTAAACTTCCTGACGTGAAGCCCTTTTGTGATGCTTTAGGGAATTGTCCCAAGGAAACACTGGCCAAATGGAATATCAAGGCCAAAGATCTTGAGGGGAAGAATATGGAAGTAGTGCTTTTGGACAAAAATTAAGCTTATTTCTATGCGGATCAATCTTGACGAATGGGTAACGCGTATTCAAGAAAAGCCAGAACATATCCGTATGCGGTATGTGGTAGGTTGCGTAGTTTTTGCTATGCTCCTCGTTCTTGGAGTCTGGTCTTTGTCGGTCTCGGAAAGTTTTCGTGCTATCTCAAGTGATGCTGGTGCCGCCGCCACAGGGTCTAAGAGTTTACTTCCCAGTGCCTCAAAATTTTCTCTTGATGCGCTCCTTTCTGGTGAAAAGAGTTTGGAGGAACGGAAGAAAGAAGTTTCAGGAGAGCTTTTTTTCCAGCAACAGCTTGATAAGAAGGAGGCGCCAAACTTTGAGGAGAATGGGTATGTTCCAGCGCCAGCAGAAACACAAAATCAATCGGATCAGTCAGCTCCTACCGATACTCTTTCACGTTAACGTCTAAACGCTTATGTCGTCCGAAACTGCTTTCCATAGTGGCAAAATTGAATCACGTAATATTACTGATGAGGTCAAACAGTCCTACCTTGATTATGCCATGTCAGTCATCGTTGGCCGGGCTCTTCCCGATGTGCGCGATGGACTCAAGCCAGTACATCGACGCATTCTTTACTCCATGTGGTCCACAGGACTCAGGAGTACGGCCAAGTTTCGAAAGTCAGCCACCGTTGTCGGTGAAGTCTTGGGAAAATATCATCCACATGGCGATACAGCAGTCTATGACACGATGGTGCGCATGGCTCAGGACTTCTCTCTTCGCTACCCACTCATTTGGGGTCAGGGAAACTTTGGTTCGATGGATGGAGATAGCGCTGCTGCTTATCGTTACACCGAAGCCAAGCTCAAGGCTATTGCTGAGGAGATGCTGGTTGATATCGAAAAAAATACGGTTGATTTTGTTCCCAACTTTGATGGGATGCATGATGAGCCGGTGGTGCTTCCCGCTAAGCTGCCACAGCTACTCCTCAATGGTACGGTAGGTATCGCAGTAGGGATGGCTTCCAATATCCCACCGCATAACCTCGGCGAATTGGTAGACGCCATTTGTCACCAGATCGATAATCCTGACTGCACGCTGGACGATCTTCTTGTCTTTATCAAGGGACCAGATTTCCCTACAGGCGGCATTATTTACAATGCCAAAGATATTCGTGAGGCGTATGCTACTGGGCGTGGACCGATTGTGTCACGAGCCAAAGCTGAAATTGTGGAAACAAAGGCTGGCTCTTTCCAGATTGTGGTAACTGAGATGACTTATGCGACCAATAAAGCTACGCTCATCGAAAAAATGGCTGATTTAGTGAAGGAAGATAAAATCCAGGGCATCCGAGATATTCGTGATGAATCAGACAAGGACGGTGTGCGCCTCGTCATCGAGCTGAAGAAAGATGCCTACCCACAGAAGGTCCTCAATAAACTCTATGCCCTAACTGACCTTCAGAAAAATTTCAATGTCAACATGCTGGCTTTGGTTGACGGAGTAGATCCACAGATCCTCAATCTTAAATCTATTCTCGAGCACTACATCACTCATCGAGAGAAAGTAGTGACTCGTCGGAGCGAATACGAGCTTGAGAAGGCCAAGGACAGAGCCCATATTCTCGAGGGGCTCAAGAAAGCACTTGATCACATTGATGAGATTATCAAAACCATCAAGCAGTCTCCAACCAAAGAGGAAGCTCACGCGAACCTCATGAAAAAGTTCAAGCTCTCTGAACGGCAGGCGACAGCGATTCTCGAAATGCGCCTTCAGACTCTGGCTGGGCTCGAGCGCAAGAAGATAGAGGATGAACTCGCTGAGAAGCTACGACTGATTGCTTATCTCGAAGATTTGTTGAAACACCGTAAAAAAATCTTGGCTCTTGTAAAGACAGAGCTCCTTGAGGTAAGAGAGAAATTTGGCGATGAGCGCCGGACAAGAGTGATCAAGGGAGGTATTGGTGAGTTTAGTCAGGAAGATCTCATTCCGAATGAAGAAGCCATCATTACCCTTACAGATGATGGTTATATCAAGCGCATGAATCCTAACACCTATCGTGTCCAGAAGCGGGGTGGCAAAGGTGTGATCGGTGCGACGACCAAAGAAGAGGATAAAATTGCCAAGATGCTCACTATCGAGACTCATGATAGTCTCATGTTCTTCACTGATACCGGTAAAGTCTTTCAGACAATTGGTTATGATATCCCTGAGTCATCTCGCACGGCCAAGGGTCAGGCGATTGTCAATTTCCTTCAATTGGCCCAAGGAGAAAAAATTACGGCTATTGTTTCGTTTGGGAAGAAAGATGGTGCCAAGTATCTCTTTATGGCTACGACTGGTGGTACGGTAAAGAAAACCAAGATTGAGGACTTTGCCAATGTCCGTCGCTCAGGCCTCATAGCGATCACCCTTGATAAAGGCGATACACTCAACTGGGTGCGGCCCACAGTGGGTGATGATGAGGTAATACAGACGACTGAGAAGGGCCAGGCAATTCGCTTCAAAGAGACCGATGTCCGGGCTATGGGCCGTGGTGCTGCTGGAGTCCGAGGTATCAAACTGGGTTCGGGGGATACGGTGGTGAATATGGATGTGGTAGAAAAGGGGAGCAAGGATCGTACACTCCTCATCCTCTCTGAAAATGGCTATGGAAAACGGAGTGATCTCAAGCACTACAAGATTCAGAAGCGGGGTGGGTCAGGGATTAAGACGATGAATGTTACCCCCAAGACTGGGAAACTCGTCGGAGGCTATATCGCTCAGCCGGAAGATGCTGAGTCCGATATGATTGTTACCTCCGAGAAGGGGATTATTATCCGGGTTCCGTTTCAGTCCATCCCTCTTCTCTCGCGTGTGACCCAAGGGGTGCGTATCATGAAGCCACAAGCAGGCGATCGAGTGAGTGCTTTTACGGTGCTGTAACAAGAGTCAGGGTACCAAGGAACCGTCTTTTATGAGGCGGTTTTTTGTTTGACAGGCAAAGAGTAAATCAGTACAGTCCTAATATCTTCTTTTCGGTCATAAGGAAGCGTCTATGAAAGAGATCTCCATCGAAGGGCCATGCTTTATGGTTGAGGGAAAGTTGCTTACCCGAGAGGGGCATCTCGTAGATGCAAGGCGGGTTTGTCCGCATGGGTATGAGCGGGCGAATTCATGCCGGTGTGCTCACCCGGAAGCGATCGTAGCCGATCCACCACCCGTTGAAGAAGATTGCCAAGGATTTCTGTTTGGGTTGCCGGCAGCAACGGGCCAGGTTTGTCACTGACGGAATTCCGTCGCCACCGAGACACGCAATGCGTGTCTCGAATCATTTGTACAGTGCCTTGCAGAGTTTCGGAAAGCGTGTTAGATTGCAAGAGCTAATTTTTATACACCGAGCGCTGTTTGGCCCAGTCACTGACTGAGCGAGACAGTAGCTGACACAAGCCCTATGGCCCTCTCACACAAGCAGAAGGAAAAAGTAACCAGTGACGTGAAGCGACACGACAAAGACACTGGTTCTCCAGAGTATCAGGTTGCTCTTTTTACCGCCCAGATCAAGCGACTTACCGCCCATCTCAAGGAGAATAGCAAGGATTTTCATTCACGCCGGGGACTTCTTAAGATGGTTTCCAAGCGTAAACATCTTCTCCAATACCTCCAAAAGGTCAATGAGAAGGCCTATAAAGCGCTTATCAAGAAGCTTGGGCTGAAGTAAAATCCCAAAAGGAATATCGCCACGAGCTGAGGCTAGTGGCGAATCCTTTTTCTAGGGTGTATAACTAAAAGTAGCCAGAGGATGTATTTTTTCGGTTTTCTCTGGGTAATTTTTTAATAAGGTACAGATTATGGCACGTTTTGCCGATCAGCGCGTTGGAGTATTGGTTGATATCCAAAACCTCTATTACAGCGCTCGTGTTTTGTATGGAAAAAAAGTAAATTTTAAAGCAGTGCTTGAAGTAGCGGTGGGGGAACGAAAGCTTATTCGAGCACTAGCCTATGGTATTAAAACCACCGAAGGGATGGAAGAAAAATTTTTTGATGCCCTCACGAAGAGTGGTTTTGATGTAAAGACCAAGGATCTCCAGATATTTCCCGATGGATCAAGGAAGGGTGATTGGGACGTGGGTATTGCCATTGATGCTATTAAGATGGGAACAAAGCTTGATGTGATTGTTCTTGTTTCCGGAGATGGTGATTACGTTCACTTGGTTGAGTATCTCCAAAATACCTTTGGTTGTCGAGTAGAAGTAGTGGCTTTTGCGGAGTCTTCCTCAGCTAAACTCATCGAAAAAGCCGATGACTTTCTCAATCTTTCCGAGAGTAAGAGGAGATTCCTTATCTAAAAGCGCAAGAGAACAAGATCCGAGATTATCCAGGTATTTTTCTTTTGACAATAAAGTAAAAAAAGGATACAGTGCAGGCGTAATTGTTGTTTGGCCAGAGTGTGGTTTATAGGTACACGGCTTGGTCTCAGTCACTGAGACAAAGCCGCGTGTTTATGAGCCTCATCATGGCCCATATTTCTTATGCAAGGAGCCAAAAAATGGTCTCTCCAGCTCGGTGGGCGTGAATTAAGTGTGTCGACTGGCCTTTTAGCAGGGCAAGCCAATGGCACAGTGACGGTACAGTATGGTGATACGGTAGTCTTAGCTACAGCTGTCATGAGTCAGTCCATGTCCAAAATCACGGGATATTTCCCATTGATGGTGGATTTTGAAGAGCGTTACTACGCGGCTGGGAAAATCAAGGGATCCCGCTTTATGAAGCGCGAAGGGAAGCCGTCTGATGACGCTGTTCTCTCGGGCCGAGCGGTGGATCGTACCATCCGCCCACTTTTCAACTCTCGCATGCGTAATGAGGTGCAGGTGGTAACTACGGTCCTTTCTTATGATGGAGAAAATGATCCCGATCTTGTGGCTATGATTGCTGCCTCAGCTGCCCTTGCCCTCTCGGATATTCCTTGGAGTGGTCCTATTGGTGCGGTGCGAGTCGGTATTATCAATGGCGGTGATTTTGTACTCAACCCGTCGAGTGAGGAACGGAAGAGTAGCGATCTCGATCTCTTGGTGTCTGGTACAGCTGCCAAAATCAATATGATTGAATGTGGCGCCAAAGAGATTACTGAAGAAAAGATGACGGAAGCCTTCCGTTTTGCTCATGAGGCAATACAGAAAATTACTGGCTTTATCGATTCTATCCAAAAGGAAGCTGGGAAATTAAAGCGAGAAGCAGCTCTTTTGGTGGGTAGTCCTGAATTTGAGGCCAAAATGAAGGAGTTTGTCGCTTCACTTGATCTAGCGGGAGCACTGTACCTTCGTCCAAAGGTAGCGATGAACGAGAAAATGGCTGAGATTGAGGCTAAGACAGCAGCTTATGCTACTGAGAATTTCCCCGAGGAACCAAATCAGGGAGAGGTGCTCTCGCTCATTTTTGAAGAGCTCTCTGACGCTATTTTGCACGAGCAAATCTTGAAGCACGATGCCCGTCCTGATGGCCGAGGTATGACCGAGCTTCGCCCGCTCTCAGCTCAGGTGGGAGTTTTACCTCGCACTCATGGGACAGGACTCTTTCAACGTGGCGAAACCCAAGTGCTTACCGTGACCACTCTTGGTGCTCCTGGTGACGAGATGATAGTCGATACCATGGAAACTGACGAAAAGAAGCGCTACATGCATTTCTATAACTTTCCTGCGTACTCTGTGGGTGAGATCAAGCCGATGCGTGGCCCAGGCCGACGTGAAGTGGGCCATGGAGCACTCGCTGAAAAGGCACTCATACCAGTGCTTCCAAGTAAAGAAGAGTTCCCTTATACGATTCATCTCGTATCGGAAGTACTCTCATCCAACGGTTCTTCATCTCAGGCATCTGTCTGTGGCTCGACGCTTTCGCTAATGGACGCTGGTGTACCCATCAAAAAGCCCGTTTCAGGTATTGCCATGGGAGTAATCACTGGTCATGACGGTAGTTTCAAGGTCCTCACCGATATCCAGGGACTCGAAGATCATTATGGTGACATGGATTTCAAGGTAGCTGGTACCAAGGATGGTATTACGGCCATGCAAATGGATGTTAAGATTGATGGCCTTACACCAGACATGTTGGGGATCGCTATCAAACAGGCCAAGGTAGCAAGACTTGAGATTATGGAAGTTATGCTCTCGGCTATTGCTGAGCCAAGAGGGACAATGTCACCGTATGCTCCACGAATTATTACGCTGCATATCAATCCAGAGAAGATTCGTGATGTTATCGGCCCTGGCGGCAAGATGATTAATCAAATTATCGATGAAACGGGTGTTTCGATTGATATTGAGGATGATGGATCGGTCTTTATTACCTCAGCTGATGAGACCGCTGCCAAGAAGGCTACTGAGTGGATTAGAAACATTACTCGTGAGGTAGTGGTAGGCGAGCTTTTCCAGGGACGAATTACTCGGATTATGAATTTTGGAGCCTTTGCTGAAGTGCTTCCGAATCAAGAGGGGCTCATTCATATTTCTGAATTGGCAGATTATCGAGTAGAAAAAGTCGATGATGTTGTCAAAGTTGGTGATATAGTCCCTGTGATTGTTAAGGAAATTGATGCCCAGGGCCGGATTAATCTCTCACACAAGCTTGCTAAGGCAAAACTTGTTCGTCAGCAACTTGGTCAAGAATAGGAAATTTTTTCCCGAGAGAATTTGGGTGATATACTGGTAAGGCTAGATCCTTGCCAGTATATTTTTTTAGTCTTTTTTCATTATGTCAGCGTGGTTCAACAAAAAACCAAAACTTACTCCAAGGTCACAGTACCCTCTAGAAATCCAACAGGCTATTCATACAATGGACAATGATTTTCGGGGTGAAGCAATGCCAGAAATTCCTCAGAGAGATCCGTTGGTAGCTTTTCAGCCAGAGGCAGCGGCCGCCCAGGGTGCACCATTTTATGTTGATCCAAGTATTGCTCCTTCTCAAGAAACGATGTCTTCTCCTACAGCACAACCAACAGTTAGTCCATTTCTTGTTGAGACGGCCGACAGTGGGGCAGGCCAATTCTCACAAGAGGGTTTTGTCGAAGAGACTCCCGAGACTGAAACAGTATTGGAAATTGGGAACAATGAATCGAAAGAGGGAATTTCTCAGGAGGACGAGACTCAGGAAGGTGCGAGGCAGTCTTCTGATGTAGTTCAGTGGCTGAAGCATTTTCGTTGGATTATCGGAGGAATCCTTCTCTTGATCGTTTTGATAGCTGGTGGAGTTTGGTGGTGGATGCAACGTACACACATCCCGCCAGAGGTATCGTTGGTAGGGGTAGTGGCAGAACCAACCCCAATGCCACCAGTAGAACCAGAGCCTCAAAAACCAGTAGCCAATCATTATTCTACTACCCAGCCAAATCTTCTCTCTTTTGACACAGAGGCAGTAACAGCAGAGTCTATCCGGACCGAATTTCTCAAGGTAGCGCTAGCTGTCAAGCAGGATAATCTCCAGGGGCCGGTAGAATTTTTGGTTCGAGATCAAAACTATAACCCACTTGCTTTTTCTCGACTTGCTTATCTGCTCGGAGTAACCCTTACGAGTGATCTCTTAGCCACTCTCGATGAGGAATATTCGTTGTATTTTGTGCTTGATAGTAGCTTTGTACGTATGGGCCTCCGGCTTCAGGTGAAAAATAACGAGGCATTTGTAGTGGCGCTGGCACGTGACGAGACTCTCTTGCCTAAGGCTTTGGAACCGTTTTTCCTTGATACAACTACCGCTCCCAAAACAGGTCTTACTTTCCGATCGGGCCTCTATAAGGGTCAGCCAGTTCGTTATACCAACATTGATCAGGCGATGAATCTTTCCCTTGACTCGTCTGTTATGGGAAACGCATGGGTCATTGGAACGAGTCAGAATACTCTCCATTCGCTTATTGATCATTTAGCTCAATAAAAGTAGTGATTTTTTTGGTGAGAGACGTTCTCTTCTTGAGAAAAAGAAAATAAAATACTTTTTCTTGGGTTAAAAATATTTTATTTGTTGAGCAAAGAGGTCAAGTAAATAAAAACAAGGCTTAGATAAAGGTTTTCGATATTTTGTGATTGACTTTCGTGTTTTTTTCTGCTATACTGGATCTGTTGTAGTGAAATATTCCTTAACAACTTGATATCTTCTAGGAGCAGAAGACTTCTCTTCTTGAAAAATATTCGAGAGAAGAAATCTTCTGCTGCTTAACCGCTATGACAATGCTCATAGTTCTCCTATTTCTGGTAAAAAGGAGCCGGTCGCCAAAACAAACACAAAAATCCAGGAAAAATAAAAAAACCTGGCTTTACACAAAAACAAAAAACAAAAAATCAGTTCTTTCACAAGTTTGTCGGCATTAGCCAAAAAGCGGTAGAAGATTGAGAAAGTTACCAGAACTTTCCACCCATTTGCGTCTGTCACAAAACACATACCTCTCCGCGTAGAAGCGAAATTGCCTCTCACCCGGGCTAGACTTCTCCAGAGATATGTTGGGCACACGCACGTCGGGCTCTCGTTACGGCCATATAAAATACTTATTCGGCGTCACGGGCGAGAGCCCGGCACCAACACATACTATATGTGTGGAGTGCTTAGAATTTCAGAGGGAAGATGGCCAAGAAGGGCCGTTTTTTTGTTGCCAAAAATAAAAATTTTGCTTACAGTAAGCCTAATTTACAGATATGGCCAAACATCTGGATACGGGAAGACAGGGAGAAGAAATAGCCGAGGCGTATCTTCGAGAGAAGGGGTATCGTGTCTTGGGTCGTAATATCAGTAATCCTCATGGGAAGCGGCTGGGAGAGATTGATATTGTAGCTGAAAAGAAGGGGGTAGTTGTTTTTATTGAGGTAAAAACGCGGATTCTAAGCCTGAGTCAGGAGGATTCGCTGCCGGAGCACCAGGTGACTCGTTCAAAGCTTATCAAGCTAGAGCGTATAGCGAGCTATTATCTTCGATCAAATTCTCTGGAAACGAGGGAGTATCGTTTTGATGTAGTGTCGGTCATCCTTAAGAGGGGAGAGGGGCCAGCTATTAATCATCTGGAAAGTGTTTTCTTCTCCTAGGCTCGACTTTTTGCTAAAAAACTCCTATAATAGAACTACTTATCTCTTATATACGCCGTATGTCACTCGATGTCACTTTGCTTGCCGAGCTCAAAGATAAACTTTTGACTGAAAAATCACGTTTAGAACAAGAATTATCACGTCTTGGTACCCCAACGGGGGTAGAGGGGGACTACGCTACCAAGTATGCTACTGATCTGGGGGATGATCCAGATGAGAATGCTTCAGAAGTAGAAGAATATGTTGATAATGTAGCGGTTGAAGAAACGCTGGAATCACAACTCAAGGACGTCAATGATGCCCTCGCTAAGATAGAAACCGGCACCTATGGTATTTGTGAGAAGACTGGTGAATCTATCCCAGTAGAACGGCTCCAGGTCTACCCAGCTGCTCGGACCAAAGTGGGAGTCTAGCGTATTTCTATGTTCTCCTGGCAAAAAGAGATGCTTTGGGTGTCTCTTTTTGTTTTTGTAGGCTTCTTAGACGGGGGATTACGATTTTTGTGGCTTGAGCGAGATCACTGGACATGTAATCCTGGTGTTTTTTGGGGAATAGAGTTCCCACAGGTTTTTTTATTGATTGGAACAGTGAGTGTGGTGTTGGGGTGTCTTTGGTTGCTTTTCCGATGGAAAGGCTTGGGGATGAGATGGCCACTGATAGCTATTCTTATTGGGGGGGGACTCAATACGCTCGATCGAGCGCTCCACACTTGTGTTTTGGATTATCTTCATTGGCCATTTGGATTGGCATCTTTTTTCCCCAATTTTAATTTTAGTGACGCTATGATTCTAGTTGGTGTGCTGACCCTCTTTTTTTCAAGTGCCATGAGAAAACAAACTGAAAACTGGTATGCAGTTGATACTGAGGAGAAAGTTCTCTAGAATGTGCCCATACTCTGACGCAAGGGTGTCGGGGGGGCTACGGAGATTTTACTCATGCACAGGATCCTTACTGTCGACGATAGCGTCTCAATGCGCCAGATGGTGTCGTTCACGCTCAAGATGCGGGCCTTCATGTCATCGAGGCTGTCGATGGCCAAGATGCCTGGGAGAAGGCGCAGAACGGAGCTTTTCATCCCATTCACCTCGTCCTGACCGATCAGAATATGCCCAGGATGGCCGGCATCAGTCTGACCAGAAAGCTGCGTCAGGATCCGAGGTTCAAACAGACCCCGATCCTCATCCTGACCATCGAATCGAGCGACCAGATGAAGCAGGTTGGCCGTGCCGTGGGCGCTACCGGCTGGCTGATTAAACCTTTCGACCCGGCCAAGCTGGTCGAGGTGATCGGCAAGGTCATTTGCTGAAGTACTTTCTCGGTCCCAGCTACTCCTAATGGAGGCTGGGGCCGTAGTTTTTATACCGTTTGCATTTTTTGACGAAGCTGGTATGCTGACTCTTCTCGGCTCAGGAGGCTGGGAATTTTTTGAAAACTATAATGATTATGCCAGCCAAGGTATTTTCGGGAGCCACTATTGGACTCGATGGAGTTTTGGTTGAAATTGAATCTGATGTTCTCACCAAAGGGCTACATCAGTTTAGTGTTGTTGGTCTCCCTGACGCTGCTGTTAAAGAAGCTCGGGATCGGGTGAGTGCCGCTATTAAGAATAGTGATTTTCGGCCGCCGCATATGAGTGGTCGAGTAACTATTAATCTTGCTCCAGCAGACCTCCCCAAAAGCTCCTCTGCCTATGATCTGGGTATGGCTCTGGCGTTTCTTTCGGCGACCAAGCAAATTGGCTTTCGGCCAGAAGGAAAATTCTTTCTTGGAGAGTTGGCCCTTGATGGAAGATTACGTCGAGTGACGAGTGTCTTGCCGTTAGTACTTTTTGCTAAGAAAGCTGGTTTTTCGGAAGTGTATGTTCCAAGGGAGAATGCCAGAGAAGCTGCCTTGGTACCTGATATTACTATTTATGCTACTGAGAAGTTTCGGGAAATCACCGAACACTTGGAGGGAAAGAAGCTCCTTCATCCCGAATCGATGACACCACTTGAGACAGAACAAAAATATAGAGGAACTGATATGGCCGAAATTAAGGGGCAGGCTCATGTAAAGCGCGCTCTTGAGATTGCGGCGGCTGGTGGACACAATATACTCATGATTGGACCGCCAGGGAGCGGCAAAACACTCTTAGCCAAGGCCTTTCCATCGATTCTCCCCAGGCTTTCTTTTGAAGAGTGTCTCGAAATAACGCAGATCTTTTCTGTAGCCGGTCAATTACCAAGAGAGCAAGCCCTCGTCTCTGGGCGTCCATTTCGTTCTCCGCATCACAGTGCCAGTACCGTCTCACTTATTGGAGGGGGATCTTTCCCCAAGCCGGGAGAGATTAGCCTGGCTCATCGGGGAGTGCTCTTCTTGGATGAATTTGCCGAATTTCCTCGGAGTACGCTGGAGAGTTTTCGTCAGCCACTTGAAGATGGGGTCGTGGTCGTATCGAGAGCCAAGGGAACACTCACTTTCCCGGCCCGGTTTACTCTGGTGGCAGCAATGAATCCATGCCCCTGTGGCCACTTTGGCGATCCAGAACGAGTATGTGGCTGTAGTCCGTATACTCGAGAAAAATATAAACAAAAAGTTTCTGGGCCTATCCTTGATCGAATCGATCTTCATATAGAAGTGCCGCGCCTCAAATTTGAGGCTCTCCACACAGGGAAAAATAGTGAAAGTAGTGAATCAATTCGTGAACGAGTCGAGAGGGCGAGAACGATGCAGCGAGAACGGCTTCATATGCATGGAAAATTTACCAATACTGAACTGGATGTAAAACTCCTCGAAAAGTACTGTTCTTTAAATCTTGGCACCCAGGAAATTTTGCGTGAAGCAGTTTCGTTTTATAAACTATCACCACGGGCGTATTCTCGGGTGCTCAAAGTGGCGCGAACCATTGCGGACCTCGCTGGAGCAACAGAAATAGCTGAGGAACACTTAACTGAGGCGCTTCATTATCGTTTGCGTTCATAACCATGCGTTCTTTGCTTTTTGGTCTTATCATCCTGAGCATAGGGAGTTTTTTTCTCTGGCAGTATCGCAATAATACTGACGAGCGTTTTTTTCATCCTCAATCAGTTGAAGTATTTTTTCATGTCCATGGTCTTTTCCTGGGGAGAGTCGAGACTGGAACCGCTACTGTTGGAGAATTTCTTCTGGAACAAGGACTTGGTTTACGAACTGAGGATACGGTATTGCCTACCCGCGAAGCACGTATCATTCCTGGTATACATATCTGGTTTGAACCAGCGAGATCATTGACTATCCAAGTGGATGGGAAAAAACAAACTATTCAAACTCGTGCCAAAACAAACGAGGATGTTTTGTTAGAACAGCAGATTATTCTTGATGAGGACGATCTGGTAGAACCAGGAAGAGAGACGGTGGCAGGAGGAGGGGCTACGCTTCAGATCACCCGAGTAGAGATTCGTGAAGAATACAGAGATGTTCCTATTGAATATACAACGGAGGTGGCTGAGGATAGTGAGCTTTCCTGGCGAGTAAAAAAAGTAATTCAGAAAGGAGAAAAGGGAACGAAACGAACAACCTATAGGGTGAGTTATCACGACGGAAAAGAGGTAAGGCGTAAAATACTCGAAACAAAAATTCTTAGAGAACCAGTCGTAGAAAAAGTGGTCCAGGGTACCTATGTGAAGCTTGGAAAAAGTCACCGGGGCGCGGCGTCGTGGTATGCTTGGACGGGAACAATGGCCGCAGCTAATCCCTGGCTTCCCAAAGGGAGTTATGTAAAAGTGACGAACCTTGATAATGGGAAATCGGTTATTGTCGTGATTAACGACCGAGGCCCCTTTGTGCCCGGAAGGATTATCGATCTTGATAAAGTAGCTTTTGCTAAAATTGCTTCTGTTGGTGCCGGAGTGATCAATGTTAAGATGGAGGAAATCGTGAATTAGAATTATAGAATACAAACCTACCTCACTTGGAAGTCGGACTTCCAAGTGAGGTATACTAGAGATAAAATAAACAGATAGTGACTTTTGAATTTGTGAAGCTTCTTTCTCTCAAATCCTTCCTCCTCACCCTCTCCTTTCTTACAGTTCCCCTTTTTGGGTATCTCTTTTGGCATGCTTCCACCACTCCCGATACGCTCTCCGATCTAAGAGACTTCTCTCCTACTCTTGGTACCAAAGTCATTGAAAATCTCTCTACTCTCCCTACACTCCCTATCCAAGAAGACAAAGATCATTTCAAGATTGAAGATGCTACCAAAGACGGTATCAATATAGAGTACGCTAACCAAGGAGAAAACCAACTCCAAACCAATATCCCCAAACAAATCATCTCCTTCCCCAAAGATCCCAAGCAACCGATTGAAGTAAGGCTTGATAACGAAAGAGTCATCCCTATCCAGGATCAGAGTCAAGAAGACTACACTGTAGACACGCTCATTGCCGACCAAAACAACTTGGAAGCCGAACTGCCAAGTCAAAAAAAATGGTGGGAAAAGATACTTGGAAGTTCGGCTTCCAAACAAGAAGAGAAGCGGTATCTTCGGTATACTAGCTCTGATGGGAGGAAGACTCTTCTCTATGCTTACGAAAAAGACCAAGCTACCGGAGAGAAGAAGCTGAAGCATTGGACGCTCTATGCATCTGGTACGGGCCTCGAAGAAGAAAAATACCAGCTCGACAATGTCAAACTGAAGATCAACGAAAATGGTGATGCCGAGGTCTTTTACTTTGGTGAGCAACAAATTCAGAATGAAGCAGTCAAAGCGGAAGTGGCTCCCTCACTCCTCGAACGAGCGCAGAAGACCCTTGAGAAAGACTTGGGGAATGATATCTTCAACAATCAAACTCCTGACTTCATTATCCCGAGACCCTACTACCTCAATAGTCAGGGAGAGAAACGAGACATCGATTGGAAGTGGGATGAAGAAAAGAAAACGCTTTCTGTTTCTTTCTCTCCTGAGAGTTATCCAGTCGCTCTTGATCCGACCTTGAGTTTCACGGTGCCAGGACAGAGTAATACGGGGAGTGTGGTGACCGGTGGATCCTCCAGTTATTTCGGCTATTCCCTTACCGCTGGCGACTTTAACGCTGACGGG
>CAZRXW010000016.1:0-17948 GCA_964604195.1 uncultured Bdellovibrionales bacterium
GGTGGAGGTGGAGGTGGAGGTGGAGGTGGAGGTGGAGGTGGAGGTGGAGGTGGAGAAAATGATCCTCCACTGATTTGCTCTGCTCCTGATACCTGTTCTGACTCCTGTCCTGCCAATCAACGTGTCGGACTCTGCGGTAGTGGTGGTACCTACTGTTGTAGTCCAGCTATAATAGGCCCCCCCGCTGTCTTCACCACCCCCTTCACCTTTGGTAACCCTGTCGCCTTCTCTGCTGTTGATGGTCTCTTCTCTCGTATCCTCTCTTTTCTCCAAGCAACTATCGTTCTCCTCTCCCTCATCTTCATTATCATCGGAGCCTTCCTCTACATTACCTCTGCTGGAGACGAAGGAAGAATGACTCAAGGAAAAAAAGCTATCCTCGCTGCTCTCATTGGTCTCGCCTTAGGTATCGCTGCCCCTGCTTTCTTAAGAGAGATAGCTTCTATTCTCGGTTGGGGTACTCCGAATCTCCCCAATGGAGTAGGAACTTCGCTTACCCTTATCCAAATAGCTACCAATGTCTTAAGCTTTCTCCTGACGATCATTGGTATCCTGGCTATCATCATGCTCATTATCGGTGGTATCATGTACCTTACCGCTGCTGGGAATGAAGATACTCTTGATAAAGGAAAGAAGATTGTTAAATACTCCCTCATTGGTATCACCATTGCCTTAGCTTCTCTTGTCCTGGTGAAGGCGGTGGCGGGGTTACTATCGTAGGAAAGGAAGAGATCATAGTTAAAAACCACCTCCTTAGGTGGTTTTTTGGTAATTACGCAGACGTACTAAATTTTGAGAATAGAGTATGTACCAGGAGAGACTCCTTGTCTGCCGACAGGCAGGGAACTCTCACGTTGTTGCTATCACGGGACTCACCTCAGGCGAGCAAGTTTTTCTTGCCAAACCTGTCTGTCGGTAGGTAGGGGCGGATAAAAGTCCCGTAAAGTGTGCCGGGAGAGAGGCTTGAACTCTTATGCTATTGCTAGCATCGGATTTTTCCCGCCAGAGGCGGATGAAAGTCCGACGTGTCTATCATTTTTACTCGCCTCTGGCGAGCCACCACTGCATAAAGTGCCGGGAGAGAGACTCGAACTCTCATGATATTGCTATCGCGGGATTTTGAGTCCCGTGCGTCTACCATTCCGCCATCCCGGCTTTTGGCTTTTATGAGCCATGAACACTCTCGAGCATACGGAATTGCTCGTGCCTTGTCAATTGGCTATACTAGTGGAGTGTATAGTGTATACAGTATCAAGTATGCGGTATGTGACAGGAGAGAATTAGGAGTGAGTCTTCTTCGATTGGATACACTATACCCAATACGTGATACGAAATACTGAACCCATGGCTACCGTTATTGCTTTTGTCAATCAGAAGGGTGGAGTGGGCAAAACCACAACCACTATCAATGTCGCTCGCTACCTGGCTGAAGAGGGGAAGCGAGTGCTTTTGGTTGATCTTGATCCTCAGGGCAACGCCTCGTCAGGCTTGGGGGTGCATGTCCGGAATCTCGAAAAAAACCTCTATCATGCCATGATTTTGGGCTTGCCAACAGAAGAGATTATTTTGGATATTGGGATTGAGAATCTCTACCTTATTCCAGCGGCTCAGGATCTTGCGGGAGCAGAGATTGAGATGGTGCATATTGCCGAGCGAGAATTTAGACTCTACCAAGCATTACGTCAGGTACGACCACAGTTTGATTTTATTTTGATTGATAGCCCACCGTCACTCGGTCTCCTCACGGTCAATGGCTTGGTTGCCAGTGACGGAGTAATTATCCCGGTACAGACAGAGTATTATGCGCTCGAGGGCTTGTCGCAGCTTTTGGGGACAGTCGAGCTCGTTCGCGAACATCTCCAGCCAAAACTTCAAATTTTTGGGGCCCTGCTTACTTTGTTTGATCGACGCAATCGCTTGGCGAGGCAGGTAGTTGATGAGGTAAAGCGGCATTTTCCTGGGCCAGTTTTTGAAAGTGTTATTCCGAGGTCAGTCAGACTTGCTGAAGCGCCTTCTTTTGGAAAATCAATTCTTGATTTTGATGCTTTTTCCAAGGGGGCGAGAGCCTACCGGGCAGTAGTGAAGGAACTTTTGAGGCAAGAAGAAGAGCGGAAATCGGGAGTACAGAATTAGGAATTATGAATCAAGAAAAGAAATCATAAAGAATAGAGGAGAAGGTATCATGTAGAATGTATTATGTATGCCAGTAGCGAAAATAAAAAGTTTTACTGATCTGGATGCTTGGCAAGAAGGCCATAAATTGGTTATTAGTGTTTACCATATAACCAAGGATTTTCCAAAAGAAGAAACTTTTGGTCTTATCAGTCAGATGAGACGGTGTGCAGTTTCAATTACCTCAAACATTGCTGAAGGTTTTAGTCGTCAATCGAATAAAGAGAAAATTCAGTTTTATGCCATTGCCCAAGGGTCAGTGACTGAGTTACAGAACCAGCTGATCATCGCTAGAGATGTTGGTTTTCTTGACACCCTCGAGTTTACCAAAAGAGCTGAGCAAACAGTGAAAGTACATAAGATTTCAATGGTCTTATAAAGTTTTTGAAGAATCGTGCTTGATACCCAATACATAATACTTGATACTTCCTAGTATGTCTCAACAATATGGCTTAGGGCGGGGATTGGCCTCGCTCATTCCTCCCAAGAAACCAGTTGCAGCACCAGTTGGAGAGGGGGGTTCTCAAAATCAGTCAGTACAGGCCAAGCCTGCTAGTCTTCCAGTGGCTACTCTTTCTCATCCAGAAATGCCGGTGACGTATGAGATTGCCATAAGCTCGATCATTCCCAATCCCAACCAGCCGAGACTGCATTTTGATGAAACAAAACTCGTGGAACTCTCGGAATCAATCAAAGAGCATGGGATCATCCAGCCCCTTATCGTGACCAAGCGAGAGGGTGGCTATGAACTGATCGCGGGTGAGCGTCGTCTCCAGGCAGCCAAAAGGGCTGGACTCATCACAGTACCGGTAGTCGTCCGTGAAGCGGGCAATCAAGAAAAGCTCGAGCTCGCTATTATCGAAAACATCCAGCGTCATGATCTCAATCCGATCGAAGAAGCCAAGGCCTATCTCCGGCTAGCTGAAGAGTTTGGGCTTCATCAGGATGAGGTGGCTCAAAAGATGGGCAAGAGTCGATCGACTGTCGCCAATACCCTCCGTCTCCTCACGCTTCCAGTCGAGATCCAACGAGCGGTGATGGAAGGCAAGCTCTCCGAGGGTCACGCCAAGGCACTTCTCTCGATCGACAATCCCGAGAAACAGCGAGCGCTTTTTGAGCTCATTCTGAAAGAAGAACTCACCGTGCGTGAGACCGAGGATCGGGCCAGGGCGGTAGCGGTCAAGTCGCATCTTCGTACGACGCGAGAAATGAGTCCAGAAATTGTGGCCAAAGAAGAATGGCTGACAGAACAATTAGGGACCAAGGTAAAAATTACCGCCAAGGGAAAAGGCGGACGGATTATGATCGAGTACTATTCACCCGAGGAGCTTAATTCTATTCTTGGGAAAATGGCGTAACTAAAGAAATGGCCACGTACTCATTTACGAGAGCTCGAATCTTCCAATGGATGGGTATACTACTTGCCCTCGGAGTGATTGCTGTTTCGTATTGGTATTTCAGTGTTCGAGCGGGTGTCAAACTTAATACATCAGAAGTGCAATCGAATGGTTCTGGGCGATTGGAGAGTGGCCTAGGTCTTTACTATGCCTTCGATGAAGGTGCTGGCAGTACAGTGAATGATCTTTCGAGTAATATTTACGATGGTACTACTAGTGTAACTTGGGCAGCAGGACAAATCGGGCAGGCTGGTTATTTTGATGGATCAGCGAATGTTTCCGATAGTGACTCAGGTCCAGAGGCTATTGATTTTACGGACGGAGAAGACTTTACCATGGCAGCTTGGTTTAATCGAGACACCTTCACGAGTGATGATACAATTATTGCGAGAAGAACTGGCATAAGCGCTGCCAATAATGGCTACATCCTTTATATTGATGACGCTACCGACAAACTCACCTTTGAAGTGTCTGATGGTACAGATGAATACCAACTTGAATCAGTCTCTACCTTTACGAGTACAGGATGGCATCATTTCGCGGTAGTGTGGGATCAAGATTCGGCTGCTGGAAGCGAGATATATATCAATGGTATAGCCAACAGTGCTGCTGATACTGGGACGATTGGCAATATAGGAGACCTCAGTAATACGCGTGTGATTGCTCTGGGGGCAGAATCTGATGCGGGCAATCCTTTTGATGGAAAACTTGATGAGCTGCAAATCTATAGGAGAGCTCTTACTACTGGTGAGATCCAATCCCTTTACAAACAGGGTCAAGTCGACGAAGTCCGCATTTACGATCGAGCATTGACCGCCGCTGAAATTACCTCGCTCTACAACGTTTCCCATTAGAGAGTGCTACCTCATACTTGGAAGTCCCTGCCTACCGGCAGGCAGGCGGCTTCTTTGTTTTTCCCGAGCAGAACCTTTGCATTTTTCTCGTTTTTGTGCTATAATGGGTATATGAACACAGGTAAAAAACAACATATTTCCTTTCGCCAGAGCCTTTTTTGGGATACTGACCCAGAGAAGATAGATGTCGAAAAAAACGCTCGGTATATTATCGAGCGCGTGTTTGATTTTGGTAATGACCGAGAAATCCGCTGGCTGTTTATGCAGTATCCAAAGTCGTTGCTGCAGGAAGTGCTCCATCGTTCTCGGAGCAGTATTCACAAAAAATCCAAAGCACTGTGGTCGCTTATTTTGCAAAAATGATCCACGTTACTCCTCCACAGGCCCTTCATCTCGCTATGTTGCCTACTGCTACGAAACAGGCTTTTTTGTCTTGTATAGAGATGGATATTTTTTCAGGAGGCGGCTGGTATTTGGCAGGGGGCACGGCACTCGCGCTGCAGACTGGACATCGTGTTTCGGTAGATCTTGATTTTTTTACGACTGAAGCGGATTTTGATGCGGATCAGATAGAAAGAGCATTGAGAGAGCGAGGCGAATGGGTTACCACTTTGCGAGAAAAAGGAACACTCTATGGAATTTTTCAGGGTGCCAAGGTGAGTTTTATCGCGTATCCTTCTTTTTGCCCATCGGACGAGGCACTCCAGTGTCAGACGGTGCGTTTGATAGTACCTCGGGACATCGCGGTGATGAAAATTGTAGCGGTCAGCCAGCGCGGCAAGAAGCGTGATTTTTTTGATTTGTATTGGTTGGCACACAATGGCAGAGGACTTGAAGAAGCGCTCCTGGGTGCTTTGGAACAGTTTGGCAATCGCGAGCACAGCCTGCCTCATTTTCTGAAAAGCCTGGTGTACTTTGTCGATGCGGAAGACGATCCGATGCCGGAGATATCTTTTGTTGCCGACTGGGAGGAAGTGAAAAAATATTTTGAGACTACCGTGTCGACTCTAGCTAAAAAAATGCTGCAGTTGTCATAGGGAAAATTGTTCGGTTTCGAACAGTCTTTCGAAGTTCCCTGCCTGCCGATAGGCAAGGACTTCCAAGGGGAAGTCAAACTTCTCTTGCTTCCGCTCGAGGTCGTTCTTCTCCTTGGAAGTGCGGCCTCTTCTTACTCCCAGAAACATCCTTCCCTGCTCTCCTGTTATTGACAGGCAAAGAACAGGTGCTATGATGACAATGTAATCACTTGTATTCAAATATATGGCTTCTGGTACAAAACAAAGCACCCTGACCCTGAGGGTTTCGAGTGGACTCAAGAAAAGACTCGATCAATTTGCCATGCTGACAGATAGTTCTCTCTCTTCAGTAGCTGCCACAGCGGTAGAAGAATACCTGGCTTGGCGGATTCCGCAGCAGAAAGACTTGGAAAAGGCAATCAAAGAGGCAGATCAGGGAAAATTTGCTACTGAGGCAGAGGTGAAAGCAGTGATGAAGAAATGGGGCTATGTATGAAGTAAAATGGCGCCGTCAAGCGCTTCAGGATCTGGATCATATCGCAGATTTCATCGCTCTCGACAACAAGGAGCGAGCGGCTTCTTTTGTGCATGATATTTTTTCTCGAGTTGAGGAGCTGAAAACGTTTCCTTATCGAGGAAAGACAGGGAAAACAGCGGGTATTCGGGAGCTAGTCGTGCATCGACACTACCTGGTTTCGTATCGTGTCGGAAGGGAAAATATCGAAGTGCTGCAGGTCTGGCATACTGCAGAGAAGCGGTGAAATCATCAAAGATAGAATTGTTACTTAGAAGTCAGGCTTCTAAGTTTTCTCGAGAAACCGCACTTCAAAGAGGAAGGCGCTTTTTTGTTTGACTCCCTGAGGTTTGTCTTCCCCTTGGAAGCCGAACCTCTTCCTCCTCCCCGAGCACACTCGGAGATTTTTTGATATACTAGGGAAGAAGAAATTATCAATTTTCAATTCACAATTTTCAAACAATACCTCAATTATCCAATTCTTCAATTGAGAAATTTGTTCATTGCCTGCCTGCCGGTAGGCAGGGAAATTTATTGAAAATTGAAAATTAGAAATTGAAAATTGTTTCATAATGTCTTATCAAGTAACAAAAAATAGAGTTCTCCAATACATCGGCATTATCCTCATCATAGGGGTGTTTGCCGGTGCCTATTGGTACTTCAAAGTGTACGCCGGGGTCAAGACCAATGCCCTGTCACCGACTGGTTCGCTCACCAGCGGGCTGGTCGGCTACTGGCCGTTTGATCGTGTCAGTGTGATTGGTACAACGTCTTTGGATCGCAGTACCAGCAAGTATAATGGCTCCCTGTCTGGTGGGCCAACGGTTACATCGGGACAGATTGGTCAAGCACTTAATTTTGATGGATCGGATGATTTTATGTCACTCGGTTCATCGGATTATTTAAATGTGAACGCTACTGCAGACATGACTATTTCTGGATGGTTTTTTCGTGATACATTTACGACTGATGATGTGATTGTTGCAAAAATATATGGAATTGGGCCAGGAGAAACTGGCTACGGAGTGTATATATCAAGTGGCGATCAACTTATTTTTAAAATAGGAGACGGTGTTCAGACCTATACGGTCACTACCTCGATGACGTTCACGACATCAGTCTGGACACATTTTTCTATAGTCTGGGATCAGGACTCGGCAGCCAACACCAAGATTTATATTAATGGTCAATCAGTTTCTACTTCTACGAGTGGCACAATTAGTGATATTGACGATGCATCATATTCGCATACGTTTCGCGTAGGAGCTCTTTCTGCTGGAGGAGAGCCGTTTGATGGAAAAATTGATGAAGTGCGGGTGTACAATAGGACATTAACCGCAAATGAAGTATTGACACTTTACAGCTTCACCGGCATAGGGAGCGAGGTGAATAGTAGTGCCTCCCAACCCCAAGGCACCGGCCGGCTCGATAGCGGCCTCGCTGGGTACTGGAAGCTTGACGAGGGGAGTGGCACCAGCGCTGCGGACAGTAGTACTAATGCAAATACCGGCACCCTCACCAATGGTCCGACTTGGACCACTGGCCAAATCGGGAGTGCAGTGGATTTCGACGGGACGAATGATTATATCACCATGGGGGATCAGTCTATTCATGAGGGTATGGCAATGATGGCACTTTCTGGCTGGATTAAAATGGATGCGTTGCCGGCTTCCAACTATTTTGTCATAACCAAATCTTCTGCAATAGGTCAGTACAGACTTGCTATCAGCTCAACAGGTATGCCAACTTTTGTAGTGGCAACTACCAACAATGCCTGGTATTCTTCTGGTACGACAGCGAGTGGAACAACGGCTCTAACGACTTCCGCCTGGACTCATCTCCTTGGGACTTACGATGGTCAATATGTGAGACTCTATGTCAATGGCGTATTGGTGGGCGCTGGTTCACAGGCTATTTCTGGGAATATTGTTTCCAGTACGAGTGAGTTTCGTCTGAGTTATGACTCATATGGAAATTATTTTAACGGTCAAATCGATGAAGTACGTTTATATAGCCGTGCTCTCTCCGCTGACGAAGTCGCCGATCTCTACCGCCTCACCTCTCCCACTGGCGTTGATACCAGCCTCAAAGGGTACTGGTCATTTAATGGCCAGGACATCTCAGGAACTACGGCCTATGATCGGAGTGGCGCGGGGAACACCGGTACCCTCACCAATGGCCCCACCGTCACCCCAGGCAAAGTTGGCCAGGCGCTCTCATTTGATGGGAGTGATGATGAAGTTTCTATTGCTGATGTAGCGTCATTACGGCCGGAGAGTGGGAGCTGGTCTGTTGCTCTCTGGGCTAAACCGTCCAATATCGACCAAAACTCGGGTTTGGTTAGTAAACGTCAGCCGTCTGGATCTTATGAGCAATGGGGTGTTGTGGTTTGTGGTGATGACAACTGCAGCATTAACGGGAAGAAAGTCAGTTTCCTTATGAGGCAAGATGGCAGCAATTACCGCTACTTTCTTACGTCAAACAATGTGGCTGATGGCAATTGGCATCATATTGTAGCGGTGGCTAACAGTGGTTCCGGCACGCTGAAACTGTATATTGACGGACTCGATGTGCAGGGAGTTCTCTCAAGCGCCGGTTCTTGGCCGACTATCAATAATACCGATGCCATGAGAATAGGATCTTCCAATACAACAGGTTACTTCGCTGGTCCGATCGACGAAGTGCGTGTCTACAACACCGCGCTCACGGCCGCGCAGATCCAGTCCCTCTATCAGCAAGGTCAAAGCGATGAAGTGAATACCGGGGCATCACAGGCCCAGGGTACTGGCCGTCTCGACTCAGGCCTCGCTGGGTACTGGAAAATGGATGATGGCAGTGGCACGAGTGCTACTGATTCATCAACCAATGCGAATACCGGCACCCTCACCAATGGTCCAACCTGGACGACGGGACAGATTGGGGGAGCGGTCTCTTTTGATGGGGTGGATGATTATGTTGCCATTGGTACGACACTAACCTCCACCAGTGCCATAACTGTGGCGGCTTGGGTGAATGCCTCATCGAGTGTTGATGGCATGGCAATTTTTGGTAACATCAATGGTCAACTTGGCTCAGATCGCCAATGTTTAATGTATGATAACGCTGGGACTAACAACATTTATTTTGGTAACGTGGTTATTAATTATCAGTTAACTGGTAGTCTTGGGACCGGCACGTGGCATCATGTGGTGTTTTCGAATAGTGGCACGACCAATAGACTATACCTAGATGGTGCCAAAGTAGCAGAAAATTCTGCTGGCGCCCTCACTTCTGCCAATGAAGGCAATCTCAATATAGGATCTTGTAATGGAGGCAATTTCTTTGCTGGTACTATCGATGAGGCAAGAGTGTATCATAGACAGCTTTCCTCTGACGAGGTATCCGAGCTCTACCGTCTCACCTCGCCCACTGGTACCGACACCAGTCTCAAGGGCTACTGGTCATTTAATGGGAAAGACATTTCTGGTACCACCGCCTATGACCGCTCAGGTGCAGGAAACAACGGTACGCTTACCAATGGCCCGACGGTTACACCAGGGAAAGTGGGGCAGGCGCTCTCGTTTGATGGGACAGATGATAAGGTGTCCTTTTCCGCATTTACTACCGGGGCAACCTTTACTTTGTCTCTTTGGGTGAGGCCAAATGCTCAGATTGAAAGCTATGGAGCGCTCTTGATACAGGGAACGGGGCTGCAGTTGGGGCTTAGTTATCGCGGATCTGCTGCCGGTTCCAATGCTGGAAAGGTCTCCTATTGGGATAGTGGAGGGGAAAAATTGAGTAGTACAGCTATAGCAGATGGCGCGTGGAGCCATATTGCTGTAGTAGTAAGTGCTGGTGATCTCCAATTCTATACTAACAGTGTCCCAAATGGGACGGCCTCATCCATCACATCGTTAAATCTGTCTGTTATGGGTGATGATAGCTTAAGTGAGACTTTCAAGGGTTCAATCGACGAAGTGCGTATCTACAATACCGCGCTCACCGCTTCACAAATCCAGGCGCTGTACAATGCTGGTAAGTAAAAAGGTTTGGTATACTAAAGACCTCTTTTAAGAGGTGTTTTTAGCATGAATACTTACGACTTTACAAGATCCCGTATTTTTCAATGGCTTGGTATTTTGCTGGCCCTGGGCCTCATTGCGGTTTCGTATTGGTACTATCGGAGCCAAGCGAGCACGCTCAATAGTCCATCGACTGATCCGATAAGTACCGGTCTTGCTGGTTACTGGGCGCTCGATGAGGGGACGGGGACGAGCGCCACTGATTCCTCGACCAATGGTAGTACCGGAACTCTTACCAACAGCCCCACTTGGACCACGGGACAGATTGGGAGCGCGGTGGATTTTGATGGGGTGGATGATTATATTGATGTAGGGACAGCTGGACTTACTTTGCCGACTAGGTTGACTGGCGCACTTTGGGTAAAAGTTGATGACATTGCCTTCGGTAAAAACCATGCATTCTTGTCAAATAGAACATCTGGTAATACTGGATGGTCTTTTGGGATAAATAGCGGGGGTACTTGTTCTCCTAATCCTGATTGTCGACCGATACAATTTACTATTCAGGGAGTAGCAACTTATTTTTCAAGTGCAGTGGTATATGAAGGGCAGTGGACCCATGTAGTTTTTTCGTGGGATGGATCAACGGTGAATTTTTTTATTAATGGTAGTCCTGGTGGAAGTGCCTCGACTGGAAGCATGACTACTGGAACAAATCTGCTGCTAGGAACTGGAGGACCATCTCCTGGGACAGCATTTTTAGATGGTTCCCTCGACGAAGTACGGATCTACAACCGTGCCCTCTCCGCCGACGAAGTATCCGAGCTCTATCACCTCACTTCTCCCACTGGAGTCGATACCAGCCTCAAGGGCTACTGGAGTTTCAATGGTAAAGATGTGAGTGGCACCACTGCCTATGACCGCAGTGGTGCAGGGAACACTGGCACCCTTACCAATGGCCCTACCATCACCGAGGGGCGAGTGGGCCAGGCACTCAATTTCTTCCCCAATGGGAGCGATAATAACTCACGCATGTTAATCACTGATCCAGCCAACGGTAGCCTCGATTTTGGATCGGGAGACTTTTCGGTTGGGTTTTGGATGAAGGGTCGCGGGTATAGCGATCAAACAAGTTCGCTCAATGTTCCCTTGGCGAAAAAGAATAACGATTCAGCTGGAACAGCAGGATACGCCTTTTACTATACGAGTAGCAATTTAATGACCTTTCGCATGGGCAATGGCACAACCGACTATAATATTGCAGCACTTACCAATACGGTAAGTGATAACGGGTGGCATTTCTATATAGGTACTCGCTCTGGAACAACACTGACTCTATTTATTGATAGCATTGTAGCCGGTTCGACTACTGTCTCTGGTTCTACATCAAATTCAGAAAATTTGGCAATTGGTGCTGATGATAATGGAGGGAACGGAAACTCTCGTAATGTTAATGCGATTATTGATGAGGTAAGGATATATGGAACTGCACTCACGGCAACACAGATCCAATCACTCTATGCTTTGGGCCAGTCCGATAAAGTTAACACGAGTATGTCACAATCTGTCGGAACAGGGAGGCTTGATAGTGGTCTCGCTCTCTACTGGCCCCTCGATGATGGCACCAGTGGTGCTACTCCTACTACTGCTGCAGACTCCTCTACCAATGCTAACACCGGCACCCTTACTGGTGGCCCCACCTGGACCACAGGACAGATTGGAAGTGCTGTCGATTTTGATGGAACCGATGATTATGTAACCGTAGCCGATACCGATGCTCTGGATGTCACCGACGGCACCCACTTCACCCTCACGGGTTGGTTTAACCGTGATACATATACCGCAGACCATACAATCATCGCCAAACGGAATGGCCAGGCAGCAGGCGATACGGGGTATGTGCTCTATGTAGATGATACCAACGACGATGTTGTCTTTGAGGTCTCTGATGGCACCGATGAATATTCCCGAACCTCTACCAGTAGCTTTACTGCAACCGGTTGGCAACACGTGGCAGCTGTCTTTGATGATACCCTCGGCATGACTATCTATATCAATGGCACAGTCAACCAGGACGCGGCTTCGGGTACTATCGGGAATATTGGGAGCTTGGCCAATACTGTAGCCTTCCGATCTGGAGCTGAATCTGATGCGGGGAGTCCTTTTGACGGGAAACTCGATGAAATTCGTTTGTACAATCGAGTACTTTCTCCCGATGAGGTCAATCAACTCTATCGCCTCACGGCTCCCACCAGTGTTGACGCGACTCTAGATGCTTACTGGTCATTTGATGGCCATACCATCTCTGGGACGACACTCTACGACCAGAGCGGTCGTTCGAAAAATGGTACGCTCATGAATGGAGTCCAAATTACCGAAGGTAAGATTGGCCAGGCCCTCCTCTTTGACGGAGTGGATGACCGGGTTAATGTGACATCAGTGACGACTGGGACCACCTTTACTATCACGGCTTGGGTTATGCCGCGACCAGGCGGACCTTCGTATGGACATATTTTTGGTGTAAACCAAAACACTTGTTTTGAGTATCATAATGCCAACAATAAGCTGACATATAATCATAGCGGAGGTTACAATGATAGCAATACTGCTCTGGTAGATAACGAATGGAATTTTGTTGGGATGGTCGTTACTGCTGGCAATGGAGTCTTTTACCTCGACGGCAATCCCGATGGAACCAAGACAGGTATCGGAACCGCAAATTTTGCAGAAATTGGCTGGAATACAGGTGGCGAGTATTTCAATGGGAAAATTGATGAACTCCGCTTCTATGGACGGGCTCTCTCTGCGGCTGAAATGAAAGCGCTCTATACCCAAGGAGTGAGTAGCAGTATCAATAGCGGCAATAGTCAACCGGAAGGCGGCAATAGCCCTGATGGTGGTCTAGCTGGGTATTGGGCACTCGACGATGGATCGGGCACGACTGCTACAGACTCATCCACCAATGGCAATACTGGCACCCTCACCAATGGCCCAACGTGGACAACAGGGCAGATGAATGGGGCAGTGGACTTTGATGGCACCGATGATTATATTACGATCGCTGATGCGGATAGCCTTGATATTCCCGACTCGCGCAGCTTCACGCTCTCAGGCTGGTTTAATCGTGATACGTATGCCGCTGACCACACAATTCTCGCCAAGGCCAATGGTCAGACTGCAACCGATACCGGATACATCGTATATATCGATGACGCGACCGACCAGCTCATTTTTAACGCGTCTGATGGCACTGATCGCTACCAACTTGCCTCTACCTCTACCTTTGCTAGTTCGAGCTGGCGTCATTTTGCCGTCGTCTGGACTGAAGGATCGACATCTCTTACCGAACTCTATGTTGATGGATTCCGTCAGGCAGCAACCGCAACCGGTACTCAGGCCAATGTCAATAGTCTGGCAAATAGCAACGCGCTTCGGATTGGAGCTGAATCGGACAATGGGAATCCTTTTGATGGGAAGTTGGATGAAATACGGATCTATGGACGAGCCTTCACTCGAGCTGGGGTACTCGATCTCTTCCGTACGACTTCACCCACTGGTACCGACACCAGCCTCAAGGGCTACTGGTCTTTCAACGGTCCCGATATTGCTAGTACCACGGCCTATGATCGCTCTGGTGCGGGGAATATCGGCACGCTCACTAATGGTCCGAGTATTACCGAGGGTAAAATGGGCCAAGCACTCTCTTTCGACGGGAGTAATGATTATGTGAGCGTGGCTACGGCCCCAGTTACGGCTTCGCCCCTTACCCTGACTGCCTGGATTAAAACAACAGCTTCTGGTGTGCCTCTTTCTATGTTGAATTCTTCTGCAAGTCCCTGGTACGGTTTCTATATAGGAGTCACTTCAGGTACTTCGGTAAGTTGCAGTAGCGTCAACAATAATGTGTTTACTTCATCAACAAGCAGTATGACTGCTGGCCAATGGCAATTTGTTGCGTGCGTGATGAGTTCTACCACGAGTCGAACGGTTTATGTCAATGGTTCAGCTGGCACTACTGATACTACTAGTTCGACAGTTACTACCTTGCCAAATACTGTCACGGTAGGAGCTACGAATCATACTAGTGCTTTTGACAATTTTTTTACTGGTTCCATCGACGAAGTACGAGTGTATAATCGAGCCCTCTCAGCGAGCGAGATACAGTCGCTTTATAATATGGGACGCTAGTAGTTGATAGAGGACCTGTTTTTTGGAAAAACTAGAGCAGCTCGTCCTGATTTTCCTCCTTGAGCTTCTCGATAATTTTTTTGATATCGCTCGATACTTGGTCGCGGCGGGCGACGAGGAGAGCATCGGGGGTATCAACGATGACGACGTCTTCGAGTCCGATGGTCGCTACGAGTTTCTTTTCGCTCTGAACAAGGATATTTTTGCTCCCAAGGTCGATATGATGACCATGGATGACCGAGTGACTCCCTGAACGCTCAGCCAGGAATTCATGGAGGGCACCCCAATTCCCCACATCGCTCCACTCAAGAGCGGAGGGGATGACCAGGCGCTGAGAGGTGGGGAGTTTTTCGACGATGGCGATGTCAAAGGGTTCACTCGGTGCCTTGGCATAGAGCTCCTGGAGAGTTTTTTCATCGAGCGTCCCGGATTTTTGGTGACTGGCGATTTCTGTCATGCATTCAGCCAGCGTAGGGGCGAGCTCTTTTGTCCACGCAGTAAAGTGTTTGACGGTGAAAATAAAGTAGCCAGCATTCCAGAGATAGTCGAAACTGCGGAGGTATTCCTCAGCGGTGGCGCGGTCTGGCTTTTCCTTGAAAGCATCGACTTCAAAGACGCGTTTCCCGAGGGTTTCCGTCACTTCTTGGCCGAGTTTGATATAGCCAAGTCCGGTGTCGGGTTTGGTGGGATTGATCCCGATGATGACGAGTTTATCTGGATGATTATCGGCAGCTTGGAGAGTAGCACGGATAGTTCGCTCGAATTCATCGGTGTTCTGGATAGCGTGATCCGAAGCAATAGTAGCAATCACGGCTTCACTATCCCTTGCTTCGATTAGAGTAGCTACGAGAGCGATAGCAGGAGCAGTGTTTCTTGTCTCTGGCTCAACGATGATGTTCTCAGGGAGGAGTTCGGGGAGCTTTTCGGTGACGAGGGGCTGATAAGCAGTGGTGGTAGAAACAAAAATGTTTTCTATGGGAACGATGGGCCGGATACGATCGAGGGTCTCTTCGATCATAGTCTTTTCGGAGATAAACGACTGAAATTGCTTGGGTTTGGATTTGCGTGACAGAGGCCAGAGACGAGTGCCAGAGCCACCAGCCATGATGACGATATAGTGATGCGAAGATGATTTTTCGGTCATAGAGCTCTATAGAAAAGTCTGTCCCTATGGTACAGTAAAAGAAAGCAAACAGGCAATTTTTGTCACTGAGGTTTGGTTATGGCTGATAAAAGTCCATTTTTGGGTTCTCCGGGGAGCGCTACCCCCTCTGAATTACCCAAGAAAGATGTTGGCGCCTCTCCTCCTGAGGGAGAGAAAAAAGAGAACCAAGCTCGAGCGGCGAGCCCTTTTTCCATACGGCCGGCCGCACCAGCTGTTTCTTCCTCTGGGCCATCATCGGGAGATGTTTCAAGCGCTGTTTCATCTAGCAAGAATCCCTCGAGTGCTCCTCAGGTTATCAAGGGACCATCCATGACGGAATCGGATCGATTGGCTCGTGAAAAGCTTTTGGCACCAGATGAAGATGAAGTGAAAAAGAAAAGAAAGCGCATCTTTTTTGGCGTACTTGGAGTGCTTCTTGCATTGGGTATAGCGATATCTTTGTACTGGTGGTGGCAAAGACCGGGAGAAGAGGTAACTCCTATCGCAGATCCAAAACCGGTAGAAGTCCCATCAACGAGCCAACCTTCCACTGTTCTGGAAGAGGTGCCACCAGTGCTCCTTGATGATACCGCCAACTATCGTAGCGAAAATTTCAAGGTAGGAGAGATCGTGCTTCTTGGGGAGGCCCAGTTTCTCCAGATGGATGAAGGGATTGCTCCTCTATCGATTGATGGGATACGAGGTGAGGCTTTCACCGAGAAGAACAAGCAGGAGGTGAAGCTGGTGATTACGTGGAATACCAATAAGCTCGCTACCGCCTCGGTGAGCTACGCGAAGGGTATCGGCCAAACCCCAAAGATCGTTGATACAGACGATCTTGCCTATGATCACAGTATTATTCTGACTGGTCTCGATCCGGCTTCAACCTATCTCTATACCATCCAGGCGACAGACCGCTTTGGGAATGTGGTTACCAGTGAGCCGTACGCTGTTTTTACTGGGGCACGCTCGGTTTCACTCTTTGATCTTATTGCCGGAGCTATCGGCGAGGTATTTGGCTGGGCTGTGAAGTAGCTCATTGAAAGAAAGTGATAGCAAGAGACAAAACACTCCTTTCAAGGAGTGTTTTTTGATTGTTTTCTTTTTAAAAATTTCAATGAAAAATTTCATTATTATTTTTTATGTTTATTACTCTTGACCACTATACAAAAGTTGCTTTTTTTATGATAAAATGAGTTCATGGCATGATTGTCCGCCATGCATAGTTATGTAAAAAATAAAAACCGAAAAGTTCATACCATCATCTTGTTTATCACGGTAGTGATTGGGGTGATATTTTCCTGGGGGGAAGCAATTCGTCCTAGTTTTGCGCAGTCAATAACACAAATTCCGGTCGCTCTCTCACTTTTTGGATCAGATAACAAAGTGATCGCTAATGGTGATTATCAGGTGCGTTTTGCTCTTTATCGCATTGATCGAACCAGTACTGATTCGTATCCATCCAACGTCGATGCTGGCAACCGAATCTGGGAAGAGGTGCAGACAGTCAAAGTTGAAGGTGGAGTTCTTCGGGCTTATCTCGGGGCGGTGAATTCTTTGGCTAATTTGGTTAACTTTGAAAACGGTGATTATTATCTCGGTATTCGAATTGGTACCGATTCAGAACTGGTGCCACGCAAGAAACTTGGTTCTGTACCAGCTGCTCTCAATGCTCAGTATCTCCGTGGTAAAACTTTTGGAACGCGTGAAGGTGACCTCGTTGTACTTGATAAGGGTGGGAAGATAAATATCAAACAACTTCCAACAGGCACTGGCAATAGTCAGCTGGTACTCGGCAATGATTCTCGTTTTGATAATATCGATGATATCCATCAGCAGAACACTGATACTGGAACTGACTCCGCCGTCTTTACTATTGGCACGGGGAGTGTTTTTACTAGTGGCAACTTCGATCTTTCGGTATCGAGCGCTACGAGTACTCCAGCATTGCGTTACAATGGTACGACTCAAACATGGCAGCTTTCTAATGATGGTTCAGTCTTTAGCAATATCGCCTCGGGTAGTGGTACGATATCAGGAAGTGGTGTAGCTGGATCGATTGCATACTGGAGCGGTGGATCAAGCCTTACAAGCGAGTCTCAACTGGCAACTGTTCGAGGAGGAACTGGTATCGATGGATCGAGTGCATCCATAGGCTCACTTCTCATCGGGAATGGTTCTGGCTATACACTCTCGACTCTTTCAGGTGATGCAAGTCTTACGAGTGGCGGGGTGTTGACTGTCGGGTCTAACGCTGTGGCACTTGGTGCTGATACGACAGGGAATTATGTTGCCAATGTTTCTAACGGCAATGGTATTATGGGTGGGTCGGCTGGAAGCGAAGGGGCAGCTTTGACACTAGGTATTGATCTTTTGGATGCTGTCGATGGTACGGGGATAACATCGAGTAATTCAGGTTTCGAATTTGCTGGGAGTGGTGCCAATGAACTTGCTCTGCTTCAGGGTTGTGCCAATGGTCAGGCGTTGGCCTGGAATGATACAACCAATGTATGGGAGTGTACGAGTTTTTCAGCTGGACTTGCTGGATCAGGGACAGTGGGGTATGTAACTTATTGGAGTGGTGCTAGTTCGCTCGGTTCTGAAGCTCAACTCAATGTTTCTCGTGGTGGTACCGGAGTAGATGGGAGTACAGCTACTAATG
>CAZRXW010000016.1:18048-20193 GCA_964604195.1 uncultured Bdellovibrionales bacterium
CCTACTACGGTATCTTTGATGTTGGTGATCTCTCGAGTGATCAAACGTATACCTTCCCCAACAGTACCGGTACCGTCGCTCTCACCTCTGATCTCCACAGCGCCGTCACGGTCTCTGGTGCCTATGATTACATCACTCTCTCTGGCCAAGATATCGTCCGAGGTCAGATTGATCTCACGACGGATGTGACGGGGATTCTCCCCACAGGGAATGGAGGCACTGGCCTCAATGGTTCCGCTGCCTCCAACGGTACCCTCCTCATCGGCAACGGGAGTGGCTACTCTCTCGCCACCCTGACTGATGGTACCGGCATCACTATCACGGAAGGCGCAGGCACTATCACGATCGCCTCTACCTTGGGTACGACGATCGAAGGGAGCGAGATCACCAATGACACCGTCGTCCTCTCGACTGATACCGCCGGGAACTATGTCGCTACCATTACCGCCGGGAACGGTATCTCCGGTTCAGCGAGTAGCGAAGGCGCTACGCCAACCATCGCCCTCAGCGCATTGACTGGAGACTGGAATCAAACTGGTGCTTTCGATGTCGTGCTTGGCAACGCTTCCAGTGAACTGAAGATCCTGGAATCTGCTGGAGCTACCTTCTACGGTATCTTCGATGTGACAGACCTCTCAGCTGATCGCACGTATACCTTCCCCAACAGTACCGGTACCGTCGCTCTCACCTCTGATCTCCACAGCGCCGTCACGGTCTCTGGTGCCTATGATTACATCACTCTCTCTGGCCAAGATATCGTCCGAGGTCAGATTGATCTCACGACGGATGTGACGGGGATACTGCCCATAGCGAGAGGCGGTACTAACAAAGCCCTGACCCTCGCTGCCGGTGCAGTGGTCTGGACAGATGCCGACTCATTTGAAGTCAGTGCTGCTGGCACCGCTGGCCAAGCTCTCATTTCTGGTGGTACCACAACACCAACCTGGTTTGCTCCAACAGCGGGAAGCGTCCTCTTTGCTGGGACGAGTGGTATTCTCCAACAGGACAACAGTAATCTGTTCTGGGATGACACCAATAACCGTCTTGGCATCGGTGACGCGACGCCTGATGCTACATTAGACTTCAATTTCTCTTCTACCAACGGTACAGCTGGTACTGAATATGGTGGCAACTTCACCGTTTCTGATACTGGTGTCGTGGCGACGGGTGGCGATTATACCTATGGCCTCTCGACTTCAGTTACAAGGACCGGGGCGACTGGTGGAACCATTGACACGTATGGTACCTATACTTCGGTAAATGGTGACAATGCTGGAGCTGGAACATCTAGGAGTTATGGACAGTACATTAGCGTCAGTGGTGCTGCTGATACGCAGTATGGCCTCTATTCATTTGTCGGGGCTACGGCTGGAACGAACTATGCTGCTTATCTTAATACAATATCGAATGCGGGATCGACCAATTATGGTATTTACACTGAGAATCTGCCTGCTGGTGGAACATACTATAGCGCATATCTTAGTGGTAACGTCGGTATCGGCGATTCCTCTCCAGCCGCTCTCCTCACCGTCGGCTCTGGTGATCTCTTTCAGGTCAACAGTAGTGGAGCGATAGCAGCAGCTACCGGTATCACGAGCAGTGGCACCATCACTTTCTCGGGCCTCTCGGCTGGTGGTGTTGTACAGGCAACTGGTGGTACGGGCGCGCTTACTGTCGGTACGATTGGTGCTTCTTCCATCACCGCTGATTCCCTTGACTTCACCGAATTCCAAGATACGCTTGACCTCGATGCAGCACTCACGCTCAATCAAGACACCAATACTTGGACTCAAAACTTCACAGGAACGACGACCACTGGCCTCACCTACAATGCCAACTCACTTACCTCAGGTTCAGCTCTCGCTGTTGCTTCTACCGCTACCGGCCTCACTGGCAACCTTGCCTCCATCACTCTCTCTGGATCAAACGCAGCCAATACGGGTTCTCTTCTTGCTATCGACAATACTGGTACGAGCAACGCCAACACTTCTCTCTATATCAAGCACTACGCTACAGGAACGAATAACCTGGCTCTTCGAGTGGATGATGTCTCAGGTGATACTACCCCTTTCGTGATTGATGGTACTGGCAGTGTCGGTATCGGCACCTCTGCCCCCACCTCCCTCTTCGAAATCTACGGAGCTG
>CAZRXW010000017.1:0-19262 GCA_964604195.1 uncultured Bdellovibrionales bacterium
TCTTCAAATCCGCTCCTTTCAGAGTGTTACCTATGTATCTCATCTTCTTCAGGGAACGGCCATGTTTCCCCAAGAGATCATTCAGCGGGAATACCAACCGCCGAGTCTCATGGTGGACCGCGGATTCGATTATGTGGTGGGCATGCTTAATGCGGTCACGGTTTACCCGTGCTCGCGAGGCCGGCCAGCCACGATCGAGATTCAGCAATTTGCCATCGTTCGCTGGGACGAAGATGGACGCCGGCTCGTCACCGAAGCAGTTGTCCACTACGATGGTCGACACAGCCAGTACTCTCTTGATGGCGGCCAATGGAAGCGGAGCCCGGAGTGGTTCATTTCAGGCCAGCCAGCGATTCAGCTTCAGGTGGTACGTCAAACTGGTGGACTGCTGCGCATTGATCTGGCATCTATTCCAGAGCATATCTACCACGGCTGGACGCAGCCACGTCTCAAGGTAGTGCCAGGTGTGAGGTATGGCATCATCGCTACAGTGAGGATCAGTGGTGATGCGCACCTTCAACTCGGTATGGACTACTGGAAGGGGGCGAGTAGCGAATACAACGGCTGGTCAGCTGGGTGCGCCCAGTCAAACAACTGCGAAGCGTTGCTCAGTGACTGGCATGGTGACACTGGTGGAGAGTTCCGCCTCATCGTAGCACCGAAGTCATTTGTCGGTGCAGCCAATCGCTAACCAGGATCAGTGAAGGGGGACGGAGGGAGGTTTGGGAAACAGTGCACCGCGTGTGCTAGCCCAGCCTCCTCTTTTTTATATACATTGATACAATAACTACATGCTTAGTTTTTTTAGCCGAATCATTGCTTTTTTTCTGGCACTCTTTTTCTTGGGGAGTGTGTCTTCGCTTGATCCGAGCCCACTCTATGCAACTTGTTCAAGCGAAGAGATTTCTCGAGAAGAGATGCTTCCTTTGGAACATACTAAAAACGATCCGGCTTTTTTTGCCAAGGAGACTCTAGCGCCAGAATATCAAAATCCAGAGCGGATGACAGAACTTGGGTTTACTCACGCAGTAGGCATGTGGAATATCGTCAGTGTCCTTCCGTGTGATCGAGGGAATGAAGCGATAGTTACCTTTCGATCATTGCAGATAATTGAACGTGACCGTGAAAGTGGCTCTGAGCGGGTAGTGCAAAATCTTTCCTTTGATGAACTGTCTCGCGAGATGACATCACCGTCCTTTGATTATGCGACGTATTACCGGGAGCCGTGGTTTACAGGAGGTGGCCCATCATTTGAGCCAATAGCTGCTGCCATAACTGCTGATGGTTATGAGATCAATGCTCGTTTTGTTCCCAAAGTGATCCTTCATGGCTGGACCGATCCCCGCGCTCAGGTGGTACCAGGGAGAGAATATTTTTTGGAGGCCACGCTCAAGATAGCTGGTGACGCTCGAGTGCAGCTCGGCATGGACTACTGGAGGGGTGCTTCGAGTGAGTATAACGGCTGGTCAGCCAGCTGTCTCTCATCAAATAATTGTCAGGCCTGGCTCAGTGATTGGCACGGTGATACTGACGGTGAATTTATTACTTGGCGAGTACCTTCTTTTCGTGTGAATGAATGAGTAAAGCAACTCAAATACTTGGTATCTAAGCGGCAGATTTTTTTAGAGATTCACGATAGAGCGCCAGGAGACCTCCCATGAGAGTCCAGAGTATCCATTGGACGGGGGTATTTTTGAAAACATTATCCGAGAGACTAGCCAGAAGAAGGGAAAAGAAGACAAAACCAGTTATCGTAGCAAGATAACGGAGGCTATGGCTCGGAGTCTTGAAGTATATTCGAGTGACGAGCCAGAGAAAAGATGCAATATAGAACACGAGTACTACAACGCCAATTCTTCCTCCCTCGACGTAGAACTTAACAAAGTCATTGTGAGGATCGTTGGAGCCAAAGCGGAGTCCGCGCAAGTCTTCGGATGATGTGCGAAAGGTATCCATCCCACTTCCCAGCCATTCACGATGATCCATTCTTGTTTTGATGACCATGTCATGCCAGAGATTTTTGCGCCAGGTAATTGAACTATCCGGTGTGGGATGGATAGCTTCACTCACTCGATCTTGGATGCTCGGTGAAAGAGTAATAAGGAGAAGAGGAAAGAGTATGAGTGGCACGAGGAGGAATTTGGCTCGCGAGAGAGCAAGGAGGCCGAGAAAAACAAAGAGGGCGATCCAGGCAATACGAGCGTAGGTGAGAAGGAGAGTGAGGGTGACCAGGATGAGATAGCTGGTGGTGAGGAGTCTACTCGCGAGGGATTTGGCATAGACAAGAAAGTAGAGGGTGCCAAGAGCGATCAGGGCAAAGAGGAAAAGACTGTATACATTGGGATGGCTAAAGGTGCCGAAAATACGGGGGATAGAAACATTTTCATCCTGGAGACCAATACCCATCACGAATTGATAGAGACCAAAGAGGATAGGGAGAAGGCTAGAAAGAAAAATGGCATGAAGCAGGGTGCGGAAGTCGCGGTAGCGATTGATAGCGATGTAGGCTATGGCCCCAATAATGAAGAGGTTGAAGAAGCGGAGGAGCTCTGAAAGCGTGGCAGTAGGATTGATAGAGTAGATCAGGCTAAAAGTACCCCAGCCACTAATAAGAAGGAAGGGAAACATGAGTGGGAAACGGAAGAGTGACCTTCCGTGAAGAAAAAGAAAAATCACACCGAGGGCAGCAATACCGATACCAAGGAGTTGAGACAGTGAGAGGCTAAGGTTGAAAAGAGTAAGAGTAAGGTATTGTGCTGAATAATCGAGGGACATGCGAACGATAAACAACAGACAGAGGAGGAGGAGCGGTGCCCGGAAGAGGAGAACCAAGCTTATAAGGCCACCAAAAAAGACCAGGGTGAGAAGCGGTGATATCCCCAAGATCAACAAGAGCGTAGTAAAGAAGAGAAGGCCACTTATGGTAGCTATCCAGAAGAGGGGAGTATTCCATTGATGGTGGAAAGAATCAGTCATTGAGGTATATCTAAAGAAGAGGGACTATTGATCCCAATAAACGGTAAACGTCATTGTGATACCACAGAAGGGATTTTTGATGAGCGAATACCGAGTGATTTCAGCTTCCTGGAGAAGTGAGCAGAGCTCTTCTTCTGAAAGAAGATTCATGTAAGTGCCAGTAGCCCATCCCTTGCTAATTTTTTGGAGAAACCAATCAAAAGACCGTTTCGAGAGGAGAATATGGAGCAGAGGGGTGCGAGTATGAACTTCGATGGGAAACAATCGATTGGGGGTAGTGAGGTAGCCTCGCCGGGCAATACGTTTCATTTCCCTGAGGAAGGCGATCTGCTGTTCTCTCGTACCAACGTGTTCAATAACCGCATTGGAGTAGGCAATATCAAATGACTCATCAGCAAAGGGGAGTTTTGTTCCATCGGCTGTTTGAGTTTTTACTTTTGGGTAGCGAGTTTGAAATTCTGCCCAATCAGACTCGAGACCAACAGCAGTAATATTTTCTGGATAACTGTAGAGACGTTCCAGGAGATTATCGTTCTCGGAATATTCATGAGTGTTGACGCCAATGTCGATGATAGTAGTGGAGGCAGTTGTCTTGGACCAATCTAAAAATTGGAGCCACTTGGTGGTGCGACTTTTTCCGGAAATAGCACTGGCGATACGTTCGACAATTACGCTCATGTGATGGATACTAAAACTATGAGAATACTCCTCATCAACAAACACCACTACAAAAAAGGTGGGGCAGAGAGGGCCTACTTTGATACTGCTCGTATTTTAGCAGAAAATGGTCATTCGGTCGCCTTCTTTTCTATGGAGCATTCAGACAATCTCGCGACCCCGTGGAGCAAATATTTTGTATCACCAGTTGATTATTTGGATGAGAAACAATCAGTTTGGAAAAAAATACAGGCAGCTTTTTCTATTATTTGGAATTTTGAAGCGGCCCGAAATCTGGAAGCATTAATTGTAGAGTTTGGTCCGGAAGTGGCTCATCTCCATAATACCTATCATCAGCTTTCCCCTTCTATTCTCTGGGTGCTCAAGCGGCATCGCATACCAGTCGTCATGACGCTGCATGACTATAAGGCGGTGTCGCCTAATTACAGCCTTTTTGTTCGAGGAAAGATATGGGAACATACTTCGGGCTTCCGAACGATAATCGATCGAGCCATCAAAGATTCTTTCTTGAAAAGCATGGTCTGTGCTTTAGAACTTTGGTTTCATAAACTCATCGGAAGCTATAAGCTCGTTGACCAGTTTATAGCCCCGAGCCAGTTTCTGATCGACAAGTACAAAGAGCTTGGCTTTCCATATGCCATCCAGCGCATTGCTCAGCCACTCTCTCCTTTTCCAGGAAGACCAGAAGTTTTTGGCTCTGGCAAATATTTTCTTTTTGCGGGACGACTTTCGAGCGAGAAGGGAGCGGAAACACTCCTCGAAGTCTTTTCGCAGATTCCAGAAGAAAGACTCTTGGTTGCTGGTACCGGACCGGATGAAGAGAGGCTCAAGCTCGCCTATGGCCGATGTAAAAACATTCAGTTTCTTGGGCATCTTACGGGGAAGCCACTCGAAAAAATTTTCCACGAGGCTAAGGCATTTGTACTCCCGTCAGAATGGTATGAGAATATGCCGTACTCCCTTCTTGAAGCTCTTTCATTTGGCTTACCAGTGATCGGTTCGAGATTGGGAGGGACAGTGGAGCGTATTCGAGAGGGGGAAAATGGCTTTCTCTTCGAACCAGGAAGTGCAGATGATCTCAGGCAGGCTCTTGAAATATTTAAACGAACTCATCATGCATCCATGGGTGAAGCCGCTTGGGAGAGCATCCAAGACCTTCAAGAGGGGAAATATTACCAAGTGCTTGATGCACTTTACCGCCGTTTGATTGACTCCAAAAAAATCTGAAACCTCTTGGCGTTAATTTTGTTCGAGAGACATCCTAGCATCGAGAACTCGGAAAGTATTGCCATCAGGAGCGATGGCAAGCGGATTGATATCGAGTTCGGTAATTTCTGGAAAACGTACGGCAATTTCTGAAAGAAGGGCAATGTAGCGTTTAAGTTCTGCTCGATTGATGGGATTTTGACCCCTTGCTCCATCAAGAAGGGGTGCTGCTTGGAGTTCGCCGAGTATTTGTTCGATATCTTGTTCAGTGAGTGGGGCAAAACGCATCGCTACGTCTTTGAATATTTCTACATAGATACCACCAAGACCAACCACTACCAATGTCCCCAATCCCGGCTCTTTCTTGAGTCCCAAGAGGAGCTCGAGAGACTTGGGTGTCGCCATCTCTACGGCGATTGCTCCTTCGAGGCGGGCTGAGGGAGCATGTTGCTTTACGGTATGAATAAGATGCTCATAGGCAATACTAGCTTCATTGGGGTAGACATCAAGAATAACTCCGCCTACGTCTGATTTATGAATGATGTCTGGAGAGGCTATTTTGAGAGCGACGGGTTTCCCAAGACGCTGAGCAAAGTGAGTGGCCGCTTCTCCTGAAGTAACCATTTCGCTCTTAAGGAAAGGGAATCCGTAGGCTTTGAGGAATCGAGTTGTTTTTTCTTCGCCTAATTGCTCTGATTGATCAGTACGTGCTTCGGTTATGATTTGCTTGGCTTTGTCGATATCGGGCGAATGGATAGGTATTGAAGTTCCTTTGATCTTATTTTCTTCTTGCCATTTTTTCATGATGGCCAGAGCGCCAAGCATACGAGCTCCTCGTTCGGGGTAGTGGGTATTTATGATATGAGCATCACTCAAAGCCTCCTCTCCGCGCCTGGTGAGATGTAAGCCAGAGAAAACGGTCACGAGGGGGAGTTTTGGGTATCGTTTATGGAGCTTGATAATCGCTTCTGCTGTCGCTCTATCTTCGGTCATGGTTTGGGGGGTGAGAATGATCAGAACCATATCAACAGCATCATCTTGGGCGATAATTTGGAGAGCTTGTTCATAACGGTCTGCCCGAGCATCACCAAGGACATCAATAGGGTTGTGAACACTTCCGGCTGGTGGTAAGACTGATTTGAGGAGAGCAGTGGTATGGGGATGGAGCGAGGCTAGTTCGAGTCCATTTTGAACAGCAGCATCAGTTGCTAAAACACCGAGTCCGCCAGCATTCGTTACAATCGCTACCCGGTTTCCTTTGGGAAGTGGATTATGAGCAAAGACAGAGAGGAGCTCTAGGAGGTCTTGGAAACTGGTTGCCCGAAGTATGCCTGCTTGGCGAAAAAGAGCGGTGTAAGCCGCATCGCTTCCGGCTACGGCTCCCGTGTGAGAGCTCGACGCGTTCGTACCAGCGTCGGTAGCTCCAGATTTGAGAGCAATAACGGGCTTCTTTTTTTTGAGAAGTGTTTTCCCAATCTCAATAATTTTTTGAGCCTCGGTGAGTCCTTCGGTATAAAAACCAACAACTTTACTGGTCTCATCTGCAGCAAAGTGAGTAAGAAGACTTTTTTCATCGATGGTCGCTTTGTTGCCAATAGAGGCAAAAGTCGAGAAGCCAAGCTTTTGTTTAGTGATATCAAGGAAGGCACTGGTGAGAGCTCCACTTTGAGAGAAAAAAGCAATAGGCCCGTCAATGGGGAGGGTTGAGGCAAAGGAGGCATTCAGGAAAAGCTTTGGTCTGATAAAGCCCAAACAATTTGGTCCAAGCAATTCAATCTTGAATTCCTTGGCGATGGCAATAATTTCTTCTTCGAGCGCTAGGCCAGAGGGGCCCGTCTCTCTAAAGCCAGCGGAAATAACAACTGCGGCCCGAACCATTTTTTCTCCAGCTTCACGGAGTACTACCGGGACAATAGCCGCTGGGACAATAATAATGGCGAGATCGATTTCCTCAGGTAGGTCTTTTATAGAGGCAAAGCAAGTCTTACCAAAGAGCTCTCCCCCTTTTGGGTTGATGAGGAAAATTTTTCCTCGGAAATCACTTTTGACAAGATTTTTGGCGATATCATTACCCACTGAACCTGGCTGGGTTGAGGCGCCGACAACGGCAATGCTCTTCGGAGAGAAAAGGGTATGTAAAGACATTTTTTTGACGTTTTGTAGAGTTTGTTTTTCTCTATTGTATCGGTTCTTTTTGTCCTTGACAAAACATCTTAGATTGCTAGACTCGGGAGTCAGCCATTAATGTCCGACTTATGTCAGCTCATCCTATCACCAAGAATCGTTATTACCTCCCAGGAGTCCTCCTTTTTCTGGGACTTTTCGCTTTTATGCTTGGTCCTGGTTTTGTGTTTGGTGGATCAAAAAATATTTATGTTGACCGTGACAATAAAGGAAAAGAAGACGGGTCGCATGATCATCCCTATCGCTCTATCGACAAAGCTCTCAGTAAGGCAAAGAAGGGGAGCACGGTCTTTGTGGCTAAAGGACGCTATAAAACCAATGTCACTATTCCGAGGGATGTGAAACTCGTTGGTGGAAAGAGTACCGGAGATGTTGTTATTGAAGGTGACAATGACAAGCCAACCGTAACCATGAAAGAGGATACGGAAATCAAGAAGATTACTATCAAAGGTGGGCGTCATGGTATTCGGGTTGAGGATGCGGCAGAGGCCAGGATTCTCGAGGTTGTTATCAAGGATAGTGTCCGTGATGGTATCCATATTGATCGAGGAACTCTTGCTAAAAAAGACGAAGTCTATATTGAAAAGACTGAGATTAAGGATAATCGCATGGCGGGTATCTTTTCAGAGCGACGGAGTGTGATTGTTTTGAATTCAGATATTGTAAGAAATGGCGATGGGTTTGACTTTACGGGAGGGGTGAAGGCCTGGGTGAAGGATGTTCGCATCAATGATAATCGAGGGAGCGGTCTCAAGCTTGTTCTTGATGGGACATCATTTTGGAGTCGAGATCTTTCTATTCGGAGAAATGGCCGAGAAGGGGTAGAGGTAAATGCCTATGGAGGGACCGGAAAAATTGGATTTAAGGAAACAGCCTTTGTGAACAATGGTCGCTACGGTATTGCCAAAATTGTTCGAGGCAAAGGCGGGGAGACTGTTCTTGCGAATGTTTTTCTCGAAAAGTCGCGGATTGAAGGTAATAAATCAGGGAGTATCTCCCGTCCTCTGTGGGTAGGCAATTAGGGTGTTTTAACTGGAATTTCGACAAAATATGTCTCAAATAAGCCATAATTTAGCTTATTTAAGCCATTTTATCCTATTGACAGAATGTGATATTTTTGCTAATATTTACAGTTAATTCTTGATGTGGCCCTACCCTATGAAAATTGCTTTCATCGGACAAAAAGGGATTCCCGCTCTCTCTGGGGGTGTTGAAAAACACGTTGAACATTTGGCGGTTCATCTCCGTCAGCTTGGCCATGAGGTAACAGTCTATACTCGCCCTTGGTACACCTCTCGGGAGAAACACTCTTGGCAGGGAGTGCGTCTCATTTCATTACCTTCTCTCCATACGAAGCATTGGGACGCCTTGTCGCATACTTTTTTAGCTACTGTCCACGCTCTTTTTCAGGATTACGATGTGATTCACTATCAATCAATTGGTCCGTCCATCCTCTCATTTATTCCTCGCATTCTCAAGCCAAAAACGAGGGTTATTGCTACTTTTCATAGCCGAGATTACTTCCATAAGAAATGGAATGCTTTTGCTCAGCTTTGTCTCAAGGTGGCTGAATTTTTTACCTGTCACATTCCAGAACGGACCATCGCGGTGAGCGAGTATCTAGCCGGTTATGCCAAGCATTTCTATGGTTGCAATGCTATTGCTATTCCTAATGGAGCGGAAGTGGAGCCGGTGTACCGTCAAGATGTTTTGAATGAATATGGCGTCCGAGCGGGTCAATATTTTCTCTCGGTGTCGCGTCTTGTAGCACACAAAGGTATTCATTATCTCATCAAGGCTTTTATCGAACTAGAGAATACAAATAAACTGCCTAATAACTACAAATTGGTTATTGTCGGTACCCATACAGACACGAAAGAGACTAAGGAGTACGAGGAATACCTTAAGGTAATGGCCGCTGATCGTCCGAATATTATCTTTACAGGTGAGCTTTCTGGTGAGCCGCTCATGACGCTCTTTACCCAGGCGGGTATTTTCGTCCAGCCTTCAGAAGACGAGGGTCTTTCTGTGGCATTACTTGAGGCTATGGCTTTTGGCTTGCCGGTAGTGGTATCAAGTATTCCGGCCAATGTGGAATTGGCTCGAGGTGGAGCTGGTGCTATCTTCGAAAATAAGAGTGTGGAATCTCTCAAGCAAGAAATGGCGTATTACGTGAATCGTCCTGATGAAGCTGAAAAACTTGGCCAAGTGGCCAAGGAGCGCATCGAGACTCACTACAGCTGGGAAGCGATTGCTCAGAAGACACTTGAGGTGTATACCGATGCTATTGTTGAGTACGAGGCTCAGTATCATTACTCATCCAAACATGTTGCGTAATTTCTTTTCCCCTTATTACTGGGTGACTCTCTTGGCCCTGAGTATAGCCTCAGGACTCTTCCTTTTGGAATCATTCCGTGGCACTCTCACAGAAACAACCATGATTATCTTGCCCAAGACTGAGATGGCAGTGGTTGCTCCGGGTAATGCAGTTGCTCTTTTCACCTCTTCTGCTTTCCAGCGAGGAGTGCAATCAAGTTGGGAGGAAAAGTATGGCAAAGAAGCTAGTCTTGTATCCTGGCAAACATCCTCTTCCCTTACACTTGTTCCAGGCTCGAGTGCTCTTTTTTTGACAGTGCCCAGTGAGACTCGTTCTCAGGGAGAGATGCTCAGTCGATTGATGCTCAAGACACTGACTGATTCGCTGAGTCATTGGTATAACATGGCTACCGAGATTGATTTTCGGATTATTGATGGACCGCAGGCTTCGCAGCATATCACGAGCTTACCACTGTTTCTTTTCTCGAGTCTGGCACTAGCCCTGGTGGTGACTACAGCCTTCTTTCTTCTTTTGTTGCTACTTGAATATTGGCTCAGTAAAAAAACAGTATCAACACGTGCGGCTGATTATCATATTTCGCCAGAAACTTTTCGACCAAGTGCAATCGTGCCAGCATACTGGTCACCTGAGTATCAGAGCAAAGAAACTCGGGAAGGTGATCAGCTTAGCGCTGATGTCCCGGAAAATTCTCTTGCAGCAGGAGAGGTTCCAAATATAGCTATTCAGAATATCTACCAGCCAGTACCGATGGCAGTAGAGTCCGTTTTTCAAGAAGAAATCACTGAGAGCGATAGTAACGAAGCATTTCTAGAGGAATCAAATAATACCGCAGTTCTTCGAGCTCAGGCTACTGGCAAGGCGCCAGACAATCTTCCTATTATTGATGAGCTTTCACCGCTTGAGCGAGCTCAAGCAGGACTCTTAAAGGCTGATATTGATGCTCTTGCTGAAGCGCAATCTCTCCAAGCCGAAGCCGAGCTCCAGGCCTCAGTGTCATCAGAAAATATTCAGGCGAATACTGCTGAACCGACCCAGGAAGACTACAAGCGTCGACTCAATGAACTCTTGACTGGTCGAATGTAAAATCTTTTGTTTCCTGTTTTGCTCTTTTGAGAGATACTAGAGTAAATGAAGCTTTTGACTAGAAGTCTTGCAGTATGACATGGAAATTCTGGATGAGTTTTGTCTTAGTTTCGGCGCTCTTTTTAGGGGCGTGGTATTTTTATTGGGCTACTCGATCAGGGAGTCTCGATTCACTCACCGATCTCTCCAATATTTTACCTTTTTCAGAAGAATTTCAGGGTGATATTGCAACAGTCATAAAGATTGCTCAGGCTTTTTATGATACGCAAGGTGAAGAGAAAGTTTTTTTGGTACTCTTTCAAAACAACATGGAACTTCGTCCAGGAGGTGGTTTTATCGGATCTTTTGGTATTCTCAAAATAAAAGATGGGGCGGTGACAGATTTTACTTCGCATGACGTGATAAATTTTGACGGCCGTATCCCAGACACGGTACCAGCACCCTATCCCATGAAAGAAACTTTGGGAGTAAAGAGTCTGAAACTTCGTGATTCTAATGTGTCACCGGATTGGTCGGTCAATGCAGCGGCAGCTGAGGACTTCTATCATCTTGGCGATGGTAAAGAAGAATTCGATGGGATCATTGGTATTACTACCAATGTACTTTCCTCATTTCTTTCGGTTACAGGTCCAGTGGCTGTACCAGGTTACCCTGGAGAGTATGACGCTGAGACGGGAGTACTTGATCTCGAATATCAGGTGGAGCAGGCCTTCTACAAACAGGGCATTAGTCGCGGAGATCGTAAGGCTGTCATGCAAGAATTAGGAGATATTATTTTAGCCAAGGTGAAAGAACTTTCCTGGCCCAAAAAATACGAACTTTTTAAAGTAGTTTTAGATGATCTTCACAAGAAAGATATTCAGATTATGTTTAGAGATGAAGAACTGCAGTCTCTTGTGAAACAATCTGGCTGGAGTGGAGAAATTGATCGGGAATGGGGTGGTGACTACCTTATGCTGGTAGATTCCAACCTCAATGCTCTCAAATCAGATTTTCGCATCCGTCGATCAATGGACTATACCGTTGATTTGCGATCCTCTCCTCCTCAAGCAAAATTAGTTATTACTTATGAACATACAGCTAAAGAGAAAGACTACATGACACGTGACTATCAGACATTTGCTCGTATTTATGTGCCTGATGGGAGCTGGCTTGAGAATGTGGTAGGGCCTTTTAAACCAGCTGTTTTTGGAAATGAGCTTGGGAAAAAATATTTTGGCGCGCTGGTTCATGTGCCCCTTGGCACAACCAAGCAGGTAGTATGGAATTATCGTCTCCCAGAGCAGTCAAAAGAAAATTATGATCTTCGGATTGAAAAACAGGCAGGAGTCAATGATGTCCCAGTTACGGTAACGGTAATAAAGTCAGAAGGGGAGTCGTTCTATAAAGCTATTCTTAATCGGCCCTTTATCCTCTCACAGACTGAACCATCCCCAAAAGAGTAACGGCTCAGCGTAAGAAGAGAGGGAGGCGTTGCCTGTGCCCCAACCCTCTTTCTCTTCTTATGCAGTAGAAGTGGGGAGCATGCTATAATCGATTCGGTTTCATGGGACCTGGTAGTTCCTAACCCATCTTTTTGATGAAAGGCTTTGATTTTTTGATGCGGGAGTTTTATGCGTTTTGATATCGTCTCACTTTTTCCGGAAAGTCTAAAGAGTTATAGTGAAACCTCAATTCTTGGGCGTGCTCAAGCTGATGGAAAAATTGAAATTCAACTTCATCAACTTCGTAATTGGGCTACTGACAAGCATAAAACTACCGATGATACTCCTTATGGGGGAGGGGCAGGTATGGTAATGAAGGTGGAGCCATTCCATCATTGTCTTGAGGTGCTCCGATCGCCTGAGGTTGAGAGTAAATATCCTTGTACGAGAGTAATTCTCCTTTCGGCAAAAGGAAAACGATTTACTCAAGTGGACGCCAAAAGATTGCTACAATATGATCGTCTTATTTTCCTCTGTGGTCGTTATGAAGGAGTAGATGAGAGGGTAGCTACTCATTTAGCTGACGAAGAGCTCTCTATTGGTGATTTTGTTTTAACAGGTGGTGAACTTCCGGCGATGATGATGGTTGATGCCGTGTCTCGGCTATTGCCTGGGGTTCTCGGTAATGCAATGAGTGCAGTGACAGAGTCATTTAGCGATGGAGTATCACGTGAATATCCACAATATACGAAACCAGAAATTTACAATGATTGGGCTGTTCCGCCGACCCTTCTTTCTGGAAACCATGCTGCTATTGAGGCATGGCGTCAGGAACATTCCGCTGAACCAAAGAGTATAGGATAAGCCCTTTCCTATGGTAACAAAACAAAAACTATGGAGAACTGGAGGGGAAAGTGACCGTATCTTAAAGATGATTCTTTTTTTGCTTCTGGGAGTTGGTCTCATGACCATAGCTTCAGCGGGAGTGTCTTATGGGAACGTTCGCTTTGGCGACCCGTATTACTTTTTTAAGGAACAGCTTATCGGTCTTGCTGTAGGAACGATTCTCCTGCTTATTCTTGAGCGTATCCCATATACGTTATGGCGGAGGTTCGTCTTACCAATATTTCTTACAGCACTTGGTTTATTGATACTGGTGTTTATCCCAGGTTTCGGAACGACAGTATATGGAGCGGCTCGTTGGGTAGATCTTGGACCTATCTCTTTTCAACCTTCAGAAGTCATGAAGCTCTCAATTATTCTCTATCTAGCTGCCTGGCTTTCACGACGAGGGGAACGACAGGCTAAGGATTTTTATGAGGGTTTTCTCCCTTTTCTCATGATTTTGCTGGTAGTTGGTTTTTTGATTATCAAACAGCCAGATACAGGAACGCTAGGCCTCATTTTTTGTATCTCCCTCTCTATCTTTTTTGTTTCTGGAGCGAGCCTTTCTCATTTATTAGGATTGGTTTTTGGAGCGCTGGCTTTTTTGGCTCTTCTTATCAAAATGGCTCCTTACCGAATGCAGCGTTTTCTCGTTTTCCTCAACCCAGATCACGACCCTCTCGGAGCTGGTTATCAGATGACACAAGCTCTTCTCGCTATTGGTATTGGTGGTTGGTTTGGGGCAGGGTTGGGCCATAGCCGCCAAAAATTCAACTATCTCCCTGAACCAGTGACCGATTCTATTTTCGCGGTACTTGCTGAGGAGACAGGACTTGTTGGGGTGACTATTGTTTTGTTACTCTTTTGTGCTTTCCTTTGGCGAGGTATTACTATTGCCAAGTATGCACCGGATATGTTTGGAAAACTCCTCGCTACCGGTATTACTACTTGGGTTGTCTGCCAGGCATTCATTAATATCGCTGCTATTTCAGGGCTTATCCCTTTGACAGGTATCCCGCTCCCTTTTATTAGTTTTGGTGGTACCTCTCTTGCTATCTTGATGGCAGCAGTCGGTATCTTGCTCAACGTGTCTCGGCACTCTACACTGAAATAGGCTCCTGTGTCTTTATTCCTGTTTTATTCATAATTCTATGGCCAAGCGCATTGTACTTACGGGGGGGCTTTCTGGAGGGCATACATTCCCATTGATTGCCGTAGCTCGTGAAATTCGGACCCTGACTGAAGGGGAGGTCGATTTTCTTTTTATTGGCTCACATGGCCCATTTGAAAGCGAAGCCATGAAGGCAGAGGGTATACGAGCGAAATATATTCTTACAGCTAAGTGGCGTCGGTATTTTTCGTGGTTAAATTTTCTTGATCTTTTCAAATTTCCTATAGCTTGCGTACAGGCACTCTGGTATCTTCTTTGGTTTATGCCAGATGCTATTTTTTCCAAAGGAGGCGCTGCATCAGTACCGATAGCTTTGGCAGCATGGGTATATCGTATCCCAGTGTTACTTCATGATTCGGATGCAGTTGCTGGGAGAGCCAATCGTTTTGTTGCTCGTTTTGCTAAGCGTATTGCTATCGCTTACGAGCATGCGCGACAATTTTTTCCACCGGAGAAAGTGATGCTTACTGGTAATCCAGTGAGGGCGGAAATTTTAAATGGCAATCCTTCCTTTGCTGTAACCATGTTTAGTTTTGATATTAGCAAGCCTATTATTTTAGTGATGGGTGGAAGTTTAGGAGCAAGAGCTCTCAATCGTTTAATTTTGAAAATGCTTCCGGAACTCTTAGAAAATGGTGTTCAGGTACTCCATCTTGTTGGAAAAGAAAATACGGAGGAAGTGGTTCAACTGGCGAAAGAAGGTGGAGTTACTGCTGAAACAGCAACTTATCGTCCGGTAGCGTTTCTCAATGCCGAACAAATGGGAGTAGCGTATGCTGCAGCTACGATTGTAATTTCTCGTGCCGGGGCTGGTAGCATCACCGAGCTGGCTGCTACTAAAAAGGCCTCTATTCTTGTACCGTTACCAACTGCAGCCAACGATGAGCAGCGTCTGAATGCCTATGAGGTAGCAAGTTCAGGTGGAGCTTTGGTTGTTGAAGAAGCTAATGTGGGAGAGCATATTTTTACGGCCCAAATTCTAGAACTTCTCAATGATGAGTCTCGTCGTGCGCGGATGAGCGAAGTGATTAATCGATTCTATCATCCAGAGGCTGCTCGGCTTATTGCTCAGGGGGTAGTTTCTATGTACTGATTTGCTGTATGGATCTTTTTTCATTTCGTGAAATTTATTTTATTGGTATCAAGGGAGCGGGCATGACAGCGCTGGCTGAGCTTTTGTTCCGTCATGATGTTCGTGTTTCTGGTTCGGACACTGAAGAGATTTTTTATACCGATGCCGTGCTTCGTCGGTTGGGCGTTTCTGTCTCCCAGCCCTTTTCGGCTGAACATATTCCTCATTCTACCGAAGCCTTTATCTATTCAACTGCTTACTCTCAAGAAAATAATGTCGAGCTTCGAGAGGCGCTAGCAACAGGTAAGCCAGTATTGTCTTATCCTGAAGCACTTGGTCTCTTAACACAACAAAAATTAACCTTGGCTGTTTGTGGTACTCATGGTAAAACGACCACTTCAGCTCTTCTGGCAGAAGCACTGAAGGGAATCGGCAGGGATCCTTCCGCTATTGTTGGCAGTGAAATAAAGAATTGGGGAGGGGGAGCCTTGGCTGGAAAAGGACAATATTTAGTAGTGGAAGCGGATGAATATCAGGATAAACTTCGCTTTTACCAGCCTTTCGCTGCTATCCTCACCAGTGTTGATTGGGATCATCCAGATTTTTTCCCTAGCCCCTCTTCTTACGAAGAGGTATTTGAACGTTTTGTGGCGAGGATTCCCAAACATGGGGTGCTGGTTGCTTGCGGAGATGATGCCCGAGTGATTTCAGTGACGCGATCCGCTTCCTGCAAGGTCATCACGTACGGTTTTCATCCGGATAATAATGTTCGTATTGATACTGTTCAGGTGATTGATCCAGAGAGTACTGAGGGAAAGCTTGGATTACGACAAGTATTTACCCTATCAGTAGGAGAGAAGTCTTATGGGCCATTTTCGCTTCGCTTGGCTGGAAAACATAATGCGCAGAATGCTGCTGCTGTTATTGCCCTTCTTATTCATCTCAAGTTCCCACTTGATCGGCTCAGTGAGAGTTTAGCGGCTTTTTCTGGTACCAAGCGACGTTTTGAACAATTAGGTGAGTTTCAAGGCGCTTTGATCTTTGATGATTATGCCCATCATCCAGATGAAATTCGAGTGACACTCAGAGCTATCCGAGAGCTCTATCCAAAGCGACGACTTACGGTCGTGTTCCATCCTCACACGTTCACTCGTACCAAGGCGCTTCTCACGGAGTTTGCTGAAGCTCTCAGTGAAGCTGACGTTGTGTGCCTTCTGGATATTTACGGGAGTGCCCGTGAGACCCAAGGTGGGGTAAGTAGTCTTGATATTGCAGAACGAATTAATAGTATTTTTCCCGAAAAAGCTCACTATCTTCCCAATCATCAGGCAGTACTCGCGTATCTTCGAGGGGCGCATCTTTCATCAACTGATATGGTAGTAACTATGGGAGCTGGTGATGTTTGGCAAGTAGCTGAATCATTGCTTCATACTTCCTAAATATAAAGATATGCTTACTTTTCAGTCTGAGGTTCTTCTGGCACCATTTACCACCTTTGGTATCGGTGGTCCTGCGGAGTATTTTGTTCAAGTAACAACGCTTCCTGAACTTATTGAGGCTCTTGAGTATGCTGAAAAAAATCAGTTTCCAGTTTTTGTTTTTTCTGGAGGGAGTAATTTGCTTATTGCTGACAAGGGTGTTCGCGGACTGGTTATTCGACTGAGTAATTCAAGTGTTCGTGTACATGAGGAGAGGATGCTGGCTGACGCAGGGGCTGATCTTTTATCCGTAGTAAAGCTTGCTTCTGAACATGGATTAGCGGGTTTAGAGCGATTGGCTGGTATTCCTGGGTCTTTGGGAGGGGCTATCCGCGGGAATGCTGGCGCCTTTGGTATGGAAATTGGTCAAGTGGTTCAGCGGGTAAAGTTTTATGATCGTGAGCAGGAAAAGATCAGGGAGTTTTCCCAGCGTGAATGTCAGTTCGGATATCGGACAAGCTATTTCAAAACTCATCCAGCTTACGTTATTCTTTCGGCTGAATTATTGCTACGACCAGGGGTCAAACATGAACTTCAGGAAATTAATGCTGATACAATGGCGGCTCGGGAGGCAAAACATTCTCAATCAGCCCGCTGCGCTGGCTCATTTTTCATGAATCCAGTGGTCAAAGATCAGGAGTTACAAGCCGAGTTTTTCAAAGACACAGGGATGTCTTCAAAAGATGGAAAGCTTCCAGCTGGTTGGCTCATTGATCATGTGGGGCTGCGTGGCAAAAAAATTGGCGGCGCAGAAATGAGTGCTCAGCATCCCAATTATCTTATCAATACTGGTACGGCAACAGCAGAAGATGTTGTCATGCTTGCTTCAATTGTGAAACAGAGAGTACGAACAGAGCTTGATGTGCTCCTTCGAGAAGAAGTGCAGTATGTGGGGTTTTGAGTAATAAGTATTGCGACTTGTCTATCAAAGAGTACAATAGGAGTTACCTTTACCCTTGAGGAGATCCGTGATGAGCGAGAGAGTGCTCAATACTCCTCTTGTTTGGGGGAGTCCTAGTTCTTTGTTGCCAGCCAACGAGTTCTCTTTTCTGAATCCATCTGATGATACATTGGTGATGGGCCCAGCTGACTCTAACTATTGTGAGCGGGTCCATTGTATGTATCAACATATCCCGGGAGATGGTCAATGTTGGGGCTGTTGTAATTGGAGAGTACCTCTTTCAACGCAACCGAAGGAAAGGTAGGATATGGTTTGGCTCTGGTGTACTTGTCGACGCTTCGTTGGATGGAATGTCAAGATAAATGAACCTATTCTCCAGCGATGCCACCGATGGTTTTGGGGTGATTCGTTGTGGACCCATGGGTCGTTCTGTTCTAGGTCTTGTGGGGAAGAAGATTACTTTCGCTATCAGCTTCTTGATACGGCCTGGGACATGCAGCCTGTGGCCGAAAATCCGAGTGGGGTGTATCAATCAACCCGTGGTAATCGACAGCTTGATGCTGATGAGGTAAGGTTACCAACCTTTGATGGGTAGTCCATAGTGAGACTATCCACAATGATTTGGCACAAAGACGGGGAGGAGCTCTTGGTCCCACCTCGTTTTTTATTCTTGAAAAAGAGGCTTGTACAAGCCTCTTTTTCTATTGATTAATATCTTTGACTCTAGACCATCACTTTAATTAATCTTCTCGAATTGCTTCAGATGGATCTAGACTAAATCACCTTAGGGTGATGGTCTAGAGCCTTATCTTTATATATGCTATAACATAAAAAAGTTACTTAGGATGAGTTTTTTTCAACTGGGCCATTGGCTCAACATCAGGAGAATGCCATGAATGGAGTGTTCTGTGCCGGAGAAACGTATCAGGTGACTGGGGGTCATCGCCTGCGTGTCGTTTCAGTGACGCCTGATTCTGCGGTAGAGGATGTGCTCCTCGTTCTCCAGGACGAGGATGGCGGGCCCCAGGATTTCCAGTTGGTGACCGAGTTCAGCCGGCGCAATCCAGAACTGGTAACCGTGGTCCACTAGCTGCAAGGCAGCAAAAATTATGAGGGAGCTGTTATTATGCGGCTCCCTTAGAACATTTTTAGAATGCTATTATGAAGGTATAAACCTTCTTTTCTTTTTTATGGAAGAAACCGATATTGTAGCTCGTTTAAAAATTATTGACGAGAAACTATCGCAAGTACAGGAATCAGTCGTGAAAACGAAGAAATATCTCTGGTGGGGGTTGATCCTGCAGCTCGGAATGATGCTCGTCCCGCTTCTCCTTATAATGTTAGCAATTCCTTTTATACTGAGTACTTTTCAGGGCATGGTTGGGAGTGGCTTACTATAACCAAAGAAAGTGATAAAATGAGAGTGTAATCCTTAATCATTCGCGTATGACGCGCTATTTGGTGAAAGGGCTGGAGCTTGATCAGAAGACGGGGGAATATATTGATAAGCGCCTGAAAAGATTGGCGAAACTTGTGGACACAGCTTCGCGATTTGAGGTAGAAATTGATCGGGATAAAAAAGGAAAATTTCGGGTGGAGGTAATGGTAAAAACCCCGCATAACTTGTATCGAGCCGAAGAGGTATCAGAGAGCATCGAGGGGTCTATTGATGTAGTGATAGATGAACTGGAGGGACAACTGGCCAAGAAAAAGACCAAAAGTCGTGACCTGAAGCGTCGTGGCCAGCGCTCAATCAAGAAAAAAGTAGTGCTTGATAAAGCAGCGCGATTCTAAACCATGTACAGAGGACTCCTGAAGAAGATGAGATACATAGGTAACACTCTGAAAGGAGCGGATTTGAAGAAT
>CAZRXW010000018.1:0-17534 GCA_964604195.1 uncultured Bdellovibrionales bacterium
AGCATAGATCTAGACTAAATCACCTTAGGGTGATGGTCTAGAGCCAAAACAATTACTTTTCAGTGCAGAGTCTTTGATTTTATTTCAATTTGGCCAGTACGGTTGAGTAGAATTGGGATCTCTTCAAACTGAAGCTCATGAGTCATTGGATGTATTTCCATCCTCACAAGGAGCCCTTGTTGCGTGAGCAAATCTTGATACTGGTCAAAAATGAAGTTGCCAAGTGAATAATATATTGTCTTCCCTTGGTACACTTCCTTCTCTTGGACGATATGTGGGTGAGACCCAATAATCACATCTACTCCAGCGTCGATAAATTCATGAGCCAGGTCCTTGGTCTGTGGCAATGCGTTCACGTACTCTTTACCCCAATGAGCGTAGACTACAAGAATATCAACCGCCCCTCTAAGTTCTTGAATATCCAGAAGTGCCTTCTCTTTTCCTTGAGGAATAAACTCGTTGTAATTTACAAAACCAATCTTCGTATTATGTATAGTTTCTATGAGTGTCCTTTTTTCTGAGAGTGGGTCACCAAAATATTTCACCCCTGCTGTATCCAAAAAATTTTTCGTAGACTGTGCTCCTTCTTTACCAAAATTCAAGATATGATTATTACCAATATTCACAATATTGATATAGTTACGCTTTAAAAAACTAGCGCTTTCTGGTGCAAAAGTGAATATATAATTTTTTTTCTCTCCTATAAGACTCCCTTCACTTACCGATGCATGCTCAGTAATTGGCCCTTCAAGATTCACTACAACCCTATCGTTGTCAGCAAGAACTGTCTGGATGAGAGCTAAAGGATAGTCCCATCCCTTACGATTCATCACCGTCCGAATATAACGATCCAACATAACGTCCCCACCAAATAACACCCTCACCTCTGATAGTTCTCGATGAGGGGTTACTTCTATCTTTTTAGACTCCTTTTGATGGAAATAATCTAGGGGAATGGCCGATCTATTAGCTAAAGACAGCAAGAACCAGCTAACGAAACCAGCAACCACTGCACCACAGAAAAATATCCAGAGATTTTTTTCTCTCATGCTGCTTTATTTTCAACTATCAACTGACCACAGGCAGCAGCAATATCTGCCCCCATAGTTCGACGGCGAGTCACATCAACACCTGCCTGGCGTAATTTTTGCTCAAAATGTATAAGTGCTTTACTTTCACTCGTTTCGTACTTGCTTTTCGTGTCATTGTAAGGAATGAGATTCACTTTTACCCTACCAACCCGTCGAGCGAACTTAATTAATTTTTCAGCATGAGATAGCGTATCATTTACCCCGGCCAACATAACGTACTCAAAAGTTAAATGTCGTCGACGAGAAGCAAATTGGGCAAAATACTCTCTTGTCCACTGAGCAAGATCTTCCAAAAATCCCTGGTAAGAAGATGGCATAATATTTCGCCGAGTCTCAGCATCAGCACTATGGAGCGATACCGCAATCTTTACTGGTGGCCACTCAGTATCAGATAAAATTTTTCTGAGCATTGGAATTAAGCCGACTGTCGAAACAGTAAGACGAGTTGGTCCCATTTCTGTATATTTCAAAAGGGTTTGCAGGGAACTTTTTACACTATCGTAATTAGCGAGAGGCTCACCCATACCCATATAGACAACATTCGTTATTTGTTGATCTAGGGTAGGGCGCTCCCTCAAAAAATACATCCAGAAACGATATTGATCTACAATTTCATGGGTAGTTAAATTCCTCGTAAAACCCATTTTCCCAGTAGCACAAAAAGTGCAGGCCATAGCACACCCTACTTGAGATGATACACAAATACTAAAGTGCCCCCGAGTATTCTTCATAAGTACCGTCTCCACCAGTTTACGATCACTTGTCTCAAGAAGGGCTTTGTAGGTATCTTGCCGCTTACTCGACAAAACATATTTTTCCCTCAAAGTAATCCATGATACCTCTCGCGTTAGTTCATCACGTAACATTTTTGGCAATGAAGAAACTTCCTGCCAAGAATGATACCCGGGAAAGAACAGGGCTTGCCAAATCTGCTCCTGGCGATAGCGAGGGAGAGAATCTCCAAGGTTCTTGAGGTATATCGAAAGCGGTTCAGGCATAAATGTCAGAATACCAGACTTGTAGTATTTTGTCAATAATTATTGCCTGACTAGTCCTCTTTTCCTGAAATGAAGAGTTCTTCACTTGGACTAACTCTCTTTGCGTGTTCACTACGAAGAGCATCAATTTTCTTGAGAGAGCCAAGAAACTGCTGCTCCTGAAAAACAGTTTCCTTAATAGTGGTATCTAGATATGCCTTCCGTTGTTCCGGAGTCCAGGTGTAAGTAAAAAGACTTCTCCTCCACTCGTACCCACCCAGTCCCGCTACCACAAGAAACGAGATAAAAAAGAGCAGTTTATAGTGACGCAGCCACACCAAGAAACCATACTTCATTATACTCACCCACTTTATTTTTTTTATTCTCATTTTCATACTGTAATCAAGCTATTCCTTGGTATAGACAACTAAATCAAACTCTCCAGAGAGTATAAGTGGTAATGGCTGGATAGGCACTAATATCTGTCCTCTCGCACTGCCTGACTGAGAAGTATCGCTCTGAACAAAATCACCACTAAATGCTGGCCCTGTTTCATCAGATTTCTTTTCAGACTCCTTAATAACAAGACCAAGTATTTCTAGTGCGTATGGCATTGTTTCAACCTTAGCTAGATATCTAACTAATGCTTCATAAGGAGCATCTACAATCAATGTTAATCGAATATAGTGCTTTAGCGGAAGCTTATCCAACATTTCTGTAGAATTCTTAGCCTTACGCTTATCAGCTGAAACCGGTGGGACGGTCTCATCAGATGAACTCGCCTCAGTACCTATTTTTTTTTCTTTGGAATTTTCTGGTTTTGTTATCTTGCTTTCCAAAAGAGTATTATCCCTCGAGACAATTTCTATTTTAACCCCTTCACTTGCCGCTAATTCTTCCAATTTCTGAATAAAACCAACGAAATCATCCTTGCCAAGAACAATCATGAGATCCTTTTTGTATGATTGAATGAGATCGTTTTGTTTCTCAAGATCAGGAAGCTTTTTGATTTCGCCAGATCGGAATTCCCGCATTACGTCCAGCTGTTGGATTGTGTCCATCCGTGCAGAAATCATTTGGTGGAGTGGTCGTATACCAAACCAAAAAAGTATTCCCATCCCCAGCAAAAGCCCTCCCTGAATGAGCCATGGTTTGATGCTGTTCCAATGAGTATTATTTACCATACCTCCTAATTACGATTCAAAAGGCACTCTTTCTTGATATTAAAATCAATCTGAAAATCTAGTTCCGTCTGAGCAAAAAGATTAGAAAGTGGCACTTTAACATCACTTGTACATTCAACTGCTTTTAGAGCTGCTTCAAAAGCCAAAAATTGATCACGAGTATCTGCCCGCCCAGCAATAGAGACAGTGTAGTCCTTGGTACTTAAACCAGTGAGAGACACCCCTACTGGAGTTAGCCTCTCTAATAAAAGGAATAGCCCTCCCCACTGATGATGCTGATCAAGATATTGAGTTATATCCGCACTAAGATTATTAGCCTGACGAAAAGCTTCTTGATACTCGGTAAGCTTTCTTGATTCCTGATTGTATTGGTTAAAACTTTCCAACGCCAGCTGGGCTCCCTTTACTTGATAATTAAGTAAAAAATAAATACCTCCAAGAACAGTAGCATAGAAAATAACTAGCACTAAAATAAGACAAGTTTGCCAGAGAAAAAACCGGGAATAAAACTTCCTCGAAAGTTCCCGCTGCTTTTCTTCAGGTAAGAGATTAAGCAAAATCCGCATACTCATCAAGGCCACGCAGAGCGAGACCAATCACTGTTGAATACTGAACTGAGTGCCCACGATCAATCGGTGGAAGCATCCGTCCTAGATGGACGTTAACCCAAGGATTACCAAACTCAATTGACTGGTTGAGACGTTTCGTAAGATAAGGCAGAAGTCCTTTCATATTAGAGCCACCACCACAGAGCACGATACTATCAATCGATTTAGAATATCCAAGATTTGAGAGATAAAAATTTATCGATCGCTCAACTTCCACAGCAATATTCTCCAAAACAGGCTGAGCTGCTTTAAACAACGGGCTCTTGAGTGCGAGCGACCCTAGGCCATACTTTATCTTCATGATCTCCGCTTCATCAAAAGATATCTTCATCTCCTTGGAAATGGCATCGGTAATCATTTGAGAAGATAACGGGACACTCGACGTAAAACAAGGAGTGTTACCTATTGCCACCAAAAAACTTGTTCTACGATCACCGATATCGATAATTAATCTTGTCTTATCCTCAACTTTCTCAGAAAGAAGACTCCGAGCTTGCGCAATAGACTCAGTCTCAAATCCAGCCACTTCCAAGCCAGCCTTTTCGAGTACTCCCTGAAACTGATCTACCATATTGCGAGCTACCGCCACCACCAAAATGCTCATTTTTCCCTTCTCTGGAATAAGTTTTTTTTCAAGAATTTGATAGTCGTAATATACTTGGTCAAGCGTCAATGGAATATTGGCTTCGATTTCCCACTTAATAGCTTCTTTTACTTCCTCGGGAGCCATCTCAGGTAAGCCGATAATACGCAAAAAAGCCTTTGTTTCCGGAAGAGAGCAAATAACCTTTTTGGTATGAATCGGCGACGGCTTAGTCTTCTCCATGATGTCATGTATAGCCTGTACCACCACTTCTTCTTTGATAATCTCCCCATCGACAACACTTCCCAAAGCAAGAGGGACTGATCCAAAACTCGTAACAATTTCTTCTTTTCCCTCACGCTCAAGCCAAAGAGCCTTCAAGGAGAGATCGGAGAGATCTAGCCCGAAGGATTGTGGGAAGAGATTAAAAATTTTTTTATAAAGCAAACTCATACCAAACGTTTATTTTTGCTTTCTATTTTTCTCTTTTACTATAATAACACACCCATCAACAAACATTTACCAAGCAATACTAAAGTTCTTCCCAGAGATCGAGTTCATACTGTGTCCCCGTAGGAAAGTATGGGGGTGGACAATACAAAAGATTGTTATCATAATATAGATTGCGGGTCTGATATCCCGACACATGATTCCCCATCGCATCAGCCCAAGCAAATCCATATCGCTGATTGCTAACAATTGATCCATAAACGGTAATAGTATCCCGAGTAGCATATGGGCCAGTATAATTTGCTCTGCCCACTCTACCAGACTGAGCCAAAAGGGCTGCGTCCAATCGCAAAATATTATTACTCTGTCGATAGACTTCCACATCATTCTGACCAATCACTCCGATCATATCGGTACAATCATAATTGGTATATCGGAGATCTTTTCCTAGATATATAGTCTTTTGTGAAGCAGAAATAAGATTAGCCGCCACTACTGTAACCCTTCGTCCATCAACTGTTCCCTCAAGCCAAACATTGTTTTCTACAAAAATAACCCCCCCATCCGGGATAGAATAATTCGACCAGCCACCATTGTAGTTAATAATTTCATTAGTGGATGCATTAAAACTCTGCACTGTTCGAATATCAAAAGTATCATTTGACTTCAAAATAATATGCCTCCCTTGTCTGGTATTATCAAAATATCTACTCCCATTTGCCCCAGATTGAGCCTCACTCTTCATCAAACTCAGATCACCAAGAAGGCCATTGAAATCGAGTGGCGCCACTGGAAACTCACGTCCCGCTTCGAAAACATCTGTTCGAGTTGCAACAGTACTCGGCGGAGCCTCGGCTGCACGAAAAGTGTTATTCACTCCAGAAGATGGCGGGGCATTAACATGAGTATGGACACCAAATTCATTAGCACCAGTATGATCGGGGTCATTATACTCATCAACCGCGCTTGAGACCACATTGTGAGCCAAGCCATCAAAACGAATACCATTATTAGAATGGATTTTTCCAAACACCTCTGTCCCAGTACCAAAGCGTACTGCTTCATCAGTAAGCGCGGCATACTCACTCCATGAAGGTCTGCGCAGCCTCACTCTGATCGTACGAGACTGATCTGGATAACGATCCGTCTGTCCAGTTGAGGTGATATATACGATAGTTTGTCCCGAATCAGGAGGGGTAACCGTAATAGAATATTCCCCTCCACCAAAAGAACCCACATATGGCGTTGATTGACCCAAAGCTGTCCCAGCATCCCAAAAAGCCTGAATCTGACTCGCCGTCCTCCCATCGAGTTGATGAGCAAGATACCAGCGGTAAAAGTGTATACCCGCCTCAGCAATATGAAGCGCCTGCTCTCGATCACGTTGCTTCAGACTATATTGGAGATATGAACTTACAAAACTCACAATAGACGTAAGAAGTATCATGACAACTGTCATAATCACCAGACCATAGGCTAAAGCTGATCCACGAACCACTCGCATAAAAATAGTGTTAGTAGCCATTGAGATTTCTAAGTTCAGCAAAAGATTCAACGTTTATATGCTCAGGAACATTTAAGGGGTCAATATTAATCATCAAATGAACTTTGACCATCTTTACCTCAGCCACATTTACCGGTGTTGCCAATGGGTTATTTATGGTATCAGAAGGATATTCATCGTTATAATAAGAGAAAACTGGCTGCGAGTTTGAATTAATGATAGAGTTGGCCAACAGAGTGGTAGTGCCATCACCATTTGGATAATTTACTGGAAGATTACCAACAGGTTCTCTTACTCCCCGATAAAGAGATCCACTTTGCAGGTAGTAGTGCACTCTCTCGGTAACACCATCGTTATCGATATCAATGTATACTTTAATATCAAAGTCACTTCCTGATTCAATTGGAAAATCTCCATTATCTGCCTGTCTTACCTTTCGTAAATCTGCAACTAAATTATTTACTGCTCGTGAAACAAGGAGGGAGGCATTGCCCATTTCAATAATATACTTATTAGACCGCCAACTATCCACAAAAAGGTAAGTGAAGCCGCTCATCCCTAGAAGCATAATAAGGATAGCCACAATCATCTCTATAAATGACATTCCACGAACAGTTCTCATAAATATTTTTGACTAACCTGGAATAAACACCAATGCAAATTGTTTCTCCTCAAGCTTGTCACCAGCAATATCTATCGTCCCCGTCTTGGTAACATAACTCGCTGCGGTAACCTCCACATCATACGAACCAGCTACAAGCGGTGTATTAGTTGTATGAAAGAACGCTTGGCCATACGTATCTGTAGTAACGGTTGTATCATAGCCAATTCCAGCGTTGGTAAGACGGACACTAGCCCCAGCAATTGGTTGATTATCAGCTGAATTCACAGCCGTAATCAAGGCGGAACTAAAAGATTTATCAGCTAAAACCATTGTCACTGATTTATTAGTTCCTGCCGATAGATTGACAGTACCAAAATCTGCTTCCTCCGGAGAAAGTCGAAGAAACCTATAGGAAGTTTCACCAGCATCTAGAGCCACCGTATATACCCCCGCACTTCGATCATTAATATTTTCTTCCCCACTCCCATCAGTAGAAAGCGATTGAGTATAATCATAGACTGGAGACCCATCGGAAACCTCATTGCCAATGGCTAGACCTCCAGTAATATCAAAATCGACGTCTGAAACATCAGTACCGAATGAATCCTCGGTGCGAAAACTGATATCCGAATCAGCGTCGCTCACTAAGGTAGTGGCAGTAAGACTACCAGCCACTACCGTCGTATGAATATTTACTGGGTTAAAGGTAGAAGTCGGATACGGTGGATAAGTAGTGTTAGGATAGTAGCCAGACTTACTCACGCTAATCTGATATCCCTGAACTGAAGCTGGGGCCCCAGGGAATGTTAGATTGCCATTAGCATCAGTAGAGGCAGTAATATTAACCGCCGGAACAACACTACCGTTGACAATGTGAACGGATGCACCCGACACTCCAGCTCCAGTACCATCAAGTACATTGACGGAAAGAATTCCTGTGCCCGCCGCTACCGATTCAACTCCATCCAAGGAAAAAATAGATGCGGTAGTCACTTTTTCTGTATCAGCACCACCACCCCAAGATACAGTAACGGTTACTTGTTTATAATCGTTGGGGGCAATATCTGTCCCCGCTCCCAAAGTGCCATCTGTCTGATTATCTACGAATTGTACAAGCGTATGGACATTGTAGACAGCGTTGTTTACCGTAAGAGTTTGATTTTCAGCTAATGTACCCGCTGGGATACCCGTAGTGGTGCCGATGTCGTCAAAAATAATGCTCCGAATTATCTCCATCTGCTGATTTGCCACAGCGATTGCTCCTAATCGACTCTTGACATTTACAATATGTCCGGTTGCCAAAATCCATGTCTGATAGAAAGAAAGAGTAATGACAGAAAAAAGAAAAAGAAACATTAGAGCCTCAATAAGGGTAAACCCTTGAAACCCCCTCCTTTTATTTTTCTTAAGAAAGATATCTGATTGCTTCACAAAGAAAAAAGAATTATTTGATATTTTCCAAAACACTGTACATTGGCTGAAGCATCGCTACAGCAAAAAAACCAACCGATCCACCAATCAAGAGCATCAGTATCGGTTCTACAATAGATGACATATTCTTGGTAATCTGAGAGACCTCTTCCTCATAAAATTCTGCCAATCGTTGGAGTACATCCTCTGTTTTCCCTGTCTCCTCACCTACTTGAATGATTTGTGCTACCATCACTGGAAAAATTTTTGGGTACTTCTCAATTATCTTTGAAAGTTCAGTCCCCTTTTGTACTTCATCAATCCCGGCGGTAAGCGCTTCTTTGTAATAAATATTCCCCAACGTCCTAGCCACAATAGCCAAAGCATTCACAACTGAGACACCGCTCTTTAGAAGAGAACTGTAAATACGAGCAAAACGAGCTGAATTTACCTTGATAATAATATTGCCAACCACTGGCAGTCTCAAGAAAAGCCAATGGAAAAAATGACGCCCCGTATCAGTCTTTCCAAAAAAACGAATTGAGAAGATAGATCCAACTACGATACCGATAGTAATCAGCCAGTGATCTCGTACAAAATTACTCATTGCAATAATGAACAAAGTTGTCTTGGGAAGTTCCACATCCATATCAACGAATACTTGAGTGATCTTTGGGAGGATATAGGTAAGCATCAGAATCCCGATACCAATCATAGCCACTACTATGACTGCTGGATATGTCATCGCCCCTCGTACCTTAGAAAGAAGATCATGTTCTTTTTCAAGTTGAAGCGCCAAGATATCAAGTACTTCTTCAAGATTTCCGGAGATTTCACCAACAGAAACCATGTTTACAAACAGCTCATTAAACACCCCGGGATACTTGGCTAATCCTTCAGAAAGTTGTTTTCCCGACTGAACATCTTCATGGATACCCTGAAGTATTTTCTTGAAGTGTGCATTCGGTGTTTGAATACTCAAATTATGAATAGCCTTTGATACCGTGAGGCCAGACGACACCATAACCGCTAGATTTCTCGCAAAAACCATTTTTTCTTTGAGCGGTACTGATAGAAATCTATCCATGAAACGCACCTGGACAGCACCAGCTTCTTTTTCTGTCTGTTCCACCGACGTCACTAGATACCCTTCAGACCGTAACCCCTGGGCAAGCTCCTTCTCATCCTTAGCTATCATTTCACCACCTCTCGTCTCGCCAGTAGTAACATGTTTGGCTGTATACAAAAACTTTGGCATAACGCCGTTTGATATTGATATTGATATTGATTTGCTTTCAGTATACACCAAATTCCCCTCGCTAAAAAACAGGTTTCCATCAGAAAAAATAATCCCTAACGATTCTACAGAGAATTTTGAGAAAGACTCTCTTTAAAACGATCGAACACTTTTGGACCTTTTGGCTCAGGAAGAAAAACAAGAGCCTCATCGCTAACCAAAATAAACCCACCAGGGATCTGGGTCTTTGGATTTCGTTCGATACGCTGCTTTTGGTATCGCCGGAGATATTTCTCGAGCCATCGATGAACGAATAGCTGCTCTAGAGCGGTCTGAAGCACTCTCATCCATCTCTTTGGCGAGACAAGAAAGAGCGGCGAAACTACTGTGGGGGAAAAATGGGGGCGGTAACGTGCCATCCAACGATTCACTAATTCAAAAGACCGAAAAGTTTCCTCTCCTACAACAGGATACATAAATCGATACTCGTGAGAAGAGAAAACATCCTTGAGAGGTACCTCAAGCGACGAATCAGCCAGATAGCAGTTAAGGCAAGCCCTATCAGTAATGTGCTGCCCATGTCGCCGCTGACCCAGTGCCGTTAGCCAAAACGTAAGCAAGAAACGACCGGTCCAAATAGCCCCACTCTTCATGGCCACGAGAAGATCCCAATCGCTCGATCGATCACCTTGCTTCATAGAGAGGCTCCCCGTAAGAGCAATCATCCTCACAAAAGGAATCCAGCTACACCGCCGAATAAGTTTTACCGCTCGTTTTATTTTTTCTACTGCCCGCTTTTCTCGCTGGATCCGATCCAAAACCAACCCCTCGCGACAGGGCAGCGCCCAAAAACCAAAATTTTCTTCCACAGAGCCACGAGATTGGAGTGACTCCAGCGTTTGCTCAACAGCACGAAGCGATGCCTTAGGAATATTGGTAACTCCATCAGGGATAAGCAGATGCTTCCACGCCTCAAATGCCGTCATCGGATACTCGAGTGTGTCGTAGTAAACAATTGTTGCCAAGACAAATTTTGAGAGCATACTATTTTTTAGAGATACTTGGCAGTAGGACTATTTTTTATTTTCTTTAGTTTATCTGGCGTACCAGAAAACAAGACTTGTCCACCACGTGACCCACCATCTGGCCCCATCTCAATCACCCAGTCAGCCGCTCGAATAACATCTACATTATGCTCCACTACCAAGACTGTATTTCCTCGATCGACTAATGCATTCAACACCTCGAGCAATCTCCGTACATCTTCAAAATGAAGACCAATCGTAGGCTCATCAAGGATATATAGCGTATTACCAGTCGATTTTCGGGCAAGTTCAGTAGCAAGCTTGGTACGTTGAGCCTCGCCACCAGAAAGATTAGGAGCACTCTGTCCCAGTACCAAATAACCCAATCCAACCTCCTCAAGCACTCTAAGTTTTTCCTCAATCATTGGTTGGTCGAGAAAGAATCCCCTTGCCTCGGTTACGGTCATACTCAAAATTTCTGCAATATTTTTTCCTCGATACTGCAATGAGAGAGTTTTTTGATTGTAGCGTGTTCCGCTGCATGCCTCACAGGGAATATAGACGTCAGGCAAAAGATACATCTCAATCTTCTTCAGTCCTCCTCCCTGACAGATCTCACATCGTCCACCCCGCATATTGAAACTAAAAGAACTCGCAGTATAACGTTCTTTCTTGGCCTCTGGCGTATCAGCAAACACCTCACGAATATGGCCAAATACTCCTGTATACGTAGCTGCATTTGATCTTGGGGTACGACCAATCGGATCCTGATTCACCGTAATCACTTTATCTATATGTTCTAGGCCACAAATCTCTTGATGGGCACCTGGAGGAGTTTTAGCTTGATAAAAACGCTTTGCCAAAGCACGAGCCAAAATATCATGAACCAAGGTTGATTTTCCAGAGCCAGAAACACCGGCTACAGCAATAAATTTTGCCAGAGGAATTTCTACTGTTATCCTCTGCAAATTATGTTCAGTAGCCCCTACTATGACAAGATTCTTTCCATTACCACTACGAGGTTTGGCAGGCTCGACAACTGAACGCTTCCCGCAAAGGTACTCGCCGGTAAGAATTTTTGATTTGAAAAGCTTCTCTGGGGGGCCAGAAAAAATTATTTCACCGCCCTCCTTACCGGCACCGGGACCTAGATCAATAATCCAGTCAGCCTTACGCATAATAGCTACATCATGCTCAACAACCACCAGTGAGTTATCAGCACCTCGAAGTTCATCAAGGGCTCTAATGAGACGATCTGTATCACGACTGTGAAGACCTACTGATGGCTCATCCAAAACATAGATGATACCAGAAAGTCCTGACTTGATTTGTACCGAAAGTCGAATTCGTTGAGCCTCACCACCCGAAAGAGTATCTGCTCCTCGAGAAAGAGTCAGATATCCCAGACCAACCTTATCAACCGCCGAGAGTCTTGTATCCATTTCCTGAAATAAAGTATCCACCAAATTCTGAGGGTGGCCATCAGTTAACAATTTTGTTTTGAGCTTATCAAAATACTCGAGAAGGAGTTCTACACTTTGATCAACAATCTGGTCTATCGATTGATCAGCTACCAAGACTGATAACGACGCCGGTTTGAGACGCTTCCCTCGACAATCAGAACAAGTCTCCGTGTACATATAAGTCTCAATTTCTCCGCGCAAATGTTCGGACTTGGTGTCGCGGTACTTTCGATCCAGCATACCGATAACACCAACAAACGCTGTGTTCTCATCTTTTGCCTTCTGCGCTTCACCATATAAGAGGAAATGCCTCTGTTTTTCGGTCAATTTTTTTACTGGGAGTATAAGAGAAATCTTTTCGCGACGAGCCACCTCCTGAAGCATAGCCATAGGACCATTGCTCCCACCCCGATCCCCGTTCATTTTACTCCAAGGACGAATAGCTCCTTCAAGGAGAGAAAGGGCTTGGTTAGGAATAACGAGCTTTGGGTCAAATTCGAGTGTGACACCCAAACCGCCACACTTCGGACACGCTCCCTCTGGACTATTAAAGGAAAAATGGGCTGGGGTAAATTCAGGTAATTCCACTTGGCAGGCTTCACACCGAAAACGTTCATAGTACGTGTGGAAGTGCTCGCCCTCAAGCAGAATACGCAATACGCCCTGACCAACATGAAAAGCTGAGACTAGCGAATCAAGAATTCGTTCCTTATCGGGACGAGTCGGATCAAGATTGAATCGGTCCACTACAACTGACAGTGGGCCCTTTTCATGAAGATCGGCTCGAAGTTTCAATTCGGTCACTAGTGACATCTCGTTCTTCCAGAATACCCGCACGAATCCCCAATCAGAAACCAACTCCAGCATTTCGCCAAGATTTTTTTCAAGTAATTGTGGGCTCTCCGCCACAATTGCCACCGCGCTCCCCGCTTTTTGTTCGAGGAGTTCTCCCAAAATACGTTGGGGAGATTTACGGGTGAGCGTTTGGTGACATTTCGGACAACACGGTGTCCCGACTTTGGCAAAGAGAATGCGGAGATAGTCATACACTTCCGTCATCGTGCCGACAGTCGAACGTGGACTCCGTGACACACTCTTCTGGTCGATCGAAATAGCTGGCGAAAGGTTTTTGATCGTATCGACATCAGGCTTATCGTAGCCCTCCATGAAGTTCCGCGCATAAGACGAAAGGCTTTCGACATAGCGTCGGTTTGCTTCAGCATAGAGCGTATCAAAGGCCAGGGAGGATTTACCCGAACCCGACAAACCAGTGACGACCACAAAACAATCGCGCGGAATGTCGATATCAACGTTTTTCAAATTGTTCACCCGCGCCCCCCGAATTTCAATCACGTTCTTTTTCCCATTACTCGCCGGCATAAGAGAGGGGAGAAATAAAATACAAGTTGCTTCCAAGTATACCAGGTTTCTGACATGCTGTAAATCGCCCGGTCTCAGTATCCAGGCACACTTACAAATCTGCCAAGTGTTTTTTCAATAGTTCAGCTAAGACATACGGCAGGTCACTCGCTTTTTTGGCCAGCTGGGCTTCGGGAGTATAGGTAGTGGTGATGGCACCGCCCGAAGCCGTGATGCCGATACCGATTACCGTTACGCCTTGCTCACGAAGTTTGGATATCACTTGTTGCACTCGCGTCACATCAGCACTCTCGCCGTCACTCATAACCAAGACAAGTTTTTTTAACTTCCCGGCTTGTATCCGCTCTATTTCCTCTTCAGTGAGCGCTCCGAGTAATTGTTCAAGCACCAGGAAATCTTTGGTTGATTGTCCATCAGACTGGCCGAGACGCTTATAGATCGCTACTCGTTCTTTTTCAGTGAGTTCTGGTGAGAGGGGTTTGAGACATTCGGATTGCGAACCAAAGACAAAAGCTCCCGTCCGGATAGACAGATTATCACGTAGTTCCGGCCTGAGCGTCTCGAGTTCCTCAATGAATTCTTGGAGTGCTTCAAGTATGAGCGTCATCGCCAGGCGTTGTTCGGTAGCTTTACTATCTTTTTGCATCGAGATCGATACATCCCCAACCAGAATGACATCAAAATTACCAATCTCCTTTTCTCTCCTTTCCCTCGTTTCGATATTTTCCCAGACATCCGGTTCGGCTTCGCCAGCTCTGGTTCGTACTACGGCTTCAGCAGGATAACTCAGGATATCGCCTTCAGGCAGTGGATACTCGGGCGCTGGCATCATTCGCTTCCGCTCCGTTACGATCCGACGAAAGATCGCTCGCAGTTCTTCAATCACGGTATCATCACTCTCATCACTCCTGAGCGTTTCGAGGCGGGCCACCAGATGGCGATACTCTTGCAGGTCACGAGCATTTACTCCCCGAGTGCGTGCATAGGCCTCCAGTGTCTGCTCCCCTATTTTTGACTTTCCTTCTTTTTGTTCGATAGCTTCCTGGCGTTTGATTTCCTGAGCTACCGCTTCATCGATTTTTTCTTCCGAAGTCGCGTGCCGATAGCGACGGAAAAACTCAGCATACTCGTCCTGAAAAAAGTCTTCCGGATTGGTTGATACTCCTATCTCTCTTCCCTGCTCTCCTTTTTCTCCTCCAGGCTTTCCTGCTCCTTCCTGAGAAGCACCTGACTCGCCCCCTGCTTTATTCTCCGTGGCTTCACTCACGCTTTTTGGCTCCTGGCTCTTTTTCTCCGCTACATCCTCGACAAAAAACCGATCGTAAACGGGCTCGATGATAGTTTCTTGGAGTCGCAGGCGCACGCTCATCGGCGTATTGGGACTACTGGCATATTCGATAAACGGCACGCCGGATTTCCCCCGTAGGGCCTCGAGTGTGGTCATAGCCGCCCGCACGTCGTCAGCTACCTGCCACCGCTCTCCCGTCTCTTGTTGTTCGCAATTGAGGATATAAGCAAACTGGAGATGTTTGGGAAGTGTGGTCAAGTCGCGCTCAGGGAAAAGATTTTCGGTATAAAGCTTCTTCCTCGTCGGAGAGAGAGTCGGCACCCGCCTCACTACTGTCCGATTCATTTTGACGTCATCGAAGCAATTGTCCAAAATATGGTAGCGTTGTTTATCCTTGATCTTTTTTTGGTGACTCTGCCATATCGCCCGGCCTTCACGCTCAGATAAAAGACTCCGAAGTTCTCGAAAATGTTCAAATTCGTGAAGATAGGCAAAGAGGGCCTTATCTGGACTATAGCCGAGCTCGGTTTCAAAAAATTTCGGGTGGCCATACATCACCCCCGCTTCGAGATCGATGGCAAAAGTGGTGAGTGGCTGTCCATCGGGAAGCTGTACACCTTCCGACGAACGCATCCGGATCGAGCTGTCCCCTGCATACCACTCCAAGAATTGGCGCTGCTCCTCAAAAAAATTCTCAACCACGCTCCCTGACTCCTTTGTCGTTTCAGGAGCGACCGGAAGAAACGTCTCTCGAGGAGACGTTGCGCCATTCTTTTTGATCTCAAAAAAATTGCCTTCGTGCATGAATAAAATATAGCATAGCGCACATACGAGGGAGGAGTGCCCGTACATGAAGCGTCACTCCCAGATATGAGCTGGCATTAGCAGTACTGATACGCCGAAGGAGACGCCACTTGGTCCGCGTCCGTAGCACGCGGTGGGTCGGAAAGGAAACATAGCCCAAGAAATCAATGCCCTGATGCCAGGGGCGGAGTGTGGTCTTATGTGGATGAAGCACAAGTTTACACTCGGTTATGAGAAATCTTTCAATCCGCACATACCAAGAGAGAAGTACCTCCCTATCCGTGTGAGCCAAGAGCATATCGTCCGCGTAACGAAGATATGCTGGGACTCGGAGTACTCGCTTGATGTATTGGTCGAGTTGATCGAGATAGACATTGGCATAAAGCTGGCTCGTCAGATTGCCGAGTGGGATACCTTTCCCAGGACTCACTTCGAAACTCTCAATACCATTTGAGAGTAACTTCATCAATAGATCATCGTGAATCACCCGCTCGAGCCGACCCTTCAATGTAGCGTGATCAACCGAAGCAAAAAACTTTTTCACGTCGCACTGAAGCACCCACACTGTCCGCGTTCGATTGCGACACAATTTCCAGGCGAGCCACTCAAACCGCTTCACCGCAGCGTGCGTCCCTTTGCCGGAGCGACTAGCATAGGTATCATAGATAAAGCGTCGCTCAAACCAAGGCTCGATGATCCGGTGAATCGCGTGATGGAGCAAACGATCACGGACAGACGCTTTGTGAATAGCACGTGGCTTGGGATCCGAGACGGTGAAATGGGTGTAGGGTCCATGAGTATACGTACCCTGTTCCAAAGCCTGATGAAGTGAGATGATTTCCTCTTCGATATTCATCCCAAAGGAAAGCACGTCGCTTTTCCAGCGCTTGCCTCGTGTGAACTCGCGCCAGGCGGCACACAAATTTTCTATACTGATAACTTTTTCAAACCAAATCCCATGAACACCCCCCCCCGCGGTTCCGCTCAATTTTCGCTCCTGCAACATCTTGGCGACTGGTACGTCGCATGGACGAATCTGGTCAGCCGGATGCCCAAGCTCACGCGCTACACCCTTGGCACCCGAAGCCTGTCCCTCTCCTTTGAGTTGATCGAATTTTTGGTACTGGCCCTCAAGAAATCCGGCCAAAGCCGTTTGCTCATCCTGCATAAAATGGATTGTAAACTCCAGGTGCTCAAAATTACACTCCGTCTCCTCCACCAAACACAAGCGCTCAGTGACAGGCATTACGCCCAGGCTTCAGAACAATTAGTCACCATCGGTCGAGAACTCGGTGGTTTTATCCTCGCCCAAGAAACCAAGACAAAAGAAAAGTCGGAAACATGATATTCCCGACCTTCTTTTTGATCACACTTCGGGAGAAGGCAACGCCCAGATTGTCATTGCGATTGTGCGGAGAGTTCCTGTTCACGTTCGCGCCATCGCCATCCAAGTTACCAACATTGACGAGGTTCCCATCCGAGGAGCGTTCCTTTCGCTCTTTCCATCCGTGGCAAGAGACATCCGTTATCTCCTGAGAAATCAGGGATGTCTTGTATCAATATGCGTGCACTCCATAATCCTGTAAAAACTGCACCAGAAAGAGCGAAGCAGTGTGTCAAACAGCGGGCGAGGGTGATCCGTAAACCAGGCCCTGCATTGCCCACTTTTATCCTAACACGAAGTTCTTTTGTCGCCTCTCCGGCGACAAAATCTAAGTCAAAAATCGAATATCAAAATACAAACTCCTCCACACTGCCCGCCATAATTTCTGAAAGAAATTAGGCGTGGCGGGAGAAGGCAACGCCCAGAGAGCCATTGCGACCGTGCGGAGAGCCCCCGCCCACGTCCGCGCCATCGCCATCCAAGCGACCAACATCGACGAGGTACCCATCCGAGGAGCGCGAACGCGTCCAGGTATAGGATCT